>NZ_LT630003.1:2174772-2485454 GCF_900105615.1 Lacrimispora sphenoides JCM 1415 | reverse complement strand
AGCTCCGGGTGTACAAGAAGGCAATGAATGCCTCTACCGTAAAAACAATTTATGAAGCAGAAGGAGTGATGGCAGCAGTGGAACAAATGAAAAAACAGCTGGCCTCCATCAAACCGGGTTCCCAGTATTCTCTGGATGGGATCCGTGGAATGGAGCAGGAAATTGAGAATGTAGAAAAAGAACTGGAGGGCATGACAGCCGCCGCAGCTATGGCCGCCGTCAGCAGTCTGAAAGAAAAATACAATAAATTTTTAGAAGGCAGCGAGCCGCTTTGCAGTTTCCAGGTGGTAGCCGATGTGCATATAAAATCTGATAACCTGTCGGAAACCAATGCAGTGAATTTCATTGCAGGGTTAAAGGATATGAAAACCATAGCTCCTGACTCTCTGGGGGTATTAAATCTGGGTGATTTTACACAGAGCGGCACAGAGGCCCAGTATCGTGGGATTTATAATATCATGGATCAGTATTCGCCGGTTTCTGACGACAAGATTATTATGACCCTTGGAAATCACGATGTCAGGGGATTCAATTCTGCTGACTGGAACAAGGATGAAACTGTTATCAGCGCATACTGGCCAACCGCAAAAGCTCTTTATCTGAAACATAATAAAAGATATATGCCGGGAAGCGGTGAAACCCTTTATTTTGACCGGTGGCTGGGAGGGTATCATTTTATTGTACTCAATACGGAAAACGGATTAAAGGATACCATGTACCTTTCCGGAGAACAGTTAAACTGGCTGGAAGAGACTCTGGCTGAAAATGCCAGCCCGGATAAGCCGATTTTTGTCATGGGACACAATGCATTAAAGGACAGCCACTGGAGAAGCAATATCCTGCTGGATTTCGGTAACCAGGATTCCAAAGTAAAGGAGATATTTGCTAAATATCCCCAGGTGATTTACATGTCCGGTCATATTCACAACGGTTTCGGCGTGGCGGAAGCCATTGACAGGGAATACGGCATCTTGATTGATCTGCCCTCTTATAATGAGTCGGAAAACGGAGTAAAAGAAGCCGGAACCGGCTACCATGTAAAGATTTATGAAGACAGTGTGGTATTTAAGGCAAGAAACTTTAAAACCTCTGTTTGGCTGCCGGAGTACGATATAACCGTGGCTCTTCCCGGTCTTCCTTCCCTGTATAAAAAGGCGAAAAGCTTAAATCCCGGCGCTTATACGCCCGAGTCTTATGGGAAAATATTACAGCTTATGGAAGAGGGGAAATCGGTTTTCCAAAAGGAATACGATCAGAGTAAGCTGACCTATGAAAATGTGGCTCCTCCTGGGGTCAGCCTGTTTACCAGAGAGGTGAGGGAAAGGATCAATGAACTTGCGTCAGAACTTTCCACGGCAATGAATGCACAACCTGTTGATTCCCAGTTTCAGGAACTAAGGAAAAAGTGGCTGGTTACGCTGTTAGGCGGAGAGCTTAATACCGGCAATGAAGCAGTCCGCACATATATCCATGGGCTTGATGAAAAGGCCGGGGAATACTGGAATGCCATGATAAAAGGAAACGATGAGTCCAGGACAAATCTCTGGAGCGATCTGGATATGAGCTACATCAAAGGAACCGGCGCAGAAGCCAAGGTCCATTCCGGCAATGTGGCTGTGACCTTCTACCGGTTAAAAGATATGGCAATCGCATGGGCAACAAAGGGATGCCAGCTATACCAGAATGAGAAAGTAAAAAAAGAGCTGATCCTGGCCCTGGATTTTATGAATGAATATCATTATAACAGCAGCGATGAAAAGACCCCGGTGTTCGGAAACTGGTGGCACTGGGAAATCGGAGGTCCCATTGCATTTCTGGATACGGCCCTGATTCTATATGAGGACTTGACACCGGATCAAATTGATCGCTATGCAGCGGCAGTCAACCGGTTTACGAACGTATGTGACCGTCCCTCCGGCTATCCTGGATCTCCGGCCATGACAGGTGCAAATCTAATCGACAAAGGCATGGTAGTGGTCCAAACCGGTCTTTTGACCGGCGACAGGGATAAGCTTTATCATGTGAAAAAGGCATATAAGACCGTATTTGAATATGTGACGACAGGAGATGGATTCTACGAGGACGGGTCCTTTATCCAGCATCAGGCCCTTTCCTATATGGGCGGATACGGTTCTCAGCTCTATGAGAAGCTGAGTATTCTGTTTTCCATATTTTCCGGCACTGATTTTGAACTTACCTATGAGGATCACGCAGAACAGCTGATCTTTGATATGGTATTTGAAGGGATCGAGCCATTTATTTATCGCGGGCTGTGCATGGATATGGTATCGGGAAGAGATATTACCAGAAAGACTTCAAACGACAAAACAAGAGGTGCGGGAATCATGGATGCCATGATGCTGATGGGTGATGCCATGCCTGCAGAACAGCAGGATTGCTTTAATAGCATGATGAAATATTTCATTGGGATGGATGAGGATTATTATTACAGCCACAGTACCCATATTGCTTCATTAATGAAGGCGAATCAGATTATGAACGATGCTTCCATTGAACCGAGGAGTGAGTATGTGCTTCACAAGCTGTTTGCAGGTATGGATAAGCTGGTCCATATTATGCCGGAATTCGGATTCGCTTTATCCATGCATTCCAGCCGTACGTACGGGCATGAGCTGATCAACGATGAAGGCAAGCACACATGGAATGTTTCCGATGGTATGACATACCTTTACAACCGAGACAGAGACCAGTACGGGGAAGGCTACTGGGCTACTGTAGATCCAAAGCGCCTGGCAGGAACGACCACCGAATATGTCACCCGGCCCAACGGCGCCGGCGACCGGACAAAGAATATTTACAGCTGGGTGGGCGGTTCCAGCCTTGGCAGTTACGGTGCAGCAGGAATGCATTATAAGACCTTGGGCAATAGCGGCAGTACCAGATCAGGCACGGACGCTAAAAAGTCCTGGTTCCTATTTGATGACGAAATCGCAGCAGTGGGAAGCGGGATCACTTCCTCCACCGGCAATTACGTGGAGACCATTATTGACAACCGAAAGCTTAATAAGGACGGAAGCAATGAGGTGCTGTTCGATGGGGAAGCAAAGGATATCAGGGACGATGGTGAGGAATGTGTATCAAAAGGAGCTAACATAGCCGGTGTCTCCTGGATCCATCTGGAGGGAAATGCGGCAGGCTCCGATATAGGCTACTATTTTCCTGGGAAAACCGATGTCATGGCCTTGAAAGAAAAGAGGACCGGTAACTGGAATGCCCAGGGAACCAGTGAAGGGGAGGAGACAAACCAGTTTGCCACATTCTGGTTCGAGCACGGGAAAAAGCCAGCGAATGCGGATTATTCCTATGTGATTCTTCCAGGTAAGACTGCGGAAGAAACGGCGCAGTACTGTGAAAATCCGGAAATTGAAGTCCTGGTGTGCAGCGAAGACGCCCATGCAGTCAGAGAAAAGGCCCTGGGAATCACGGCAGTGAATTTCTGGAATAACAAGGCAACGACTGCAGCGGGGATCACATCCAGTAAAGCCGCTTCTGTAACAATGCAGATCAATGGAGACGAAGCAACCCTAGGGGTGTCGGATCCCACCCAGGAGAACCATGGTACCATTGAGATTTCACTCCCATATATAGGCGGAGACATAAAAGAATCCGATGCCAATGTAGAGGTGCTTCAGAAAACTCCGTTTATCAAGCTGGCTGTAAGGACAGCAGGAATGGCAGGCCGGACCAGCAAGATCACATTAAAGATTAAAGAACCTAAGACATGTGAAATCATCGGTCTTTCCGGAGAGTTTGACCGGATCAAGGCAGATCCCGGAACAAAGTTCACGGATCTGCAGCTTCCTAAGACAGTGGAAGCTTATGACAATGCAGGAGGAACCCACACACTGGATATTTTATGGGAGAGAGGGGATTATCAGAAAGACGTATTCGGGACCTATGATTTAACCGGACAACTGGTATTGCCAGAGGGGCTCTGCAATACGGCAGGATTTACCCCACGGATCCAGGTGCAGGTCGGCGACGAATCCACACCGGTCATGGACAATGTTTACGTACAAGGCGGATCGGACAGCAATAAAAATTTCAGCGGTTCTTCCTACCTGATTGTTAAAAATGATGCGGGAGCACAAAATTATACAAGAAAATCCCTTATGAAGTTCAGCTTAGAACAAGTGCCGGAATCCGCTCAGGCAGTTTATCTGACCTTTGAGCTGTCCGGTACGCCAAGTGCGGATTTTACCAGCGCGGATATTTATCAGGTGGAGAGCGATTGGGAAGGGGCAACGGTAACCTTCAATAGTTTCCCGACCCGTATGGATACAAATCCGGCAGCTTTCCTTACAAAAGCCATGACATCCGATAGCCTGATCCAGAAGCTTGATGTAACGGAAGCTGTTAACAGGGCTAAAAGGAATGAAGACGCAGAGATCTCCTTTGAGATCAGCATACCAACGGCAGCAAAAAATAATTACCTGGACATTCACTCCTCCAGAACTGCCAAAGAAGGAGCCGTAAAGCCGTTGCTGGTTTGGGAATCCGATTATGTACCGGAAAAGGTGATAAAAAAGAATTTAAGCTTTATTGTTGATATGGCTTCCAATATCAATGCAGAGAATTACAGCAATGTGGATGAGGCAGGTCTGACACAGCTGCTTGAAGAAGCAAAACGTGTTCTCCGGGATCCGGATGCAGAAATGGAAGAAATTCATGAAATGGAGAGACGTTTGACTCAGGAACTGGTAAAATATAGAAGAAAGCTGTAAGGAGCAGGGAGGAAACAATGAAACAGAAAGCGCGCAGATGGAACGTGATAATGGGAACGGTTGTATTCATAGCTTTATTCATGTTAGGAATCTGGTGGCTAAATGGCCCTTCCCATGAAGTGCTGAAAATTGGAAGTTATACCATTACTCAGGACCATCTGGCGCTTTATGAAAATGACTGCCGGGCCGAAGTTACGTCCTATTTTTACAATAAGTATCAGTTAGACCCAAATGAAAACGGATTTTGGGAGACTAAAATCCAGGGCGAGGTCCCCGGGGAGGTATTAAAACAAAAGGCAATGGAACGTCTTTACCGGGACACGGTGGAACGGCTAAAGGCTTCCCAATATGGGATTCCTGCCGATATCACTCTGAAGGATATCAAAAGATCCCTGGAGGAAGAGAACAAAAAACGGCAGTCCTCCCAGAGCGTTTCTTACGGCCCCGGTCAATACGGACTGATGGAATATATCTCCAGAACGCAGATGGAAGTGAGGGATGAACTGAAGGGAAAACTCATAGAGGAAAAACTGAAGCCTTCCGAGGATCAGCTGAAGGAGCTCTACGCCAGTGCAGACCCAACCCTGTTTGATAAGGGGTGCAAAGCCAGGATCGGAATCTATATGTATTACGGCATGAAGGCAGGAGCGTATCCGGAGGAACTGGAAAAGGTCTGGAGCTTTGTGGAGAAAGGATTTGCTGAAGGAAAAGAGCCTGCGGATATTGTTAATAAGATCAATGAAGTATCAGAAGTTAAAATTGAATACGAGGAAGTAGAATATGATACAGCGGATTTTCCAAGAGATAATCAGGAAATGACCTGGCTTGCAGAACAGACCCGGTCTATGGAGCCGGGGCAGAGCAGCGGCGTATTAGACTACGGACCCTCCCAGGGAATCTTAAAGGTACTGGATAAGCATGACTACGGAAGGGCGGATTATGAGGAATCTGTGACGCTTCTAAGGAATCTGTGGCTGGAGAGAGCCTATGAGGAATACATAAAACAGTGTATGGAAGAGTATGGGTATTCCATTTAAAGAATCCTGTTTTATGCGGCAATGAACGTGGAGAAAAGAGCGGAGTAAAAGAGCGGAATAACAGATCGGAATAACAGTGCGGAATAACAGAGCGGAATTAAAGAACGGAATATAAAGTAAACGATTAAGAGATACGAATTACGATACGGGATAATGGAACCGGAATACCAGAAGAGAAGATACCTCGGCCCATAAATCAATGAGATAAGCATAATGGGAACCAAGGCTGAGGGATAAATGCAGGTAACTGTAAATATTCTTTTGGAGTAATAAATATGTATCGGATTATGATCGTTGACGACGAACCCCTGATTCTGGCAGGGGTATCTTCTCTTTTAAACTGGGAAGAGCATCAGTGTAAAATAGTCAGAAAGGTCACCAATGGCTGCCAGGCTCTTGCACAAATGGAAGCTCTAAGACCAGATATTGTGATAACGGATATTGGAATGCCTGTCATGGATGGGATCAGCTTTATGAAGGCATCTGTTGAACGAGGATATACTGCATCTTTTATTTTCTTGTCAAACCTGGAGGAATTCTCTCTGGTGAAAGAGGCGCTGCGTCTGGGAGCTGTTGATTATCTCATAAAGCTGGAACTTGATGAGAAAGCGTTAATCGCTGCTCTGGAACGAGCCAAAGACAGATGCAACCTAACCCGTCGGAGGATAGGATTTATGGAAGGCGGAGAGGTAACCGCCGACGAACGCATTCAAAATTATTTCAGGCATATTTTGATTTGCGATGCGGATGCGCATCCGGATGAAAGGCTGTCTGTAATGATCCGGGAACGTTACCCGGTGCTTCTTTTGATGGTAATTCATTTTAATTACAAGCATGAGGGTTTTTCCGAGACATTTACCAGGGCTGACCAGAAAAGAATCATTAATTTTGCGGAAAATATCATTCATGAAATGGTAAAGGGTTTTTTTGACAGATGCTGCCTTTTGAAAAAGGAGCAAAAAGGTTTTATCCTTGTTCTTTCTCTGGAGGGAATGGATGATTATAAAGAGTCAGTGGAAGCAATGAGCATCAAATTCCGTAAGGTAATCAGGGAATATTTTGATATTCCTGTGTCCTTTGCGGTCAGCCGGCCGGTGAGGGAAGCGGAAGGAGTTCAGGATCTTCTTTACCAGGCTATGAGTGCTATGAAAGAAACGTATGATAACAGTTCCAGTGCGATTGTATATTATTTAGATAATTGTAAAGAGAACTTCTATCACAGCAGCAGCTTCAATATTAATTGTTTAAAGAAGGAATTAACTGGCATTATCCGTCAAAATGACCGGGACGGCTTTTCCAATATCATGAACCAGATCATTCAGCTGTTTGCCCGGTGTAAGCCATCCCGATCCCAGGCGGTTAATGCATGCAGTAAACTTTATTACTATATTACATTCCTTTTGGAAGAGAGAGAGGACCAGGGCTTTCCCTATATTTCAGATGTGGCAGGACAGTTAAACCATCTGTCTGACTTAAATGCCGTGATCGCCTGGCTGGAGGGGGTCCGGGACCAGGTGGCAGAAGGTTTGGAGACCTATAAGGAAAGCAGGAAGGACAAGTATATTGAGCTGGTTCAGGAATATATCCGGGAGCATTACCGGGAAAAGATAACCTTAAATCAGATGTCCGCTCTGTTAAATATCAGCCAGGGACATTTAAGCAGCATTTTTAAAAAACAGACTGGGAAAAATTTTTCGGATTATGTCTCAGAGGTTAAAATTGAAAAGGCAAAGGAGCTGATAGGGACGTATCAATATATGATGTATGAAATATCAGATATGCTTGGTTTTGATACGCAATACTATTTCAGTACCGTATTTAAAAAGATCACGGGCCATACTCCAAAGGAATATGAGAGTATAACAATAAAAAAGAACTGCTCCTGAATGAATGATGCAGCGTGCTGTGTCGGGAATGGTATAATGCGGCGTACTGTGAAGAATTGAAAGGGAAAGGCGATCGCCTTTCCCTTAATCTGATTCTGAATTCGTCTTAATGTATGATGACTGCACGAAACAGCCTTAACACATTTGTTAGGAGAAGATATAAACAGCATTGAACCGGTCTTTTCTGTATGGATCATAAAAACCGTCGCTGATATCCCAGCCGCGAAATTCTTCCTTGGAAAACAACAGGTGTTCCTCCCGGTGAGAACGCATGGGGATCTCTCCGATCAGCACTCCCTTTTTGGCAACCCGCAGCAGCTCTTTCGTTGCTTTTTCAGCATATTCCTTATTATCAAAATAAAGGTATACGCCGTAGCAGATCACCTTATCAAAGGATTTATCCTTAAACGGTAAGTCTGCGGCTTCTCCGGTCAGGACCGAATTCTGTAAAAACTCGATGTGCTTTTGTACAAGAGTAGGGGAATAGTCAATGCCTACGTAATCACAGTCCAGATACTGAGCCAGGGCACCTGCGCCGCATCCCACTTCAAGGACTCTGTCGTTTTTATGTATATCCAGCCGCTTGATGATCTGGCTTGCCACTTCTTCCATATCTACCTTGGTGGCTTCATATCCATCGTATGCCAGTAAGTCTGTAACGGAGCTATCTGCCCGGCCTTTCCGGGTCCAGATCTGTTTCCAGGTTTCCTTTGATTCATTTTGCGTATTCATAATAATTGCCTCCTTTAATTAGCGTAATATGTGTTTCAGCGCATCCGCCAGACGTTCGTTGTCTGCCTCTGTTCTGACTGCAATGCGGATTATC
This sequence comes from Lacrimispora sphenoides JCM 1415, assembly GCF_900105615.1. Lineage (NCBI taxonomy): Bacteria > Bacillati > Bacillota > Clostridia > Lachnospirales > Lachnospiraceae > Lacrimispora > Lacrimispora sphenoides. The sequence goes on along the minus strand of NZ_LT630003.1, from coordinate 2,476,960 downwards.
TCTCTGCCTTCCATTCCGGGTTTATGGGACAGATCCTTTACCAGAATGTTATAGCGGTTTAACAACAACTCCGCAATCTGTGTTGCCAAACAGCCATCGGTGATTTCACACATGATGAAGTTGGCCTGTGAAGGGTAAAGCTTCAACTGCCTGATGGAATGAAGGGACTGGTATAATTTTTCTCTGGTCCCTTTAAAACGATCCAGTGCCTCCTGATAGTCTGATTGATACTTTTCGAAAATCTGAAGAAAATACTCAGCCAGAGAGTTGATGTTCCAAATGGGCAGTTCTTTCCGGACAAGGCTGATAATTTCCGGATCACTGCAGGTGAGGAGCCCCAGCCTCAGCCCTGGCACCCCATAGGACTTTGAAATACTTTTAATAAGAACCAGGTTCGTATACTCATCCAATATTTCCTGACACATAAGCGACGGCGATTCCTCTGCAGAGGAGAAGTCAATAAAGGATTCATCCAGAATGAATGTAATGCCTCTGGCCTTGCAGTACCTGGCAAGAGAAAGAACCTCTTTCTTTGGAATGTAATTTCCTGTGGGATTATCCGGGTTGACTAAAACCAGAGCATCCAGCTCCTTATTGTTGTAAAAGTCCATGATATCCTGGGCGGTATAAGTATAATCCGGAGCTGTTACGGAAAAATAAACGGCATTTTGGGAACATGCCCCATACTCTTCAAAGGAAGGGCGCAGGACTCCGACTGCATTTTTAAAGCTGCGGAGCAAAGGCTTTATTAATTCTGCGGCCCCGTTTCCGGTGAGAACCTGGTTTCTGTCCAGGCCCAGGGATTTTGCAGCCAGCAGGTTATTAACATCAAGGCCGGAGGGATAGCTGGTGGTAAGGGCTTCAAAGCTGGCCTTGATTTCTCCCATGAAACGGCTGTTTGGAAAATAGGGATTGACCAGGTAACAGAAGTCCAGAAGGCCAGGGTACCGCCAGTAGCCGCCAAAGCGCTTTGATAGCCGGGATAGTCTGCTTTGAGAATCCGTAAAAATGGATTCTGCAATATCTAAATCCTGTTCATCGTCGATTTCATACCAGAAGCCGTTTTCCAGTCTGGTGGCTTTTAAATCGTGGTCATCCAAAAGTGATATGACCTTTAATACCTGTTCATAATACTCATTGTTTCCTAAAGCCTTGCTGTACGCTTCCAGGAAGGGAACGTAGTGGGTGGTGGAAAAATTGCGGCTGAACTTATAGATGTTGACAGTCTTATAGTAGGAATGAATATCCTCGAAACGGAAATCCTTTCGTGTGAGGAACTTCATAATATTGTCCTGTTCATCAAGCAGAACCACTGTCCCATCCATCCAGCTTTCAAAATGGGCCACAAGTGCCAGATTGGGATAGGGATCGTTTACGATCTGGGTCAGCACTTCCTGTTCGAAAATCAGGTCAGATTCCAGCAAAATGGTATCATCTTTGAGTAGCTGGTCCTTAGCAAGGTAAAGGGAGTAAATGTTGTTTGTTGTTTTGTAAACCGGATTGTCTATGTAGGTGACCGGAGTGGAGAGGGGGAGAGAGGATACAAAGGATTGCAGCTCTTCGCCCTTATGACCGGTAACAATGATGATCCGGTCCAAATGGCAATGATCCAACTGTTTCATCATGCGTACGATCATAGGAATGCCATTTACAGTGACCATGCATTTTGGCTGGTTCTCTGTTAGCTTTTTTAAACGCCGTCCCATACCGGCGGCCAGAATAATTGCCTGCATCGCATACTCCTTTGTTCAAAAATATAATATTTTATAAATTATTGAACATAATACCAGATTAATGATAATCTGTCAATAGATGTGAAATAAAAATATATTCCCCAAAAATATTATGGTGGACCTTACGGTTGATATTCGGCGTTTCATGATTTATCATTGTAGTATCCGTTTCAATTAAGAGGAAAGAAGAAAGGGTGGAATGATCATGAACCAAAAGGAAAGAATGCTGGCTGGCCTGCCTTACAAGGCCTGGCTGGATGGGCTCCGCGAGGAGCGAATGGAGAACAAGCTTAAGATATACCAGTATAATCAGCTGTGCCCGGATGACGAAGAAAAAATGGAAGAGCTGATTCGGAGTATTCTTGGAAAGGCAGGAAAGGATGTTCATATTGAGGCGCCGTTTCATTGTGATTACGGGACCAATATTGAGGTAGGGGATTATTTTTATGCAAATTATAACTGTACGATCCTTGATGTAGGAAAGGTGATAATCGGGGACAATGTAATGTTTGCGCCCAATGTTTCTATCTATACTGCCGGTCATCCCATACATCCGGATTCCAGAAATTCAGGATATGAGTACGGCATTCCTGTCACCATAGGGAACAATGTGTGGATCGGAGGCAACGTTATCATTAATCCAGGCGTTACCATAGGAAATGATGTGGTGATCGGAGCCGGAAGCGTTGTGACAAAAGATATCCCGGATCGTGTGGTGGCTCTGGGGAATCCCTGCCGAGTAGTCCGGCAGATTGTAGAGGATGACAGAAAATACTATTATAAAAATAAAGAATTTGATGTGCAGGATTATCGTTGATTCCGATTTTGGCCTTGACGTTCAAATTTGGACAGGATTTTCGGTTAGAATCTAATAATATTTTTCCAAAAGCGTATACTAACTATGGATCAAACAAACAGGACGTGATTAAATGAACCAGAGAAGAAAATTCATGAAAGGAGACGGTGCGGATGAAAGAGATTTGTAAGTGTGCCGATGCATTTGTGCAAAAGTGCAGCATAAAAGATTTTGCACTATTAAAGATATGCCTGTGTGCAGTGGGGATCATGGTTGGATTATCGATCCCGGAAAAAAAGAGAAAATGGCCTCTTATGGCCGCAGGCTTTGTTTTCATTTTCAGTTATATATTGATTATGGCGAAATTTGTGAAAATTTGTATGGAAGAACGTTAAAACGGTTCCGAACGATTAAGGCCAATTGTGGCACTGTTTCTTGGTAGGACCGGCTGTATCAGCTTTTTGGGAGAGACAAATTGCTGATATGGCCGTTTTTATTATGGAAAAAAATAAAATCCAAGTATGTTGTTATAACAACGGACATAGCTTTATTCCAGTGGTATCCTTTAAAAAGAAAGCAGGAGCATTGAAAAAAGGTGCTGTGCATAGAAAATTTACATTAGGAGGTAATGGAATATGAGCATGTTTTGCTATCAGTGTCAGGAGACAGCAAAGAACACAGGCTGTACCATCAAAGGTGTCTGTGGCAAGAACGAGGAGGTTGCAAAGCTTCAGGACCTGCTTGTTTATGCGATAAAGGGAATTTCTGAAATTGTTGTAAAGACAAAAACCAATGCGTCAGAGCTACATACAATCAACCACGAGGTACTTACAAGCCTCTTTATTACGATCACAAACGCAAACTTTGATGCGGATGCAATTGAAAAGCAGATCGTAAAGGTTCTCGGATTAAGAGACCAGCTTGCAAAGGATACAGGATACAACGGAAATCAGGATGCAGCAGTATTTACTGTGGACTCCAGAGAAGCCATGCTTTCCAAGGCTTCTCTGGTAGGAGTTCTGGCTACGGAAAATGAAGATATCCGTTCCTTAAGAGAGCTGATCATCTACGGAATCAAGGGTCTGGCTGCTTACACTGAGCATGCATTCAACATCGGAAATGAAGATGTGTCCATTTATTCCTTCATATACGAGGGAATGGCTGCAACACTTGACGACAGCCTTACAGCCGATGATCTGGTTGCCCTGACCTTAAAGACCGGTGAATACGGAGTAAAAGGAATGGCTCTTCTTGATGAGGCCAATACATCACGCTATGGAAATCCGGAAATCACTTCCGTTAATATCGGTGTCAGAAAGAATCCGGCCATTCTTATCTCCGGCCATGATCTGACAGATATGGAACAGCTTTTAGAGCAGACAAAGGGAACAGGAGTGGATGTTTACACCCATGGTGAGATGCTTCCTGCCCACTACTATCCGGCATTTAAGAAATATGACAACTTTGTTGGTAACTACGGAAACTCCTGGTGGATGCAGGTTGGCGAGTTTGAGTCCTTCCACGGACCGATTCTCTTTACCACAAACTGTATTGTTCCTCCAAAGACTCCTGAAGTTGCAGGCAGAATCTTTACAACAGGCGCTGCGGGCTTCCCTGGATGTCCAAACATTCCTGCGGATGAAAACGGAAAGAAGGATTTTTCAGCTATCATAGAGATGGCAAAGAAGCTCCCTTCTCCTGATGAAATTGAAACAGGCAGTATTGTAGGCGGTTTTGCTCATAATCAGGTACTGGCACTTGCAGATAAGGTGGTTGATGCTGTAAAATCCGGAGCCATTAAAAAGTTCTTTGTTATGGCAGGCTGCGACGGCAGAATGAAATCCAGAGAGTACTACACAGAATTTGCAAAGCAGCTTCCAAGCGATACCATCATTCTTACGGCTGGCTGTGCAAAATACAGATACAATAAGTTAGAACTGGGCGACATCGGCGGAATTCCAAGAGTTCTGGATGCAGGACAGTGTAACGACTCCTATTCTCTGGCAGTAATTGCTTTGAAATTAAAGGAAGTCTTTGGTCTTGATGATGTCAATGAGCTTCCAATCGCTTATAACATCGCATGGTATGAGCAGAAGGCTGTTATCGTACTCCTTGCACTTCTTTACTTAGGAGTGAAGAATATTCACTTAGGGCCGACATTACCTGGTTTCTTATCTCCAAACGTTGCCAAGGTTCTTGTTGAAACTTTTGGAATTGCAGGAATTGGTACTGTAGAAGATGACATTGAATTCTTCATGAACGCATAATAACCGCGTAATAACCGGATATAGGCATAATAAAAAGAGAGGCTGCATAACGAACGGGTATTGGTTATGCAGCCTCCCTGTTTTATTTCTCATAGGGAAAATAATGTTCTGCTTTCGATTGAAACTCTTTCAATTCTTTGATTTTCCCATTATCATCAAAGTCAATCATTGAAACTCCGTCAAATCCATTGATTACATTGTTATAATTGCATTTAAAATACCATTCCGCAACAATTGTATTTCCTTCTGAAACAAGCCGCTTCATCGACCACTCTAAAACAGTTCCCGCCTTATTCCAATCATCAAACCACTTAAAAACCTGTTCGATTCCATGATATTCCGGACCATAACATTCGCTGTATATAATGTCATCTGATAAGACTGTCCTTAGTACGTCCGCATCATTTTCGATCCATGCCTGAAAATAACTTTCAACTGATTTTTTCTGCCACATTTTTTACTCCTGCTTTAATTCATAGTCACATTTATCGGCTGCTTTAGGTTTGATTAAAATGGCTGTCTGCCCACCAATTCGGGTATAAATCGCCAAGTTTCACTGTTTCCAAAGTATCATAATCCATAAGTATATCAATATTTTTATTATCCTTATCCAGCTGCATCATACTCCATATATTCATCAATTTTGCTCCTTTACCAATCATATTCAATACCTATCAACATTTCCTGTTATCAAAAAATGTATCATATTTCTTCTCATATTTCCATACATTAATCAATACTTTACTAAAAAATGGAAAATGTTGTAATTACAACATACAGGAAACCATGGAGGTGATATTCTGAAAAAAATAAAACATATCTTTGGAAAATGGATAATTTTTAAGAAATTACCAACAATAAAGTTATCTTTGGGAAAGGAGTTGTTGATATGAAAGCAACGGTAGATAGAGAGGGTTGTATTGAATGCGGACTGTGTGCATCGATTTGCCCCGAGGTGTTCCGAATGGGGGATGACGGACCTGCAGAAGCATATGTTGATGAAGTGCCGGAGTCTGCGGAGCAAACGGCAGTTGAAGCACAGGAGGGTTGTCCTGTTTCAGTAATAACAGTAGAATAATTGGGAAGAGCGCCTCCTTCTGAGGGAAATGATCCAATCAGACGGGGGCGTTTTTTATATAGTGGGAAGTGGATTCAGGCCGTGGAAGAAGGAGGAATACTATGAGTGAATATATTAACAATCGCGAAATGAGGCAAAATGCGATTAAAGAGATCATTAAAAAGCTTCATGAAGGAAAATCAGTGGAAGAGGTAAAGCAGCTGTTTGAGAAGGCTTTTCAAGGTGTGTCTGCCTCTGATATTTCTGCGGCTGAGGCTGCTCTGATCGCAGATGGGCTGCCGGTGGAGGAGGTACAGAAGCTTTGTGATGTACACGCCTTGGTTTTTAAAGGCTCTATTGAAGAAATCCATCAGCCGGATGATCCAACCTTAATTCCTGGACATCCGTTAAATGTGCTGGTCAGAGAAAATAAGAAAATTACTCATATTATTGAAAACGGAATCCGCCCGTATCTGGTTCTTACAAAAGAGAATGTTAAGGAAGAATTTTTAAAGCTTAGGGAAGGAGTAAATCAATTAAAAAACTTGTCCGTTCATTATGGGAAGAAGGAAAATCTGCTGTTTCCATACATGGAGAAATACGGAATCACGGCACCTCCAAAGGTCATGTGGGGAGTAGATGATGAGATCAGGAATCAAGTGAAAGAAACCGTGGAATTGCTTGATCAGAACGGAAAAATCAATGAGTCCCTGATACAGAAGATTGAAAAATTACTGGATAAGATCACGGAAATGATTTTTAAAGAAGAAAATATCATGGTTCCCATGCTTTTAGAACAGCTGACTCAGGAAGAGTGGAAAACAATAGCTGATGAAAGCGGAGAAATAGGTTTTATGATCGACCATGTTCCGCAATGGAATCCGGCCGCAGCCGACAAGGAAAAGGATAAGACGGAGATAAAGGAAGCAGGAGAAGCAGGTCTTATAAAGCTTCCTTCCGGGGAATTTAAGTTAGAAGAGTTGACTTCCATGTTAAATACGCTTCCCTTTGACATTACCTTTGTAAATAAGGATGATGTGGTAAAGTATTTTTCAGAAGGAAAGGAGCGTGCTTTCCCGAGAACAAAAGCCATTATCGGAAGAAATGTTTCCAACTGTCATCCGCCGGCCAGTGTTCATATTGTTGAAAAGATTGTTGAGGATTTCAAAACCGGAAAGAAAGACCAGGAAGACTTTTGGATCAAAATGGCTGGAAAATATATTCTGATCCGCTATTATGCGGTGAGAAGTCATGAAGGAGAATATCTTGGTGTTCTGGAAGTAACCCAGGACATAAAAACAATACAGGAGATTACCGGTGAAAAGCGGTTGATTACTGAATAGAAGTTCCATATGTATAGCCGTCCGGCCAGAGTTTTTTTATGCTCTGGCCGGTTTTTTGAGTCTTTCTATTGACTGGTGTTGGGAAAAATTTATTATAATAATCAGAATATATATGAAGAAGTTTGTATGATTTATGGGTAATTTAATTAATTAACACAATAAATAAAATAAAAAGACGCAGTATATTTGGTACTGCGGTTACAAAAATATGTATATTTCGACAATATTCATTATACAACAGAAAAATATTATTTGTCAATTATCAAATAAATTTATAATTGAGGCAATAAAAAAGAATTTTTGTTTGAATTATTGTGCTGGATTGAGAATATTTTATTGAAAATTTATATATCAGCCGTCAATAACATCGTCATTTGGCGGGTCTATGTATTTTTCCTTTTCCATGTGATGATAACATAATATACTGTGTCTGCGCTTTTCTGTTTTAAAAATGTAACTCTGCTGTAGGAGACTTTACTTCAATAAATTCTGCATGCAGAATTTAAAAGCCGTCATATTCACCGTCATGGCCTTCTGTAACCCTTTAAATATCATATTATTTCTTCTAAACCGCAGTACCAAATATACTGCGAATACGTTCTGCCAGGACAGCATTGCGCTCCCGGATAGGGAAGCCGGATTGTCCTATTTTTAATCATACCTAAGAAAACAGGGAGGAAATAAAATGAAAAGCTTTAAGGATTTCAGTATTTCGCGAAAACTGGCGACAGGTTTTTTAAGCCTGACGCTTATTATGTTGCTGATCGGGGGTGCAGGAATTGCCGGACTTGCCAGGATCAGTCAAATGGATACATACATGTATAAAGGGCAGACAGCTCCAATGAAAGATTTATTTGAGGCACTTGAAAGCCTTTATCAGTTCCGGGTGGACTCAAGAGCCATGGTAATTTATACGGGAGATGCCCAAAAGCTTGATGAACTGAAGCAAAGCTTTGACAGTGGATCGGAGAAGTTTTTAACCAGCATAGAGGCTTACCGCAAGACTATAACAATTCCGGAATCCTTTACCCTTTTAGATGAGTCTGTTTCGCTGTTTAATGAATCTTTTAAGCCAGCCGTAGAGAAGTGTATGGCTGAGGCAGAGGCAGGGAATGAGGCTGCCGCATGGGAGGCACTTCTTCAGGAAACAAATAATATTCAGAAGATGTTTGATAATTTCAACAAATTAATTGACAACCGGATGGATGAAGCCGGAAGGACCAATGATTCCAATCATGATACTGCATTGTGGCTGACCGCTGTTCTGGTTCTTTTTGTTGCATTTGGAGCCGGTACAGCAGTATTTTTAGGGGCAAGAATCTCAAAAATGATCAGTCAGCCAATTGAACAGGTTGTGGATGCCGCAAACCGGATCGCATTAGGGCATGTGGATGTGGAGCTTGGCAGTATTGATTCAAAGGATGAAACCGGCCAGCTTGCCAATGCCTTTACTAAGATGATCGACAGCATTGGAAAACAGGTGGATGCAGCCGACAGGATCAGCAATGGAGATTTTACCAATGAGGTCCCCCTTCGTTCTGACCAGGACATCCTTGGGCTTGCGCTGCAGAAAATCAGAAAAGATTTAAACCACACACTGTTATTAATAAGCACAGCATCCGATCAGGTCAATGCAGGGGCAGAACAGGTTTCCTCTGCGGCACAGGCTCTGGCTTCCGGAACTGCGGAGCAGGCAGCTACGATTGAGGAACTGAATGCTTCCGTCAGCAGCGTGGCGGAGCAGGCAGAAGAAAATGCAAAAAATGTTCAAAGGGCTGCTGATTATGTTGGGCAGGCCGGTGCCGGGGTCAACGAGAGCAATGAATACATGCGAAAGCTGAATGAGGCGATGAAGGAAATCGGTTCCGCCTCTGATAAAATATCAAGCATCACGAAAGTGATTGAAGATATTGCATTCCAGACGAACATTCTTGCGCTCAATGCGGCTGTGGAATCTGCCCGCGCAGGAGAGGCTGGCAAAGGTTTTGCAGTGGTTGCAGATGAAGTCAGGAGCCTCGCCGGAAAATCTGCGGAAGCAGCCAAGCAGACGGCTGATTTGATCAGATATTCGGTGACCAGTGTTTCAGAGGGTGAGAAAATAGCCGATGAGACGGCAAAGGTTCTTCAGGGAGTTGCGGAGCAGGCGCAGTTTGTGGAACAAGCGATTAGAGGGATCGAGGAATCCTCTTCCCAGCAGGTACAGGTGATAGAACAGATCAATCAGGGCTTATACCAGGTATCTGCAGTTGTCCAGACAAACGCTGCGACCGCAGAAGAAAGTTCTTCCTCCAGTGAAGAACTGGCTGCCCAGGCGCAGATGCTCCAGCAGGAAGTGGGCAGATTCAGACTCTTTAAAGATGACTCACTGCATACTCGTTAAAGCAGAGCAGACTTTACCCCAAGGGCGTTTCTGTGGAGGACGCAGCCATTATGGGCGAAAGATATGGAGCTATAAGAAAATTTATAATTCAGAAAACGGATGAAGCGATATAACCTATTCGCATCATCCGTTATTTGTATCTTTATTTGTATTTTTACCTTTATTAGTACCTTATTTACAAATGTTCGCATTACCGTAAAGTTTTCTATTCTAATAATATCCCTCTTACATTACTTGATAATCGGATAGCGAATTATTGTCTTCAATTTTTCAGGAGATGTTTTACGCGGGTCGTTTAGATACAATTCATGATGTTTGCGCGTGTCCGAAAGATCAATCCTATAACCCGAATCCGCAACAAATGTTTTTAGGGCGAGAATTGTTGCCGGTTCGTTATCATAGGAGCCGGTGTGCATAACCTGAGCGCAAAGCCCCTCATTGAAAGCTTCAAGCCGCACAATAGATAAATCAAGACTGGGCTTCTTTTTTGAAAGGCTGACTTTCGCCTCTTCAATGACTTCTGGCGTAACAAACTCCGGCATTCGTATCATGGAGGTCCAACAAAATGCACTCTTATCTGTTATACCAGATTCAACGACGCCTGTATCCGTTGACCACAAACCTTCCAATGGGGGAACAACAAAGTCATAATACCCTTTGGGCTGCCTGCCGCCCATTTTGCTCATTTTTACAGCATAAGCCAAACCATAGAGGACTTCCAATGCAGTCTGATATGCCTCACTGGTATTTGGATCACCGTGCCCATCAATCATAATGAAAGTCATTTCCGGCACTTCGATGATGGCTGGTTTCGCGCCGGGTTGGTATAAATCCTTTTCCATCTTTTTGAAATCAATTGCCATAAGACATACCACCTTTCGTGTATATGATATACTTCTATAAATAAAATTATATCACGTTTACCTGCCTCCAAACAACGAATTTATATGAATAATGAGTAAATTTGTTCCATGGACCAGAAAAATCCCTGACAAAACAAACCGAAAGAATTGCTTTACAGCTTGCCTCCATATTATGTATAATGTAAAAAATATAAAGGAACGATAAGATAAATATGGAGAGACAGTATGAGAGAGCTGAATGAAATAAAAAAAGATTTGAATCGCTGTGATATGGAAATTTTAGACCTTTTGATGCGGCGTCTTAGTTACGCAGCAGAGATCATGGAATACAAGAAGGAGCAAGGACTTCCTATATTTCAGATGGAAGAGGAGAAACTCCGGCACGAAACGTTAGTTGCCGCAATAGGAGATCATGATTATTGCAACGAACTGTTAAGAATCTTCAAACAAATCGGTGAAGAAAGCAAATGTGTACAGAGCAAAAGACTGTTTGATCATAACATTGCTTTGATCGGTTTTATGGGAACAGGAAAAAGTACGGTATCCAAATACTTAAGGGATATGCTGGCCATGAAGGAAGTGGATGTAGATGCCATGATCGTGGACGACCAGAAGATGCCGATCCGGGATATATTTGAAAAATACGGAGAAGAGTACTTCAGGGACTGTGAAAGCAATGCGATCCTTAACCTGCAAAACTGCAGCCAGACTATTATTTCCTGTGGGGGCGGTGCGGTAATCCGCGAGGAAAATGTTAAAAATCTTAAAAAGGGAAGTTGTATCGTACTTCTAACTGCCAGCCCTGAAACCATTTTGGAGAGGGTAAAGGATGATGGCGGGCGTCCAATTTTAAATGGAAATATGAACGTGGAATTCATAAAAGAGCTTATGGCAAAACGTAAGGATTTTTATGAAAAAGCAGCGGATATAATCGTAGAAACGGATCATAAAAGTGTACAGCAGATATGTGAAGAAATGATTGTTTCCCTCATTCAATTTGAACATTGACTTGTATCCGAATCGTGCTATAATACAGGCATGAGCAAAGATTTTAAACGAATGATAAAGAATATACCGGCTTGATGAGCCGGTATATTTTAAAGAAAGGACAGGATTACGATGCTTTGGAAGGATAAGTATGAGCTGGGAGTTCCTTTAATTGATGTACAGCATATGGAGCTGTTTCAGCGGGTAGAGATTTTTATGAAAGTATTACGTTCCTCCGCTTCCTGGGATGAAAAAGTAGAAAAGGTGAATGAAACATTAGAATTTATGAATGCGTATGTGGTAGAGCATTTCCGTGACGAGGAGGCATACCAGGAGAAAATCGGTTATCCGGGCAGAGAAGAGCATAAGAAGATCCATACCGACATGGTAAATTATGTCCTTGCAGTTACGGAAGAATATGAGCGCAGCGGTTATGACGAGCAGCTGATGCAGAAGTTCGCCGGAAAGCTTATGGCATGGCTTATCAACCATGTTGCAGCAGAAGACCAGCGCATAGCCACTTATGCGATATCAAAGGGGGTAGCTAAGAATGACTGATTTATATGGCCCCTTTTTAGAAGCAACCCGGAATGTATTTAAGCTGATGCTTGAACTTAACGATGTTTCCGATCACCCGGCAGATTCTTTTGCATGCGAGGAGGAACTAGACGTTTCCATCGGCTTTATTGGAGATCTTAAGGGGGAGGTGATTTACCGTCTTCCTCATGAGACATCTCTTGGCATCGTAAATATCATGAGCGGCATGGAATTTGATGCAGTGGATGAGTTTGTCACCTCTGCCGTATCTGAAGTTGCCAATATTATCAGCGGAAATGTTCTTACCATGCTTGCTGGTGAAGATCTGACCTGTGATATCCTTCCGCCGGTTTTACGTAAGCCGGACGAGAGCGGAGAATATACATTCCATACTGCCTGCTGTGTGACTACATCCATCGGTGATGTTTGTCTGGATATAAGGCTTAGTCAGGCTGAGTAATTTTAAATACAAAATTGACACGTGTATACCATTTGAATGAGTGGTATACACGTTTTTTTTGAAAAAAATCTTATCTACACAACTTCTACAAATCGCCCTGCTATTCTTTGTTTCAGAAATTGAAAAAGGAGGACAGACGATGGGATCTGCTGTAAGAACTAAAAAATTACGGATCGGCGGGATGACCTGTATCAGCTGTCAAAATAAAATTGAAAAAAAATTGCGCAACACGGCTGGAATCGAAAAAGCGGAAGTAAGTTACAGCGCCGGAACTGCTGTCATCACCTTTGATACGGATATTATTTCGTATAAAAGCATTGTAGGGATTATTGAAGGTCTGGATTACAAGGTATTAACAGATCATGAAAAGCAGGGACCGGATAGCAGCCGGGTCATAGGAATCCTGCTTATCATTGTTTCCTTATATATGCTGATCCAGCAGTTCGGCCTTTTAAACCTGCTTGCGCCCAGCCAGCTGGCAGACGAAAAGATGAGTTATGGAATGCTGTTTGTTATCGGCCTGGTTACATCCGTTCATTGCGTGGCAATGTGCGGCGGAATCAATCTGTCCCAGTGCATTCCAAAAAGCGGAGATGCTGTCTCAGAAAAGAGCCGTTTATCTACATTCCGGCCAACTTTTCTTTATAACCTGGGACGGGTGATCTCTTACACTGCGGTAGGCTTCCTGGTGGGAGCGCTGGGTTCGGTGGTTACGTTCTCAAATACTCTTCAGGGAGTATTAAAGCTGGCAGCCGGAGTGTTTATGGTCATTATGGGCATAAACATGCTGGGGATTTTCCCGTGGCTGCGCAGGCTGAATCCGAGAATGCCTCAAATATTTGCGAGAAAAATTGACAAAGAAAAATCAAAAAGCAGCAGTCCTCTGATTGTGGGTCTGCTAAACGGCCTTATGCCATGCGGCCCCTTACAGGCGATGCAGATCTATGCATTGTCCACCGGAAGCCCCTTTTCCGGCGCGCTGTCCATGTTCCTGTTCAGCCTCGGCACTGTACCTCTGATGTTCGGACTTGGAGCACTTTCCTCAGCACTGGGAAAAAGGTTCACAAGCAAGGTCATGACAGTGGGAGCGGTTCTGGTTGTGGTACTGGGTATGTCCATGTTTTCCCAGGGGCTGAGCCTGTCAGGATTCCAGGCACCGGACTTATTCTCAAGTGGCGGAAACAACGCCTATGCAGCCGGAGGGCAGGAGAAAAAGGAAGATATAAAAATAGAAGACGGAGTTCAGATTATAAACAGTACACTTTCTCCAGGTAGATATCCCAACATCAATGTTCAGAAAGGGATTCCGGTAAAATGGATCATCGAAGCGCCCCAGGGTAGCGTAAACGGCTGTAACAACCGGATGATTATCCGGGATCTTGGCATTGAATATTCCTTTAAGACCGGAGAAAATGTCATTGAATTTACTCCTGAGAAAACAGGGAAGATCTCTTACAGCTGTTGGATGGGGATGATCCGTGGGTCCATTAATGTGTCGGAAGAAGGAGATGTAAAGAACAGCGCAGGCTCTGATGGAGAAGGCGTATTAAAAGAATATGCGCCGGAAGAACCGGTAGCAGCCGGTTATACGATTCCAACGGATGAGGTAGCAGTTGCGGAAGACGCCACGGATGAATACGGAAACAGCATTCAGAGAATTACGATGGAACTTACGGATGAAGGTTTTAAACCGGCAGCGGCAGTGGTGAAATCCGGTGTGGATGTGGAATGGAATATTATTGACAATACGTCTGGTGACACCTATGGAACCCTGCTTCTTGTTCCGGATTTTGCAACCCAGCTTCCTCTTGAAGAGGGAGAAAACAACCTGTATTTTACACCTGCAGGAAGCTTTGACTTTTCCACCGGGGACAATGCTTTTTATGGGTATATCAAGGTTGTGGATGATTTAGATAACTTAGATATGGATGCCATTAAGAAAGAAATAAGCAGTTTTAAGACTCTTATCTGGCCTGAAGATACCTTCCAGGGAGCAGGCGGTTCCTGCTGCGGATAAACAGGGAATCGATCTGTTTGGGCTGAGGAAATCCCTTCCAGGGATACCTCTATGCCCTGGGAATAGGGAAAGGAAAGAGGAAAGGAGAATGGATTGATGAGTTTATTATTAAGTCACTGGCACTGCATACTCCCGGTTTTTGGTATTATCATAGCAATGTTTTTTATGGGAGACAAACAGAAAAAGAATTAACAAAGTATAAATTCAGGAGGACATTTACATGTTACAGAAATTTCAGAACGGATATGTCAAAAGAAACGGAAAGAAACGCAGTGGGCTTCCAATGAAGCTTGCACTACTGATGATAGCTGCCGCAGCTCTTACTGCATGCGCTCCCAAGAAAACGGCGGAGAAAACAGAATCAACCAAAGCAGCGGCAGAAAGTACCCAAAAGGTAGAGAATGGAGAGACCCTTGTAATTCCGGTAAAGGATATTTCAAGTACGGCCCAATTTTATCCGGTTGATGTAGACGGTACTCAGATGGAGGTCATTGCTGTCCAGGCTCCGGATGGAACGATCCGGACAGCGTTTAACACCTGCCAGGTATGCTATGATTCAGGAAGAGGATACTATAAGCAGGATGGAGATGTTCTTGTGTGCCAGAACTGTGGAAACCGTTTTCCTATGAACCGGGTAGAAGTGGAGGCAGGCGGCTGCAATCCCTGGCCTATTTTTGACAAGGAAAAGACCGTGACAGACGAGTCCATCACGATCTCTTATGATTTCCTTAAGGAGTCCAAAGAGATATTTGCTAACTGGAAAGCTTCTTATTAAAAATCTTTTGTGGGGAATTTCATGGAGCAGCTTACGGTAAGGCCATTCTGCCTTAAGTAATCTGCTCCCCAATTATACATGGTTTCCAGAATAGGACGGATACTGTTTCCAAGATCCGAAAGCATATACTCCACTTTTGGCGGCACTACCGGATATACGGTACGGATGATCAGATGATCTTCCTCCAGTTCCCGCAGCTGCTGGGTGAGCATTTTGGGTGTTGCCTGGGGAATGAGCTTGCGAAGCTCTCCAAACCGAAGGGTATTGTTAATTAAGTGCCATAAGATGAGGGCTTTGTATTTCCCTCCGATCATATCCAATGTGGCATCTACGGGGCAATGATAAGTTGTGCAGTCGCTGTTCATTTAAAATCTCCTCCCTTAGTATCATTTTGGGTACTATAACACAAAAAAGTGCATACTTGCAAATTTCGCAATTAGTGCCATAATAATAACATGAGTACTCGAAAAATACAAGATAACAGGATAGCATATTTTTGGAGGCCATGGAAAAAACTAGTATTATTGTGATCTTTGCCGACGCCGGAGGGGACGCCCAAAGGAAGGGGCAGTAAAAAATAGTGAGGTGAATCAGAATGGAAAGTCAAATTTTAAATATAAGGGGCATGACCTGTGCAGCCTGTGCGCAGAGAATTGAAAAAACAGTGCGGAAGCTTTCCGGTATCAGCCAGGCGAATGTAAATCTGGCAAGTGAAAAGCTGTTTGTGGAATATGACAGCAGTGCCCTTGAACTTTCTGCGATTAAAGCAGCAGTATCAAAAATCGGATATGAGGTGGTGGAAAAATCCGAAAATGCCAATGTGACCATACCAATCGGCGGAATGACCTGTGCGGCCTGTGCGAAACGTATAGAAAAAGTTGTGGGAAAACTGGATGGTGTGATAAGTACATCGGTTAATTTTGCAACGGAAAAAGCTACGGTTGCCTACGATCCTCAGAAGGTCAGGATGTCTGCCATACGGGCAGCCATTGAAAAGGCAGGCTACAAGGCCCTGGAAGTAAACAAAGCAGATGCAGCGGATGAGGACCGGGCACGCAAGCAGCGGGAGATTAAGACCCTATGGACGAAGTTCATCGTGTCTGCGGTGTTTTCCATACCTCTTCTCTACGTTGCCATGGCACCCATGATCAAGATCGTCAGTCTGCCTTTCCCGGCCGGGATCGCTCCCATGGAGTATCCCCTGATCTATGCTCTGGTGGAACTGCTGCTGGTGGTTCCAGTCATAGGCGTTGGATATAAATTCTATACCATAGGTTTTAAAGCCCTGTTTCAGAGAAGTCCAAACATGGATTCCCTGATCGCTATAGGAACTACGGCTGCTGTTCTTTACAGCATCTACAACACGTTCCAGATTGCAGAAGGACATTTTATGGCAGTGGATTCCCTGTATTATGAATCGGCGGGAGTTATCATAACCCTTATTCTGCTGGGAAAATCCCTGGAAGCAGTTTCAAAGGGAAGAACCAGTGAAGCGATCAAGAAGCTGATGGGCCTTGCGCCCAAGACGGCAATCATTCTTGAAGACGGCGTGGAAAAAGAGATTCCTATTGACGAAGTAGAAATCGGTGATATGATTTTAGTAAAGCCCGGCGAAAAGATCCCGGTAGACGGGACCGTGATAGGCGGTCACACTGCCATCGATGAATCCATGCTGACAGGTGAAAGCATGCCGGTGGATAAAAAAGAAGGGGATCAGGTTTATGCCGCTTCCCTAAACACCACAGGAACCATTCAGTTCAGAGCGGAAAAGATCGGCAGCGATACGGCCCTTGCTCAGATCATCAAGCTGGTAGAGGACGCTCAGGGCTCAAAGGCTCCAATCGCTCAGATGGCAGACATTGTTTCCGGATATTTTGTTCCGGTCGTTTGTGTGATTGCCCTGCTTTCCGGTATTGCCTGGTATATCGGCACCGCCGGAGACTTAAAGTTTGCACTTACCATATTTATTTCAGTTCTGGTTATCGCCTGCCCATGTGCCTTAGGTCTTGCGACACCTACTGCTATCATGGTTGGAACCGGAAAGGGCGCGGAAAACGGTATCCTGATCAAGGGCGGAGAGGCTCTTGAGACAGCCCATAAAATCAGTACGATCGTATTTGATAAAACTGGCACCATTACCGAAGGAAAACCGACGGTGACTGATGTACTGGCTGTAGAAGGGGTTTCCAAAGAACTGCTGCTTCAGCTTACGGCTTCAGCAGAAAAGGGCTCTGAGCATCCTCTGGGGCAGGCAATTGTCCACGGTGCGGAAGATGCCGGACTTACCTTATCTGCAGCGGAACATTTTGAGTCCTTAACCGGACGGGGGATAGAAGCGAAGATAGACGGAGAAGATATCCTTGCCGGGAACCGGAAGCTGATGATGGAACGCAGCATTTCCTTAACAGGAATGGAGGAAGCGTCAGACCAGCTGGCCGGGGAAGGAAAAACACCGATGTATGTAGCCATTAACGGCAAGCTGGCAGGTATTGTAGCCGTTGCGGACGTTGTAAAGGAATCCAGCAGGGCTGCCATTGAACGCCTGCATAAGATGGGCATAGAAGTAGCCATGATTACCGGTGACAATAAGAGAACTGCAGAGGCTATTGCAAAACAGGTAGGAATCGACCGGGTATTGTCCGAGGTGCTTCCTCAGGATAAATCCGATGAGGTCAGGAAGCTGCAGGCCGAAGGCCGCAAGGTAGCCATGGTAGGTGACGGAATTAATGACGCTCCGGCTCTTGCCCAGGCGGATATCGGTATCGCAATCGGTTCCGGTACAGACGTAGCCATGGAATCCGCTGACATCGTTCTCATGCGTTCAGATTTAATGGATGTGCCCACGGCAATTAACTTAAGCAAGCAGACCATCCGAAATATCAAGCAAAATCTTTTCTGGGCCTTCGGTTATAATGTGATTGGAATCCCCATCGCTGCAGGGCTTTTACATCTGCTCTTTAACGGGCCGCTTCTTAACCCGATTTTTGCAGCAGCAGCCATGAGCTTAAGCTCAGTTTCCGTGCTGACGAATGCATTGCGGCTGAAACGATTCAAACCAACCACAGGAACGAGGTGAACCGGATATGAACAAAAATGGAAAATTAATTGCAGCGGTGGGAGCCGCCGCAGTATTGGTGGCAGTGATCGTTGTAGCGGTTATACGGACAGCGGGGGGAAATCTGGATGTAGTCGGAAAACAATCTGCCACATCCTTTGAAACAATTTTAAATACGATTCCCGACAATGTGAAAGCTGATGAAATCAATGGAGGCTGGTCCTTAACTGCCCCAGATGGCGGTGTACGCTTTATCTGGAGCGGAGATTACAGCCAGAGCCCACTTCATGATGTAATGCTGGAGCTTGATGCAGCCCCATTTACCGGTGCAGGGCTTGATACGGATAAACTGCCGGATAATTATGCAGCCTATGATGGAATGCTGATGGTAGGAACAAAGCTTGGAACTGAAAAACCGGTTTCTGAGGGAGAGGCAACTCCTCTTGCAGCCTATGAGCAGATCGTAAATAAGCACCGCAGCTTTATCAACTACCATATGGACATGGATCACTATGGGGTAAAGCTGGGAGACGGCAATATGTTTGAATGGGCAAAAAATATGGAAACAAATACCGTGAAAAACCTAGATCAGGATAAGGACATTGTTTTTGTATTAAATCCCGAACCTCTCATTGCGGCCGGTGTTGATCCGGAAAAAGTGGAAGGCTGGGTATATGCCCCGGTTTCAGTAATGGAAGGCGGAAAGACTTTAGAGGTTTATAAATTATTAAAACCCTTTAATTTAAAATAAAAATATAACGGAGGTAACTTAAATGGCAAAATCAGTTATAAATGTAGATGGAATGGCATGTGAACACTGTGTAAAGGCGATCACAAATGCGGTAGGTGCTTTATCAGGCGTATCCGGTGTTTCAGTGGACCTGGAAGCAAATACCGTAACCGTGGATCATGACCCGGATCAGGCATCCATAGACAAGATCAAAGCTGAGATTGAAGATCAGGGCTATGATATCATTTAGCAGTAAGTAAAGAGGACGGGAACCGCATAACCAGGCGGTTCCCGCCTTTCGCGTTTTAATTTCTATTAGATAGAGGTGCTAAAATGCTTAAAAGCAGCAAAAATGTATTGGTTGTGGATGATGAACCTAAAATACTGGAGGTAGTCTGTCTGCTTTTGGAAAGCAAGGGATTCCGCACATTCCCTGCCGAAAACGGCAGGAAGGCCCTGGAGATATTCGATTCGGAAAATATTTCTCTTGTTATTCTGGATCTTATGATGCCGGATATCTCAGGAGAAGAGGTGTGCATTGCGATCCGTAAAAAATCCCGGGTTCCCATCATCATGCTGACCGCCAAGGTCGATGAAGGTGATGTGGTGGAAGGGTTGGGCCTTGGGGCAGATGATTATGTTACCAAGCCCTTTGGATTAAAAGAACTGTATGCCAGAGTTGAAGCTGTTCTCCGCAGGACAGAAAGCGACCTGGTTCCCCTTGTTAAGCGGAATTCCTGGAGAAACGGAGATCTGGTCATTGATTTTGAGAAGAATGAAGTTCGTAAAAAGGGAATCAGCCTGACTCTGACGCCCAGCGAATTGAAAATCCTGTCGGTGCTCATCAAATACCCTGGGAAGGTATTTACCAGAGAGGAACTGATCGAAGCGGCTCTGGACAAGGGCTTTGCCGGATATGACCGGGCGATAGACAGCCACATTAAAAACATTAGAAAAAAGGTTGAGGACGATCCCAAAAACCCGGTGTATGTGCGGACGATCCCGGGGCTGGGATATAAATTCGGAGGGGATGGAGATTGAAGAGCCTGAGAAAACAGCTGTCTCTTTCTATTTTGCTGACGCTTCTGGTCACTATTGGGCTGATTGGCCTTCTTTCCAACTGGGTTATTAACCGGGAGTTTGAGAAGTATATCACAGAACTTGGGCGGGAGCGCAGGGAAAATATCGTAGATGATTTAAGCAGGCAGTACGATGGATTCAAACGGAACTGGAAGCTTGACTACGTTCATGCCATCGGCATGAATGCCTTGTATGACGGGTATATCGTGAAACTGTATGACGCAGGAGGAAACATGGTATGGGATGCGGAAAACCATGACATGAGCCTATGCGGACAGATTATGAATGAGATATCAGCGCGTATGGAAGAGAGGGGCGCTGAGGGCGGCTTTGTGGACCACTCCTTTGAAATCGATCAGAATGGGAAAAAGGTGGGAGCAGTCTCTATTAAGTATTACGGTCCGTTCTTTATGAATGAGGCAGATTTTAATTTTATCAATGTCATGAATACAGTACTTCTTGTCATAGGAATCTTATCCAGCGCCTGCTCAGTGGTGGTAGGGTGTCTCCTTGCCCGAAGAATATCCCGTCCAGTCACAAAAACGGCTTATATTGCCAAACAAATATCTAAAGGCAACTATGACATCCGGTTCGAGCCAGGTACAAGGATACGGGAGCTTGATGATCTTGCAGACGCAATCAATCATCTCTCCGATGCCCTTAAAACACAGGAAGGACTGCGCAAACAGATGACTGCAGATGTGGCTCATGAACTGCGGACACCGCTGACTGCCTTGAGTTCCCATTTGGAAGCCATGATTGAAGGCTTATGGGATGCAACCCCTGAACGGCTGAAAAGCTGCCATGAGGAGGTAATGCGTCTTGGAACACTGGTTGAGGATTTGGGGCAGCTGGCGAAGATAGAGAGCGAAAACCTGGTCTTAAATAAAACCTGGATCGATTTGCTGGAGATTGTACAAACGGTGTCAGATACGATGGAGGGAGAAATCAGCAAGAAGAACTTATCTCTTTCCATAGAGGGCAGTCCGGTCTTTGCCGAAGCGGATAAAAACAGATTCAGCCAGGTCGTGGCCAATCTGCTTTCCAATGCTATCAAATACACGCCAGAGGGCGGAGCTATAGAGATTAAAGTATATGAAACGGACCGGTGGGGGATTGTTAAGGTAAAGGATACGGGAATTGGAATTCCTGAAGCGGAGTTGCCGTTAATCTTTGAGCGCTTTTACAGAACCGACAAATCCAGGAACCGGAAATTCGGAGGCGCCGGAATCGGTCTTGCTATTGTTAAATCCATTGTCGCCGCCCATGATGGAACTGTGACGGTGGAGAGCGTAAAAGAGCAGGGCAGTTGTTTTACAGTAAGCATTCCAAAGGAAGTCAAATGAAACCAACGGTATGAGAGATTATATTGATAAGTTTTGGGCAATTAGGGAAACGTTATTGATTTATTCATGTGATTTGGTTTATACTTGATGAAGTAAGTATCATTTAACCAGAGGAGGAAATGAATATGTTCGAAAATATGGTTGCCGCATTGAAAGTTCAAAAAAGAAAAATCGTATTTACCGAAGGCACTGATCCAAGAATCCTGGAAGCAGCCAGCCGCCTTTACAAAGAAGGTGTTCTTACGCCGGTCCTTCTTGGCAATCCTGGTAAAATAGACGCAGCTGCAAAAGAATTTGGCTGGCCCGTCGATGGCATTGAAAAAATTGATCCGCTTAATTATGAAGGATTAGAAGAAATGGTATCCAAAATGGTAGAATTGAGAAAGGGTAAGATGGATGAAGCAGCCTGCCGGGCAGCACTTGAAAAATCCAATTATTTCGGAACCATGTTGGTCAAAATGGGAAAAGCAGACTGTTTGTTAGGCGGAGCAACCTATTCGACTGCTGATACGGTAAGACCGGCTTTGCAGCTGATAAAGGCCAGACCTGGCAGCAAAATTGTTTCCAGCTGCTTTATTCTATACCGGCAGACAGAAAGCGGCAGTGAAATGTATGCGATGGCTGATTGCGCCATTAATGTTGATCCCGATGAAAACGAGCTGGTAGAAATTGCATTGGAGACAGCCAGAACAGCCAGTACTTTCTCCATTAATCCCAATGTTGCACTGCTTTCTTACAGTACGCTTGGTTCCGGAAAAGGCGAATCCGTTGACAAAATGCACAATGCGGCTGAGAAATTGAAGGCAATGAATTTAGACTTTCCGGTAGACGGAGAGCTGCAGTTTGATGCCGCTTTTTCTCCTACAGTAGCGAAGGTAAAGGCTCCGGACTCTCATGTAGCCGGACATGCCAACACATTCATTTTCCCGGATATTGATGCCGGCAATATCGGCTATAAAATTGCGCAGCGTTTAGGAGGTTTTGAAGCTTTCGGCCCCATTCTGCAGGGTCTCAATGCTCCGATCAATGATCTCTCAAGAGGATGCAATGCTGATGAAGTTTATAAAATGTCAATTATAACAGCGGCTTTGATATAAGCCTGCTTTAAAATGTAGAGATAACTTGAAGCGTCAAAAGCATCAAAATGGAGTCTTGTGATGCTTTTGGCGATTTTTAATTGCCGCGGATACCGATGCGGCGGCACGAATAATCAACTCATAGCTCCAATACTATTATATAGATCATGATAAACATATCCGGACTGCAGGAAGCTTCAGCGGGGAATGAACAGGAGGGTCTTGCTTGTTAAAAAAAGTTATATATGCTTCTATTGGAATCGCTGCCATGGCTCTGGGAGCTGTGGGAACGGTGGTACCTGGCCTGCCTGCCACACCGTTTTTCCTGCTGGCCTTGCTCTGTTTTACAAAAAGCTCCGAAAAGCTCAATTGCTGGTTCAGAGGCACAGGTCTGTATGCAAAATACGTGAAAGGGTATGAATATGACCGGTCAATGACAAGAAAGCAGAAGCTTATCATTCAGGCTGTCGCAGGTTTGATGATGTTTATCTCCTTTCTATTGATCGGAAATATGGCTGTACGTCTGCTTCTTATCGCAGCCTTTATTCTGCACAATTATGTTTTTATCTTTGTTATTAAAACGCGTCAGGCAGGCAGAACAGAAACGACTACAAAGGGATAGGTTGGTGACAAATATGAATTATAATGGAATTCTTATCGGTATCGGAACATTTCTTATCATCGGATTATTACATCCTGTTGTTATCAAGTCAGAATATTACTTTAGCAGCAGAATCTGGCCGCTTTTTCTGATAGGGGGAATCTTGTGTATCGGTTTCTCTCTTGCATGCGCCAAGGTAGTATCATCCGCACTTTTAGCAGTTTTGGGCTTCTCACTTTTATGGAGTATAAAGGAGCTTAAAGAGCAGAAAGAAAGGGTGGAAAAGGGTTGGTTTCCCAGAAATCCTAAAAGAAAATGGTAATGACAAACAAAAAACGATCCATAAAGGATCGCTTTTTGAATTGTGAAGAAATGGCCGTCAGGTGCAAGAAAACATATCGATTCTGTTTAATGATATTCCGGTATATGACCAACCAAACCTTCGGTCCCAACGGAATCCTACGACAGTATTTGCCCAGATCTGAACTGGGAAAAACCAAAACTCTAATCCGTTGCTTAACCATACATAAGTAAAACGTCCAATGCAATTTCTCATGGACCCAGGATTGACAAATCTGACTCCAGGGCTTGGAGGGCCAGGCCTTCGGGGAACGCCGGATGGTGGAGGTCCCATAGGTACCGGACCGCCTCCTCCAGGTGGCCTGCCGGTAGGTGGAGATGGCGGCCTGCCGGTAGGTGGAGATGGCGGCCTGCCGGTAGGTGGAGATGGCGGCCTGCCGGTAGGTGGAGATGGTGGCCTGCCGGTAGGTGGAGATGGCGGCCTGCCGGTAGGTGGGGATGGCGGCCTGCCGGTAGGTGGAGATGGCGGCCTGCCGGTAGGTGGAGATGGCGGCCTGCCGGTAGGTGGAGATGGCGGCCTGCCGGTAGGTGGAGATGGCGGCCTGCCAGTAGGTGGGGATGGGGGTCTTTGGGGTCTATCAATAGGTGAGGTTGGCGATCTATCGGTAGGTGGGAATGGGGGCATATTTTTACTTCCTTTCCAGATGTTGATATTAATATTATATGAGATATAGGAAAGGGAATTGCCATGAACCGGAAGGAAAATAAGGATTATGCCAAATCGGATATAGGTATAGACTGTTCTCATTCTAATACATGGTTCGATACTTATGAGGTCAGCCATATTGATAAATTGTAAATACATGCATTGTGCTAATTATTCACTTTACGATTCCTCCATGAAAATAACACTCATAAACCTGTAAATTCTTATAGTATATTTCTTCGTATCCCTGATACCATTTAAAATCTCCGCATACCTTGCATTTATAAAGATAATCATTTTCTTGATAGAAGTCAGGACCGCGGAAGGGTTTATCCCGGGGGACAGCTAATAAGACCGCCTTTAAAAAGTCGCTGTTAAAATTACTGCTTATTACCCGACCGGAGTAATTCATTGCATAGATTGGGATGCTGTTTTTCCAAACAGCTTCTTCTCCGGAAAAACACTCGCCGCCGATGTACGTGTCTAAATACAATAAGAGGCCTTCTTCATATCGTAAATCATGGGAGTTTGGCCTTGAAGAGGCACATTCTTTTCCTTTCGCAGCATAAGTATTACATTTTGCCTTAATAAGAAAATCAATTAATTCATTACTGTCGCAGGAATCTTCCTTGACGATGGAAGTAATGCAGGAATCATTATCTTTTACCAAGTGGTCAATCGTAACTTTAAAAAATTCTGATATACTGATGAGATTGGAAATATCAGGATATGCCTGGCCGCTTTCCCATTTTGTTATGGCTTGTCGGGATACGGATACTTTTTCAGCTAGCTCCTCCTGTGTTAAGCCTTTGCTTTTTCTTAGAAGCTGTAATTTTTCTGGAAAAATCATAGAGATCCACCTCCGTGTTTTTTACTATCTTACCATATTTGAATTATACTTTTGTAGTCCCTGATGGTTGCTTTTTTGCTACTTTTATTTGCTTATTGTAATTAATAAGTGCCGTTGGCATTTTCGTATAATGAGAGCAATATATGGATAGCTGGCAGTTTTAGGTGAAAAGAATTATACTCTGTTATTCAATATTGAATTTTTTAAGGATTATACCTATTCATGTTATAATTTACTTATCACGAATAAATAAGCTGAAATTTGATGTACATTCAGTAACAAATATTGATAGTTCGTAGGTTAGATGGTAGTATATTCTTAAAACTTATTTGATTGATCATATGGGGGGATTGTAATGAAGCTTGAAAAGATGGAAGAATTTTTTGATAGTCGTTTAGACGGGTATGAGGACCACCAGCTTAATGCTATTGATTCTGCAAAAATATTTTATCCTTATACGGCATCGCAGCTGCCTATGGCCGAAGGCTGTAAAGTACTCGATTTGGGCTGTGGGACAGGGCTTGAATTGAACGAATATTTTATGTTTAATCCACTTGCTGTCATAACAGGAATCGATTTGGCAAATGGGATGTTAAATACACTTCAGGCCAAATTTCCAGACAAACAGCTTACGCTTATCAATGGTTCATATTTTGAGGTTCCATTTGGTGAAAATGTATTTGATGCTGCCGTTTCTGTGGAATCATTGCATCATTTCACTCTGGAACAGAAAATTCTGCTTTATAAAAAGCTGCATGGTTCGTTGAAAGAGGGCGGATATTTTATTTTAACGGACTATATGGCTGAAAATGATGAAGAAGAAAAGAATAACTTTTTAGAGCTTTCCCGGTTGAAAAAAGAATTGGGAATATGTGACGGTGAGTTCTATCACTATGATACACCGCTTACACGAGCGCATGAAACAGAAGCGTTACTCTCCGGAGGATTTTCAAAAGTCGGACTACTGAATAAATGGCAAAGTACGAACATTTTGAAAGCATATAAATGATTGTTATTTCCTTACATACAAGAGGTGAAATTTTTGGATTGGATGAAAAGTATTATGGGATTGAGATATATAAGAGCTGAAAAGAAAGATGTAGATTTATTAATCAAGATTTATAATGCAGCATTCTATGCTGATTATGTTAAGTATGGGGAATGTCCTGCTTATGGCAAAACAAGAGAAGAAATGGAAGCATCGATTGAAAAGTTTCAGAAACTAATTATTTATAGCGTAAACAATCCCATTGGAGCTATTTCAATTGCTGACAGAGGAGATGGAGAGTATTATTTGGGCTGTCTTTGCATTATTCCTGAATATCAGGGCAAAGGAATTGGCACACACGCATTTCACTATATTCTGGACATTTATTGCGATTGGAAAAAGATAACATTGGTAACCCCTGCGGACAAAGAGGAAAACATAAAGTTTTATACTGAAAAATGCGGTTTTATAGTAAGTGGTACAGAAATGGATGGAAATGTTTCGGTAGCCCATTTTTTATTAAAAATCTTTGAGGCACTTCAGAGGAATGCTAACTTAATACCATAAGCGGCAGTCCTCTGATAAAGGGATGTACTTTTAAATCCTCATATTCTGCTTTTTCTATTTTCAATTGATACACCCCCTCTACATATAGCAATCCTATAATTTACATATCATCATAAGTAGATCCCGATACGTCCCATCCTTTAATTTTTCGGCATTTTCAATTGTCCCACATATCTTAAATCCATGTTGTTCATATACATGGACTGCTCTTTTATTGCCTGCAACGACTTGAAGCTCGACCTGTTCATATCCTAGCTTTTTCGCATGATCGAGGCAGCATTTTGTTAACATATGACCGATTCCCAGATCCCAGTAATCTTTTAACACTGCAACTCCATAACCAGCTCTGTGTTTTGATTTCATGTTTTCCCTAATGCAATAAATAGTCCCATTAGCAACCAGCTTATTGTCTACAAACGCTGAGATTTCAAAGCCTTTTTTATCTTCCAGATATTTGGAGATATGAGAATCCTGTTCCTCCAGAGTGCTGTTAATTTCCTCAGGATATCTTCCCAAATAGTCGGTCTCACCAGCGCATTTCACTAAATATTCAAGTAAATCTTTGGAGTCGGATATCTCAGGACTTCTTAAAACAATTTTTTTACCATTGTTAGATATATATGTGGTTTCCTCTACTCTCATTATGATCCTCCATGATATCCTTATTTATTATAATTTTACTTAGATTTCTTATAGTAAATATCATGTTATCAAAAAAAACATCACCGATCAATATAAATTTCCAATATACAGTGGTCCTTTAAATCCTACAGTAGTTAAGCCTTTCTGGTATATGCAATCATCATACTGATTGATTTGACTATTTTTTTCAGTATTGTTATAATATTGACGAGCACAATTTTATTTGTGATCGAAAGGATTCCTATACGGATATAATATGTTTCGTTTAGGAAGTCCCCATTAATACCATTTGATTAATAGATGAAAGAGGATTGCAATGCAAACAAAGACCGCTGTAGTTGATTATCATTCTAATATGAAAAAGTTTCTTGAATTTACTGAGATACGTACCAAGATCACAAGTCTGATTCCGTTTCTTATGTCTCTGGCTTATCTGTTTTACCGCAGGCAGCCGGTAAATATAGAACGTACGGTTTTGTTTTTTTGTTCTATGTTTTTGTTCGACTTAACGACAACCGCGATCAATAACTATATTGACACCAAAACGAATGGTCAAAAGCTGCCTTTTTCACGGGGCATAGCAAAGCTTATCATCTATCTGCTGTTCGGCATAAGCACTGCTTTGGGACTTACCCTGGCATACCGCACGGATTTGGTCGTGCTTCTGTTAGGCGGACTGTGCTTTCTCTGCGGGGTGTTTTATACCTGGGGGCCGGTTCCAATTTCCCGTTTACCCTTGGGCGAGATTTTTTCAGGACTGTTTTATGGCCTGTTTATTCCCTTTTTGATGCTTTATATGAACATGCCGTCAGGAACGTTCCTGACCTTGGCAGTGGATTGGCATGCAATCCGGTTCGTTTTAAACATTGCGCCTGCGTTATCTCTGCTTTTAGTTTCAGCAGGACCAATTTGTGCGACTGCCAACATTATGCTGGCTAACAATATCTGCGATCTGGAAAAGGATATTACGGTAGGGCGTTATACATTACCTTACTTTTTCGGCAAAAATGCATTGGGAGTTTTTGCCGGACTATATTATGTAACTTATTTGACATGGGCGGCGTCTGTTGCGCTGGGGATCTTATCCCCGGTCTGTTTGCTGGCGTTAATCACCATTATTCCTGTGCATAAGAACATCTGCCGCTTCAGAGAGGAACATATCAAAGAAAAGACCTTTGTCCTTTCGGTACAGAATTATATTATCATTGTGGGTACTCAAACTCTGGTGATCTTTTTAAGTGGTTTATTTTTTTGATGGGTAACTCAAGATTCTAATTACTGACCGGAGCTGCGGCTCCGGTCAATTTCTCTTTCATTCAAAAAACTATAATATTAATCATTAATCCTTCATGTTTCTTATCATAAAAGCTGGAATTTACAGTTCATCATAGGTTGCTGATTTCTGAATAATGCCAATATAAGTTTCTTCTACTTTTCCGGTTTCTGGATTTCTTGGGGAATGGATATGTAGCGTTTGGTTTTCCATTATCCTTATAGCTTGTTACCACAATGAGAGGGGAAGGTATTGCAAGAACATACTCAATCCATGAAAATCCATATAACTCTGATTTGTTAATTGTTTCCGGACACCGCTTGAATTCTTTTTTCATTTCTTAATTCCCCAATTTATGATTTTTCTTTTATTTAATAATATAAGAAAACATACTAACTATCAATATCGATTTTTCAATGTGCGGTAATACGTTTAACATTAGTTTCGTTGTTTAAACAGTCTTCAAGTTTTCCAGACATGAAAATATGCTTCCCTTATATAAACAGTTTTATAGTTAACTGTTTATATAAGGGAAGCATACTGATTAATTAGTTGTCTATGATCACCATTATTGATCTGAAGTTTATCTGCTTCATATAATGTTTATTTAATGCGAAGTTGTTGTTTACTTTGTTCAGCAAACCAATCATCAACTGCTTGCTTACTAAAATAAAGCCGGCCGTTAATCTGAACATAAGGGAACTCTGGCCAAACTCCATTCAAAATATCATTTTGCAAATCGGAACGAAGTTTACTGTCTATTTTGTCATAGTTATCACCATAACCTTCGCTATCGTATTCATCATGAGACGGATATATACCCAAATATTGCTGCAAAACATCAATTTCCATAAGATCGGGATACGTATAGCTGTTCGATGATATACTACCGTTAAAATTGCCCATCATAGGACGGTCAGCCATAATGTTCGCAAAAACCAATGCAGCAATAATAAATCCGACTGCTATAATGATAGCACAAATCGTCAGAGGCAAGCTATTTTTCCAATCATTATTTTTATCTGAAATCATCTAAACCTCCTAAGTAATGAATCTGGTTGTATAATTATATTCCCATTAGTTCAACAAAAGAATATTATGGTTTCCTCGCAAGCTGTAAATCAATAGTATCATATATATCGATTTGGCCCGCAAAATTATGAATCGTTTCTTCAATTTCTGAAAAGAACTTATTTCTGGTATGTTCTTCAATAGCAATGTGGTCGGAATAAGTACCGAGTAGCGATATGTATTCACTTGCTGTAAAGGATCTTGTTCTATGATATAATTTATAACTTATATCAACAAAACCATATTTCTGAGCCATATCCGCAAGCTTTTTAGCTTCATTCTCACTGTATTCATTGGCACATATAGCACCAGGCATATATAAAGAATATATCTTCTGAAGTGCCTCATGAATTTCTTCTCTGCCTTTATCTTTATATGGATGATTTGCAAAACGAGCAAAAACACCGCCGCTTTTTAGCATATCAAAAACTTTCGTATACCCAATTTCTTCTGGTATCCAGTGAAATGCAGATGCAGAATAAATTAAATCATAAATATTTTTGTCATACTCAAAGTCTTCAAATTTTGCTGTTACAGTTGAAAAATTCGAAAATTCCATAAATTTCTGGCAACATAATTTTGCGAAATTTTCACCATATTCCACTGCGGTTAGCTTGCAGCCTGTTTTTAGAATCGGTAATGTTGCTTGCCCTCCTCCGATTCCAACCTCCAAAACATTACTGGTTTTATCAATTGTAATATAATTAAAAATATCCTCGTATAGCTCTGGAACATAACCAGGGCGCATCTTTTCATATTTTTCGGCCTCAGTGTTAAAAGTCCATTCCAATCCTTTGATTACTGGCATAAATTCATCCCCCACCCCTGCAGTTACATAAATAATCTTTATTATAATAGTACCATCGAACTTACTAACGATCAATAATAAGTTCCCAATGTAAGGAAATTGACTAAATCCTAACGATCATTAAGTAAATTGTAAATATATCGTAATGCCAAAATCTGGGATCTGCTGTTATACTATTCTTATAAAGATGAAGGAGGACAAAACATGAAGAAATATTTAAAGTTACTGTTAACCGGTATTAGCTCCTTAGCATTAGTCCTGTCGGCGAGTGCTTTTACAACACAAGCAGAGGAACAGACTTCATTGCCAAGCTCCATACGTATTTACGGAACAGTTACCCAGGTTTCCGAAAACAGACTCCGTATGATAAGGAAAGACGGTGCCAGTGCAGACCAGGAAATCATTTTGAACCTTTCCTCTGAGTCGAAAATTTTAAACGCCGTCAGCGGAGATCCTGAAGCAGTTGAACAAATACAGGAAGGAGAATTTATTTATGCTGACATTAGTCCGGTTATGACTATGAGTCTGCCGCCTATGACAAATGCCTTTACAGTGCTTTGTAAAATCCCGGCTGATTATCAGGTTCCGGAATACATAACGGTAGCGTCTATGTCTATAAACTCAGATGGGAAGACGGGCATCCTTACCTCTGATACAGGGAAACAATACAGGATAACAGAGCAAAGTAACCTGTTTCCATATTTAACACGTAACATTGTTACAGTCCATGACCTGACAAAAGGACGTAATTGCCTGGTCTGGTCAACGGATAATGCGATTTCAAAAATTATGGTATTCCCAAATTCCGGCACATCGGATATGCAGACCGGCTGGGTAAAAAAGGACGGCAACTGGTATTTTTATGATAACAATAGCCTATCATATACAGGCTGGCTGAAAGATAACGGTGACTGGTATTACTTGGATCCTGAGAGTGGAATAATGAGAACAGGATTCATCACCCTGGAAGGCAAAACCTACTATCTTCAAAAAGATGGCCGCATGCTTACTTCAGCCAAGACATTTATTCCCGATGAAAATGGCGTATTAAGATAACAGCAAATCCAAGCTAATTTCAAAACAAAAAATAGTTAATAAAATAAGCATTAAGGTGAAAGAAGTCCCCTCACCTTAATGCTTATTTTTATGATAGATAACGAAAACTAAAGCCGGTTATAAAATCGTTCGTATTCTGAACTACATGAAATTTTTAAAAAGATTATAATAAAAAGTGTAAAACGTTTTGCGATAATTGTTTAAGAGAGGAATACAGAAAAAACATGAGTATCAAAGGAAATTTTTTATGGGGCTCGGCAACCGCTGCTTATCAATGTGAAGGAGGTTGGGACGAAGATGGGAAAGGCTTAAATGAATGGGATGTCTTTAACCATGAAAGTTCTCTGAATATTAACCATGAAGATGGTGACGTTGCCAGTGATTTTTACCATAGGTATAAAGAAGATATAGACCTGATGGCAGAAGGAAACCAAAATACTTATAGATTCTCAATCTCATGGGCCAGAATCATTCCGCGGGGAGTTGGTGAGGTCAATCCGAAAGGGATTGAATTTTATAACAATGTTGTTAACTATTGTCTGGAAAAAGGAATTATTCCTAATGTGACATTATTTCATTACGACCTCCCCAATGAGATGGCTAAAATCGGCGGATGGGAGAACCGAAAAGTTGTAGATGCTTTTAATCAATATGCAAAAGTGTGTTTTGAAAACTTCGGAGACCGGGTTAAGATTTGGTCTACGATCAATGAACCAAGATATTATGCGTACTGCAGCTATGTTGTAGGAAATTATCCGCCAAACTATAAGGCTGATTTTAGTCGCTTTTGGAACGTTCTTTATAACCTGATGCTGGGTAGTGCAAAAGCCGTTCAAAGCTATAAAGAGTTAGGTATGAAAGGAATCATTGGGGTTGTTCATGACAATGGAAATGTTGAATTAGACCCTGACACGAAAGAAAAAGAATCAGTAAAATTAAGGGCTGATATTTTTTACAACCGTATGGTTTTAGATACCGCCGTATTTGGTAAAATACCGGCTGAACTAAACGAGGTGTTAGAGGATAACCATGTTGATGCTTCATTTATTTGTGAAGAAGATATTCCTGCCTTTGAAAAAGGCAAGATCGATTATATTGGCTTAAATCTTTATAATCGTCAGTATGTAACCGATTATTCTGAGGGTGAAACAGAAATTTTCCACAATAATAAGGGGAAAGGATCAAAATCAAAAGAAGGCATTCGTATAAAGGATCTGTTTGAAACATCATTTGACCCTGATGTTAAACGCAATCTTTGGGGAAGAGAAGTCTATCCAAAATGTATGTATAATGCCTTAAAGGAAATCAAGGCAAAATATGGAGATATTTTGGTTTATATCACGGAAAACGGATGCGGTCAATATGAAACTCCCGATGATAATGGCTATGTGAAAGATACTGAAAGAATAGAAATATGCAGTGAATTTATTGACTACATGTTACAGGCGAAAGAAGAAGGAGTCAATGTACAAGGGTATTATATGTGGTCTTCCATGGATCTCTATAGTTGGATTAATGGCTATGAAAAGCGGTATGGAATTGTCAGAGTTGATTTTAAAAACAACAACAGACGAATTCCAAAGGAAAGCTACTACTGGTATAAATCGCTTATCGCAGCCAAAAGGGGCATCTAAAAAGGGTAGAAAATCCTATGGCATCCACCTGAAGTTTTCGCCACCGGTTTCAAGGTGTTTTTATAAAGATATTATTGAAGGATACAAATATGGTAACGGAATACGATTTGGCTGTTAACATGCTTAAAAAATTTTGATATAGCTATATAATGATAAATTTTATTGAAGAATAATTATGGGTGGAGGAAAAATAAAATGAAATATGTTGAGATGTCAAAGCAAGTATTAGAACATGTCGGTGGTATTGAAAACTTAAATCATGTTGAGCACTGCGCAACCAGGCTTCGTTTACACTACAACAGCAAGAAACTTGTAAATGAAGAAGCATTAAAAGGAATTGAAAATGTCCTGGGCATTGTCAGCAAAGCCGGACAGGTCCAGATTATCATTGGGCCTAATGTGAATGAAGCATATAACGATTTCTTAGATGCGTCAGGCTGGAAAGAAGGCGTAACCAGCGAAACAGTTTCCCCGGAAGAACCGGAAGAAAAAAAGGCGATGTACTATGTTAACAAATTTGGTAACTTCATGGCCGCAGTTTTTATGCCGATTGTTCCTGCGCTGATTACAGGCGGAATGATTCTGGCATTTAAAAACTTGCTTGTCAACTACTTTGGTGTTGCTATGGATTCTGGTACTGCGGTTATTTTAACTTCGATTTTCAGTGCTGCGTTTACCTTTTTGCCGGTTTACATTGGATTTACAATGGCAAAACGTTTAAAAATGGAACCAATCATGGGCGCATTTTTAGGCGGACTGTTAGTTAGTTCAAATATTAGCGGGGCAGCAGGATTAAGCTTCTTGGGTATTGGTATTCCGGTGGTAGAATATACAGGCAGTGTATTGCCGATTATGCTAGGCATTGGATTTATGTATTTTGTGGACAAGTTATTCCAGAAGTATATTCCTGAAACCGTGAGATACTTTTTGAAACCATTATGTACAATGATCGTTGTTGTCCCTGTCACTTTAATTATTTTAGGGCCGATAGGAACCATTTTAAGTACTTATGTAGGTGTTGGAATTACAAACTTAATGAATGCAATTGGCGGAATAGCCATGCCGATCTTTGCGGTGGTTTACCCTTACATGGTCATGCTGGGATTAGACAAAGCCATTATGCCGATTGGATTTAACAGCGTTGCGACAATTGGATATGATCCGGCGATTATGGTTATGGGATTTATCTCGAACCTGTGTATCGGTGGAAGTGCATTGGCAGTAGCTACAACCATTCGAAACGATAAAAGCAAAAAAGGTATGATTGCATCTTTTGGTATTACTGCACTTTGCGGAGTTACGGAACCGGCATTTTATGGATCATTAATCATGAGGCCAAGAGTTTTGATTGGTACTGCAATCGGAGCGGCGAGCGCTGGTTTAGTTGCTGGTATCTTTGGATTAAAGAGCTATGTTATGGGAGGCTGCCCAGGATTATTAACTGCTTTGTTCTTTGTTGATAAAGATGGCGGCTTGGGGAATTTCTTTTTAGCTGCAATTGTATCAGTAGTGGCAGTTGCAGTATCTTTTGTATCATGCAAGATTATTCTTTCAAAAACAGAGTAATAAAAAATAAAAATAAATTTTAAAATAAGGGTGACTTAATCTATTATGTAAGAATATTATAAAAATTACTCCTGTGAATAATATTCATAGGGGTGATTTTTTATAGTGAGAGGCACACTTCTAACCGTATCCAGGAGGAAGAATGTAATGAAAGTATTGATAGCCCAATTTGTTATTGAATCCAATGCAAACATTCCGTATAAAAGTAGATTGGAAAATTTTAATCTTTTATTTGGAGAAGATTGCATTCGGGAAATGAAATGTGAAGATGTATTTGTGAGAGAAGGAGTCGAAATCATCCCTTCCATTTATGCCAATGCGGCAGCCGGCGGTGTATTAGAGAAAGATGCATTTGATTTCATTGAAAATAGAATTTTGGAAGATGTCAAAAAGCACATTCATGAAATTGATGGTATCTACCTTCACCTGCATGGAGCAAGTGAAGTGGAAGATTTAGAAGGCGGATCAGGTGATCACCATATTGTGAAGGAGATCCGCAAATTAGTAGGTTCTTATTTACCGGTTGCAGTGGTTTGTGATCCTCATGGCAACTTATCGAAGGAATATGTTGAAAGCACAACACTGATTCGCAGTTACCGGAATTCTCCCCATACAGATATAAAGGAAACGATTTCGTTTGTTTGTGAAAAGATGGCAGCACTGTTGAAGACCCGTCAAAATATCACACCGGTATACCGCAAATTACCCATGATTTTAGGCGGGGAACAAAGTGTTTCTGCGGATGAACCAGTTAAAACCATCAATCAATACTTAGAAGAATTAGAAGAAGATAAAAGAATTTTAAGCTGTTCCTGGCATGTGGGATATATCCGTCATGACTGTGATGTTGCGGGATGCGGTATTGTTGTTATCCCTGCAAAAGAAACCGACCAGGAATATGCAAATCATATTGCTGATAAATTAGCCAAGTATGTATGGGATAAACGGCATGAATTCCATTATACCGGACTGACTGCACCGCCGGAAGAAGCAATGAAAATGGCGGTAGAATTTAAAGGTAAGCCCGTATTCATCACTGATTCCGGGGATAATGTGACCTCTGGAGCTGTGGGAGGCAATACATTTCTATTGCGCCAGGTGCTGGCACTTGACAATACCTGCAACAAGAAGTTTTTGTTTGCCGGCATAAATGATGCAGAGGCATTAACAAAATTAGCCGGTTTGGAAGAAGAGGAGAAAATATCAATTTCTTTAGGAATGAATTTGGATGAGTTATCCGAAAAAGTAGATTTAGACGTTGCGGTCAAAGCGAAAGGATATTTGGCCGGATACTCTTATGTGGGAGAAGGAAATTTTGGTGATTGTATTACCATTGGTGTTAAAGATAAACCAATTGATATTATAGTTTCAGGAAATAATCATCCTTTTGTGGAAATACACCAGTTTCATACGGCTGGTGTAAACTATGAAGACTATGATATTATAATAGTTAAACAGGGATATATTTTCCCG
This sequence comes from Lacrimispora sphenoides JCM 1415, assembly GCF_900105615.1. Classification (NCBI taxonomy): domain Bacteria; kingdom Bacillati; phylum Bacillota; class Clostridia; order Lachnospirales; family Lachnospiraceae; genus Lacrimispora; species Lacrimispora sphenoides. The sequence goes on along the minus strand of NZ_LT630003.1, from coordinate 2,440,923 downwards.
GAATTAAAAGAAGAAGGCAAATTAACTATTATGTCATTAACACAGGGAGCAACGCTGCAGGATACTTCAAAGCTGCTATTCAAACGCATTATGCGTCCAATGTTTCCGATTGATGACATTTAAAGAAGGAGAATATAAAATGATACAGCTAAAAGAAATAAAAGCGCCGGAATTAGAGCAGGATCTTGTACCAGTTGCATTAAGTGATAAAACAATGGAAGAAAGAAAAGAAAAATTGTTGGCAAAGATGAAAGAGAAAGGTTATGATACTATTGTTATCTATGCCGATTTGGAACATGGAAGTAATTTTGAATACATATGCGGTTTCCTGCCACGTTTTGAAGAGGCCTTATTCGTGCTTCATTCCTGTGGTAAGGCGTATATGGTATTAGGAAATGAGAATTTGAACAAAGCAGCAAAATCAAGAATTGAAGTGACGGCTGTGCACATGCCGTATTTTTCCCTTCCAAACCAGCCGATGGAGACAGAGAAAAGCGTGGCTGAAATTTTCATGCAGTGCGGATTGGAAAAAGCAAAAAATATTGGTTTTGTTGGTTGGAAGAATTTTACCGGCAAATCCGAGGATAATACTGCATTATATGATATTCCATACTTTATCGTACAAGCCATCATGAGCAACTGCAGGGAAGCCAGGTTTTCCAATGCTGCGGGCTTATTCATTGGTGATGGAGGCATACGTACCACAAACAATGCCAATGAACTGGCACATTATGAATTCGGGGCTGCACTTGCAGGAAATTGTATATTAGAAGCCATGGAAGCGTTTGATGAAGGTAAAACAGAAATGCAGATTGCAGAGAAATTAGCTGCATTTGGACAGCCTCATAATGTTGTAACTATCATGGCGGCTGGGGAGCGTTTTGTAAAAGCCAATATATACCCAACCAATAAAGTAATTAAAAAAGGAGACCGTATTTCAATCACTACGGGATTCAAGGGGGGATTACAAAGCCGCGGCGGATATGCGGTATTAAGCGAAGAGGAATTGCCGGAAGGTGAAAAAGACTACTTGAAGAAGGTAGCAATTCCCTACTACACGGCAGTAAAGACTTGGTTAGAAACGATTAAGATTGGTATGGACGGAAACGAATTATATGATAAGATAGAGGAAGTGCTGCCAAAAGCCCAGTATGGATGGTCATTAAACCCCGGTCACTTATGTGCTGATGAAGAATGGCTTGCTTCTCCGGTATACAAAGGTTCTGGGGAACGAATAAAGAGCGGAATGCTGTTCCAGATTGATATCATTCCAGCCGTTCCCGGTTATGGCGGAATCAGCTGTGAGAGCGGAGTTATGCTGGCTGACAAGGCTTTGCGGGAAGCAATAAAAAAAGAATATCCGGAAATGTGGAATCGAATCCAGAAACGCAGGTCTTATATCATGGAAGAATTGGCAATCAATCTTTCGGAAGAAGTTATTCCAACTAGTAATGCGACTGCTTACTGCCGCCCATTCTTACTCAATAAGAGAGCGGCATTCACAGGTTCCAAATGAGAATTCTGACCGTTATTCCAATGTCTGTCTTGAACACGTTTATCTGCATACCCGTCCGGTTATAAACAGCTTATAATAGAAGAGGAATCATGCATTAATAAGCTCAATGGAGGAATGTAATGTGGAAATCAATAACTTAGGTCTCTTAAACTCTTTATCATTAATAGTAAACGCAGGAAAATCTGATAATATTGAATATGTATTAGCACAGTACATTTTAAAGAATCTATATAGAATTTCCAGTGTTAGTATTTCAGAAATCACAGAGGAATGCTTTACATCCATATCAGCCATCAGAAGATTCTGCGAGCAACTGGGATACGATAATTTCAGCAAATTAAAAAGTTCAGTGACTAAATTAGTATTTCCAAGTAATTTAAGATATAGGGATATTGAAGAATATTCCAATTATCAAAGCCATATAAAAAGCCTTATTAATGACATGATTATAGATATCGATGAGCATTTTAATTTTGAAAAGATAAGTTTTTTGTGTCAGCTGCTTCATAAAGATGTTAATATCGTATTCTTATGTGCAAACAATACCAGCGGAACAATCGCAAAGTTTCAGCAGGAATTAATGTTTGCATCTAAGGTCACTCATGTTATTTCAAATTCATTTACTAAGAACAATGTATTAAAATCCTTCAATGCTGAGGATATCATAATTACTGTATCAGCATCTGGAAAGTTTGCAGAGCTGTCACTTGAATTTGTTAAAAGTTTAAAAGGCCATAAATTTTTAATAACAGGAAACAGGGATCAAAGTTTAAAAAGTGCTTATGAAGATGTTTTTTATATAAGTAAGAATAGTATCTCAAATGACTACCTTAGTATTTATGGGAAATATGGCATTACCTATATACTTGATTTATTATCCATGCAATATATATTTTTATATTCTTAGATGATTTAAAATTCAGCTTCCTTATAACTGATACTTGAACAAATTCAGTTATAAGGAAGCTTCTGAAAATTTTGTATTTCAAACAACCTTGACTTATGAATCATCATATGGCGTCAGCGTAAGCGGCGTCTTTTTTTGTGGTTTGCCCGCCATATACCTATCCATTCAAAAAAAGTGAAGCAAATTGGATTTGTAGATGATTTCATTGGAATGCTATACTTATCACATAAAGGAGGAAACCATGGAAAACCGACTTTTAGAAATATTCCGCCTTGTCTGCCAGAGCAACCGTGAGTTTACCGTGCGGGAGCTGGCGCAGCAGTTTTCTGTAAGCAGCAGAACGATTTACAGTGATATAAAAAAATTAAATGAATTACTGGAGGCTTCCGGATACCCTGAAATCAATGCAGATAAGGGTAAGATGTTTTATACGGAACCACTGATGATTGAGTTTGAGAGTCTGATCCACTCTACCCCGGCTTTTGTTCTGTCAAATTTAAGAATTCGGCGCCTGCGGATCACCACGTCCATACTCTTGTCCGGGGATCAGTTCACGGTGGATGACCTGTTGAAGGAACTTGATATTTCAAGAAATACCCTCATCGGTGATTTAAAGGAAGTAAGGGAAATGCTCAGCTTTCATTCCATCGCAGTAGAGGCCACACCCTTTAAAGGATACCGGATTTCCGGTAAAGAGCAAAACATCAGGAATCTTCTGATTCTTTCCATCAGTGAGGATCCGCTGTTTTTTGAGGACAGGGCAGGAAAGGAAGATATGCAGATCCTGTATTCCTGTGAAGCCTTTCTTGATGATGTAGCAAGACGGCTGAATGTAGAACTAAGCGATGTATCATTTAACCGTATGCTGATCGCCTTTTATGTCACTTATGCAAGGATCTCCATCGGAAAAGCGTTCACCGGGGGACCAAAGGATGTTTTAACGAGAGAAGAAAAGGCTTTTGTGGAACGGCATGATGAAATTGAAGCGATATTCGGCAGGGAAGTATCGATTGATGACTGCTTTTATCTGGCCAATAAGCTGGCAGAAGCATCTGTCGTCAAATCCGAGGAGCTGTTATCTGAAAAATGGCTGCCCTTTAATCTGGTAACGAACCAGTTTATCGATGCAGTGGCACAGGAATACTCCTTTGAAGCTTTTCGAACCGATTCCAAACTTTATGAGGGACTGCTCAACCATCTGCGTCCTGCCTATAAGCGGGCGTTGGCTGGGGAATGGGCTGAAAATCCATTATTGAGCTATGTCCTGGAAAATTTCTATCAGCTTAACAAAGCAGTGGAAAAGAGTGTAAAGGTACTTGAAGAAGAGCTTAAAGTGCATTTTAATGAGCACGAGATATCTTATTTCACATTGTTTTTTGCTTCCGTAATAGAAAGAAATGAAAAACAGATCCGCAGGACACCCAATGTCATCATTGTCTGCAACGCAGGAATCAGCACTTCTGAGATATTAAAGAGCAGGCTGCAGGCAATCTTCCATGTGAATATATTGGGGACATTCAGTGTGAGAAATGCGGCACTGTGGCTGAAGGAACATACTCCGGACCTGATCATATCCACGGTACCTTTTAAGTGGAAGGACACAAAGGTACTGAAAGTAAGCCCTTATTTATCGGATTATGACATAAAGGAAATACAGAGCCAATTGTCATTTTTAACTGCCAGGATCCATATGGCCGAGGTGATGAACATTATTGGCAAATATGTGGAAATCGAGGATCATAAGCTGGCGCCTTTAAAAAATGAATTGAGTATATATTTGGGAATTACAGAAAATTCAGAACCAAAGAAAGGAATTTATCAACCGATGTTAAAAGAAATTTTGACCACAGAATTAATAAAAGCAAAATTTGAGGCCGCCAGTCGGGATGAAGCCGTTAAGGAAAGCGGCAGGCTCCTTGTAGATAAGGGGCTGGCAGATGAGTCTTACATCCAGGCAATGCTAAAAAATGTTGAGGTAAACGGAACCTATATCGTAATCTCACCGGGAATCGCCATGCCGCACGCAAGACCTGAGGAAGGCGCCCTGGATATCGGCCTTAGTATTGTAACGTTAAAAGAACCCGTTGTATTCGGACATCCGAAAAACGACCCGGTTAAAATCGTGGTGGGCCTTTGTGCCATTGACCACCAATCACATTTAAAAGCACTTACCGAGCTTGCGGACATTTTAATGGACGAAAAAAAGGTAAATGAAATAACCAATGCAAATTCCGCAGAGGAAATATTACACATCATAAAGGGGGATTCACAATGTTAAAAATAGTTACAGTATGTGGTGCAGGAGTAGGAAGCTCCATGATGCTTCGCCTGTTTACCCAACAGATTCTTGATGCAGAAAAGATTGAAGCAACCGTAGATGCTTCAGATATCGGTTCCGTCAGCCCGGATTCCTATGATATTTTAATTACAACTTCAGATTTTGCCGATGTTTTAAGAGATTCTAAGGCGCACATTATCCGGATCGACAATATGATGGATAAGCAGTATTTAAAAGAGCAGCTTCTTGAAGCAATAAACAAGAGATAACCGGAAGGCTGATGGCGGCCTTGGAAGGGAGAGAGAAAAATGGGAGTAGTAATGTATTTGATTAATAATGTTTTCAGCCAGGCTGTATTCATTATTGGAATTGTTGTAATCGCAGGTATGGTTGCCCAGAAGAAAACCTGGGATCAGATCCTTCCCAGCGTGATTAAGACGATGATCGGCTTTACCATGATCAACGTAGGAGGACAGACCCTTGGTATGTCCCTGCTGCCTTTGCAGGGAATGATTACCAAGATATTTAATATGCCGCCTGTGTCAGTGGATATTGGAGCGGCTCAAGCCGAAAGCCTTACCGGGATCGGTACGGAAATGGCATTGATCTTTGCACTGGGCTTTCTGGTGAACCTTTTACTGGCAAGATTTACGCGCTTTAAATATGTGCATTTGTCAGCTCATGTATCCTTCTTTTATGCCGGATTGATTGCGGCGCTGTTAAAATTCGGAACCAATTTGGCTTTTGTACCGCTTGTAATAACCGGTTCCATATTGTTAGGAATCTATATGACCTTTTCCTGCGCCTACGTGGCGGTATTTATGAAGGAAGTAAAGGGAGGAGAGGGCTTTACCCTTGCCCATTCCAGCTCCATCGGAATTCTGATTTCTTCCCTGCTTGCCAAAACCTTTGGAAACAAGGAAAATGATCTTGAAAACTTAAATATTCCAAAGAAGCTTAATTTCTTACGGGAGATGACCATTTCCTTAACCATTGTTATGACGGTTCTCTTTTTGGTCATAAGCCTGATTTCCGGTCCGGCCTGGATGCGTGAAAATATCACCGGCGGACAGGATATCGTTGTGTTCAGCTTTTTACGTGGCTTGTCCTTTGGTATGTGGATCACAGTTATTATTACGGGTGTAAGAATGATGCTTTCCGAGATCATCTCTGCATTCCACGGCTTTGCCAATAAGATCATCCCTAATTCCGTACCAGGGCTTGATATCCCTCTGCTTTTCCCCAATTATCCTAATTCCGTGATATTGGGCTTCCTGACCAGCTTGATTGCAGGTCTGATCGGTATGATGATCCTTGGATTTATTAATTATCCGGTTGTGGTATTCCCGGCTCTGATCCCCACCTTTTTCACCGGTGCGGTAACAGCCATCTTCGGAAATGCCCATGGCGGACGCAGAGGTGCGATCATAGGCTCCTTTGCAAATGGTTTGATTCTTATTTTCGGACAGGCTCTGCTCCTTCCAATGATTGGATCTTATGCGCCGATCATGCGTATTTTAAGCGAGACAGATTATTCCTTCTATGGTCCGATCTTAGGCTGGGTGCTTAAGCTGTTTGGAGGCATCTAATGAAAAATTTAGTATTTTACCTTACCTTGAATTATCCGGACAGGGAAACGTTTTTTCAGATTTTAGAGTTATTGGATCATGAAAAGGCCGGTTTTGTTGAAATCGGCATACCGGTTACCGATCCTTTTGTAGACGGGGCAGTGATACGGCAGACTCATAAAGAGGCATTGGAGCAAAAGATAAGCTCAGACGATGTAATCCGCACGCTGGAAGAAATCCGCAGGCGTTTCACGTTTAAAGTTGTGTTAATGACTTATAAGGAAGGTGTGGAATACTTTCATCTTTCTGACGTTCCGAAAGACTTATATGACGGTTTTCTATGTGTGGATGGAGAATTTCCTACCGGCTCCTTCCCCAATCAGATCACTGTACTGGGACGGTCCCTTAGTGATGAGAGCATAGCAAAGGCTCTTGCTCATAATGACCTGTTTGCCTATATCGTTTCCGGGGAAGGGAAAACCGGATCGTTTGATAAGCTTCCTACGGAATACGTTGAAGTTGTAAAAAAAGTAAAATCTGTTTCAAAGACACCGGCCTATATAGGCTTTGGTATAAAGTCCGCCGGGGACGTGAAGGAAGTCATGAAGAATGGTGCCGATGGTGCCATTATAGGGACAGAGTTCATAAAGCGTTACCAGCTTGGAGGTATGGATGCTTTGAATGCTTATCTGGAAGAGTTGAAGTTAGCCGATGCATAGGCTGGTTTTCCAATCTGCTTAGCATGACAAGGGGAGTGTTATGATATTGCAGAGCAGAGGGCAGGCAAGAGTTTAGTATCCAGAGTAATGCTGCCAGCATGATAATGATATATAAAAAGATAGAGGCTCTAAAATGGCCCTGTCAAAAAGCTATGTACGAAAAATAAGTCTTGATTGGCCTGAAAAGTCATTTTCAAGACTTATTTTTTATATTATGAAGGCTATTTTATTGTGAAAACCCTTATTGCAGATAGGAATATAATAATTTGATCTTATTAATTAAAAAAACAGTTGACAATAAGTGAATGATCATTTATTATAAAAATATAGAGGTGATGGCATGAGAAAAAAAGACGACGAAAAAGTGAAAAGCATAAAGGAAGCAGTAATCAAGCTGATCCTGCAGGAGGGCTTCCATGGCACTTCTGTCTCTAAAATCGCTAAGATGGCAGGGGTTTCGCCGGCAACGGTTTATATCTACTTTGAGAATAAAGAAGATATGCTGCACGATATTTACCTGGAATACTCGGAAGAAATATATGATTATTTATTGGACAGCGTAAAACGGGAAATGGAGGGACGGCAGCAGATCGAGGTGCTCATCCGAAGCTACTATAACTATATATTAGAGAACAAGGAAATCTTCAGCTTTGTGGAGCAATTTTCCAATTGCCCCTCATTGGCCAACAACTGTTCCGGGAAAAAGGGCATTTGTAATATTTACAGCCTGATGTCGGATATGAAGAGGAGTAATCTCATAAGGAATTACAAAGAGGATAATCTTTTGGCCATCATTTTTCAGCCGGTGAAAGCAATTGCTGTTGATAACCGCAAGAATGAGGCACAGAAAGAGGATTTGCTGCAGGAAATGATTCAAATGATTCAAGACGCAATAATGCTTTAGGTTTTTACAAGCGGGATTATTTTGTGAATATATTTTACAAAAAGTCTCGCATAAAAACAATTCCATATTAAATGAACATTCACTTAAGGAATACGCACAGAAAGGATAAAACTATGACAAATCATGATAAAAATAACATAGGAATCGTTTTCCCAATTTCCAACAAAGTTTTATTGCCGGACGTCGTAACTACGGTTCGTTTGGAAGCCCTTGACGAAACACATATGATGTATCTGGAAAACGAAGAAACCATAAAGATAGCTTTGCCGTTAAAACAGAATTTTGGTAAAAACCCAAAGAATGAGGAAGATTTTTACCGGACAGGCCTGACCTTTGAGGTCACAGGAATAGACCAGACGGATAAAGGGATCCTGCTTTCCGTAAGGCTGAGGGACCAGATCAACGTAAAAGAGCTTCACGCAGAAAACGGCGTTATCTATGCCCAGTATGAGATTAGTCAGAATCAAGAAGATTTAGACGAGAAGAGCCGGGAAGAAATGCTTGGATATATCAAAAACGTTACCAGTGAGATAAGCTCCAAATTTTCAGGAGGAGAACAGTACCAGAAAATTGTCAATGAGTTTAAGGATTTAAATTCCATAATTGTGTATCTGTCTCAATTCCTTCAGATACCCAACGATGAAAAGCACGAGCTTCTGGAAATGTCCTTAAAAGAAAGAAGCCTTCGTTTCCTGGATTACATGCTGAAACAAAAGGAAATGATCGAACTGCAGATGGAGATTTCCGAAAAGTTCTCCGAGAAGGCAAACCGGTATTACAGGGAGTCCGTACTTAGAGAACAGTTAAAGGCAATTCAGGAAGAACTGGGAGAAGGCAAAAAGGACGAAGGAAAAAAGGAGCCGGATTATTTAAAGAAGATCGAAGAGGCAGGTATGCCGTCTGAGATCAAAGAGGCGGCTCTTGAAGAACTGGAAAAGCTTGATGATCAGGGCCCCAATAAACTGGATTACAACGTGATCCGTAATTATCTGGATCTATTGGTTCAGCTTCCATGGAAAAAGGAAGAGGATAAGGACATTGATCTTGACGAGGCAAGACGGATTCTTGATGAACAGCATTACGGGCTGCAAAAAGTTAAGGACAGGATCATTCAGCATCTGGCAGTCATGCAGCTAAACAAAGCTAAAAAAGGTTCCATTCTCCTCCTTGTGGGGCCGCCGGGAACCGGAAAAACAAGCCTTGGAAAAAGCATTGCAGAGGCCCTTGGCAGAAAATACATCCGTTTAAGCTTAGGCGGTATCCGGGATGAATCGGAAATCAGAGGGCACCGAAGAACTTATGTCGGAGCCATGCCGGGAAGAATTATCCAGAGCCTCCGAAAGGCAGGGAAGACCAATCCTGTCATGGTATTGGATGAAGTGGATAAGATTATGTCCGGCGGTTTCAGCGGAGACCCTGCCAGCGCACTTTTGGAGGTTCTTGATCCGGAACAGAACAACAGCTTTACCGATCATTACATGGATCTTCCTTATGACTTATCCGATGTTTTCTTTGTGGCAACAGCCAATTCTTTGGAAAGCATCCCGGGTCCTCTCTTAGACCGGATGGAGGTCATTCAGATAACCAGCTATACCATGGATGAAAAGTTCCATATCGGCAAAAACCATCTGATTCCGGAGGTCCTGAAAGAACATGGCTTAAAGCAGGAACAATTGGTAATTGAAGATGAAGTATTACAGAAGATTATCAGTGAATATACGCTGGAGGCCGGCGTGCGGGGGCTGAAAAAGCAGCTGTCCAGCCTGGCCAGAATTACAACGGAAAAAATCGTATCCAAAAAGGCGGAGCTGCCTCTTGTGATTAAGGAAGAAGATTTAGAAGAATATCTTGGCAGTCAGGTCTCCCGTCACGATAAGGCCCAGCAGGATAATCCTCCGGGTGTGGTTACAGGCCTAGCATGGACTCCGGTGGGAGGAGAAATACTCTTTATCGAGGCAACCGATATGCCGGGAAGCGGAGCGGTCATATTGACCGGAAAGCTGGGAGATGTAATGAAGGAATCTGCCAAGATTTCCTTAAGCTTATTAAAATCCAGACTGCCTTTAAATGCCTTTAATTTTAAAGAAAGAGACCTTCATATCCACGTTCCTTCAGGAGCGGTTCCTAAAGATGGCCCATCGGCCGGAATCGCATTATTTACCGCTTTGGCCTCTCTTGTTACCGGCAACAAGGTAGATTCAAGACTTGCCATGACCGGGGAAATCACTTTGCGGGGAGCGGTCCTGCCCATCGGAGGCTTAAAGGAAAAGCTTCTGGGCGCACAAAGAGCCGGAATCAACAGGGTCTTGATTCCCAAAGATAATGTAAGTGATTTAAAGGATGTACCGGAAGAAGTGAAGAATCAGCTTACGATCATACCGGTGGAAACGGTAGAGGATGTACTAAAGGAGTCTTTGGGGATTTTCCTGCCCAGAATCGAACATGTATATTTTCAAAAGAACGGGAATGGATTGTTTCCCGAAGGGTTAAACACACCACATAAAAATATTGAAAGAAAAGGGGTAATATAAATGAATATGACAGTGACAAAGGATACTTTAATCGGAGAGGTCTTAGAAGCAGACCGAACCACCGCACACTTCTTTTTTGAAATGGGAATGCATTGCCTTGGCTGTCCCGCATCTGCCGCTGAGACCGTGGAAGAGGCCTGCATGGTCCACGGAGTTCCGGCTGAAGAACTGATCGACAAGTTAAATAAGCATATGTCTGAGTAATGGTCTTAACAATATAAAAGGGAGGCGTCTTCAAATGAAGATGCCTCCCTTTTATATTGTAATTGGATTTCTGATTAACCTTTGCCCAGTAGAGCTTCTGCCATGCTGTCATAGCCATAAACTGATGATACATATCTTAATCCGTCCGTAATTTCATTTTTGGAATAATCATGCTCTTCAAGAAAGTTATAGTCGATCTGATTTAAATGATAATAAAACATGAGCGCCATTTTAAAATGCTCCATATCGTCGGAATCCAGCTCATCCAATAATTTGTTTTCTGCCTCATTGATCTTTCCGGCCTGAATGAAAGCTAAGAGCTCAAGATAATTTGATGCTGTCTCCTGGTCTTTAAAATTCTGTTCCTCATTTTCCCCTAATTCAATATGAAAAATCAGTTTTAGCAAAGTTGTTACCATCTCATGAATCATGCGCATGATAAAATCATCTTGTAACATAAAATTCTCCTTTTTTAACCGTCATATATAATAAGTATAAAATGTTATGATAAAAAATAATTTACCACAAATCCTAGAAAAAGTAAAATGTATATAGTAAGAAAAGGATAAAATCCACTGCTATTGAAGGAAAAAGCAAAGTATGGTAAGCTGTTTTCAATAATGATGAAGAGATATCCGGTGATTTCGTATGATAAAGTTCAAGCTTCGGGAGGATGCAGATGATAGAAACAGAATTGGCTAAGAAATTCATTGAACAGGTCACTCAATATACAGAATACAATATCAACATAATGAATGAGCAGGGGGTTATCATCGCCAGTCGGGATCCAAAGCGGGTGGGGGCATTTCATGAGGTGGCCTATTATATTGTAACAGGAAGCGAGGATATCGTGGTCACTTCCACAGAGGATGATTATCCTGGGGTAAAGCCTGGGATCAACATGGTCATTAACATTGACGGCAGACGGGAAGGAGTGGTAGGAATCACCGGTGATCCTGGGGAGATAAAGCCTGTCGCTCTGATCACCAAAATGGCCATCGAGGCCATGCTGAAATACGAGAAGCAGCAAGAGGAATTAAGGCGCAGGAGGAATCGGAAGGAGCATTTCACAAACCTTTTGATCCATGTGGAATATCCGGACCCGGGGGAACTTCGGAGCGTAGCAAAGAAGTTAAATTATTCGGAAAACATCGTACGAATCCCCATCCTGTGCAAGCTGGATGACACCAGGCCTGAGCCGTTTCTTAACATAATCAAGAACAGCCCCAGGCACGGAACGGAGGACATCAGCATTGTCCTGGACAACAGCCATATTCTCATATTTAAAACTATGCCGGAACAGTCTCGAAAATTATTTGCAGATTACAAATACATCATAGCAGAATATTTAAGCACTGCCTTAAAATGGCTTCGGGAACAGGAGAAGAGCTGTAAATTCTACATCGGTTCCTTTCAGGGAAGCTTTACCCAGTATTATAATGCCTATCGGCATTGCAAGTGGCTGGAAGAAAATGCGGATTCCGATTCTGCCGCTTTTTTTTATGACCATACAGGAAATTATGTGCGCTCTATTGTGCCGGTGAATGAGCTGCAATGGATGTTCAATGTTTATGAAAGAGAGCTGAGTGAAGGGTTTATAAAGACATTTATGGAAATTGCCGGAGCCCTTATAAAGACAAATTATAATCTGGTAACGGCATCAAAAGAACTTTTTGTGCATAAGAATACGCTTTTATACCGTTACAATAAGATAAAGGATACCTTAAATATCAATCCCATAGAATCTTCAGCAGACCGCTTTTTTCTGGAGGCTTTTTATAGTTTTTTAAGAAGAGAACACTAGTTTTGTATTGATGATACAAAAATCAGGGGTCATATTGATACTCATGACATTAGAAATTTCGGGGTCAATGATGTTATGATAACAGTAGAAACTGTTGTATTGTATAGAAGGGGGTTATTTTATGACAGGTTTACCACTGATTTTTATTTTCGTACTTGCAATTTTCATAATGATCATTGCAATCTCCAAGTTTAAGATTCACCCGTTTATCGCCATCATGAGCATCTCACTGCTCCTGGGACTTATTGCAGGGATTCCGCTGGTGGATAAGACATTGGAAGATGGGACCAAGGTAAGCGGCCTTGCAAATGTAATAGGGGCTGGATTCTCCGGTACATTCACAAGCATTGGTATAGTTATCATCCTTGGGGCCTTGATCGGAACCATATTGGAGAAAACAGGGGCGGCCCTTAAGCTGGCTGATATGGTAATCCGGCTTGTTGGGAAAAACAATCCGGTCCTTGCAATCGAGATGATGGGCTGGGTGGTATCCATCCCGGTATTCTGCGATTCCGGTTTCGTAATTTTAAACCCGATCCGGAAAGCCCTGGTAAACAGGACTGCCGCCTCCTCAGTCGCCATGACTGTAGGCCTTTCCTCTGGGCTCTATATTTCCCACGTTTTCATTCCGCCCACGCCAGGGCCTATTGCGGCTGCTTCTACCCTTGGCATTGGAGAAAACCTGCTTCTTGTTATGGGAATGGGCGCATTATGTTCCATCTTCCCGCTGATTGCCGGTTTCTTCTACGCAAAATACATCGGTGGAAAAGTACGGTCAGACGATGAAGCCGATATGGGTGAGATTGCAAAAACCTATGAGGAGCTGGTTGCCGAATACGGTAAACTTCCCGGCGGATTCAATGCCCTTGCTCCGATTATTCTTCCAATCCTTCTTATGGCTTTTTCCTCAATCGTGGCAATGGCCAATATGCAAGGCTTTGGGGCTGATGTACTTAAATTTTTAGGTACTCCCATCATAGCTCTGGCAGCAGGTACCGTATGCGGTGTCCTTCAGCTAAAGGGAGCCGGTAAAATGGAAGAATTTTATGAGATAACCAATGACACTTTAAAAACTGTGGGACCGATCCTGTTTGTAACGGCTGCCGGCGGCGTGCTGGGTAAGGTGATTTCTTCCACCGATATGGTGAACTATATCAAGGATCATGCTTCCGTACTCAGCACCATGGGTATTTTCTTCCCATTCCTTTTGGCAGCGATCTTAAAGAGTGCTCAAGGCTCCTCTACCGTGGCTATGACAACCACTGCAGGGATTGTGGCTCCGCTGCTTCCTATGCTGGGCCTTGGAAGCCCCGTACGTGTAACTCTTGCCTGTATGGCAATCGGCGCGGGAGCCATGACTGTTTCCCACGCAAACGATTCCTATTTCTGGGTGGTAACGAATTTTGGAGCCATGACTCCGGAAAAAGGATATAAGACTCAAACAGTCGCAACATTGATTCTGGGGATCGCAGGAATCCTGGAAATATTTATACTGACATTGATCCTGCATTAATTTAAGATGAAATGAGAATTAAAAACCACTGGTCTAAGGAGGACTTTGTATATGAAATTATTGTTTGCATCCGACTCGTTTAAGGGGACTCTTTCCAGTGAACAGACCATAGACCTGCTGAAAAAAGCTGCGGCGGAAGTGTTTGATCAGTGGGAAGGTATCGGAATCCCCGTGGCCGATGGAGGAGAGGGAACAACGGATGCGGTGATCGCAGCCATGCAGGGAGAAAGAATCCCCTTAACCGTCTGTGGGCCGCTTCTTGCTCCTGTAAACGCGTATTACGGAAAATTGGATGAGAAACGTGCCATACTTGAGATGGCGGCGGCTTCCGGGCTTCCCCTGATTCCAAGAGATTTAAGGGATCCAAGGAACACCACGACCTATGGGACCGGAGAGCTGATAAGAGATGCTTTGGACCGGGGCTTTACCGATATTTCCATAGCAATCGGCGGTTCAGCGACCAATGACGGCGGCATGGGCTGTATGAGGGCATTAGGAGTAAAATTCCTTGATTCGGAGGGAAGAGAGCTAGAAGGAACAGGAAGAGATCTGGAAAAAGTCGCTCATATCGATAGTTCCGGCCTCCATCCCCTGATTTCTAAAGTGAAAATGACAGCTATGTGCGACGTCAATAATCCCTTATGTGGGAAAGACGGAGCCACCTACACGTTTGGAAAGCAGAAGGGCGGTTCCCCTCAGGTTCTTGATGAACTGGAAAGAGGAATGCAGAACTACCGGGATGTGATGATACGGGAACTGGGGATTAATCCTGATCATATGCCAGGTTCCGGAGCCGCTGGGGGCCTTGGCGCGGCACTTCTGGTATTTCTCCAGGCGGAGTTAAAATCAGGAATTGAAACGGTTCTGGATTTGATTGATTTTGATTCCCGCCTGGAAGATGTGTCTATGGTTGTGACCGGAGAGGGGCGCACGGACTGGCAGTCCTGTTTTGGAAAGGTAATACAGGGCATTGGGATGAGGTGTAAAAGAAAAGGAATTCCGGCTGTTGCTCTGGTAGGAGCTATGGGAGAAGGTGCAGAAAAGATTTATGACTTTGGAATCTGCTCCATCATGACAACGGTCAATGGAGTCATGGAACTGGATAAGGCCTTGGAAGATGCCGAGGACTTATATTATCAGGGAGCTCTTCGGATGTTCCGTTTTATAAAAACTGGCATGAAAATGCAGAAAAAGGCTGCGGATATTTAAATCCGCAGCCTTTTTTCAGGCATTTGCCAGTAGAAAAGAATCCTGAAACTATTAATATTTATCATAAGTCTCTTCCGGGGCAGAATCCTCCCAAGAAGTAGAATCCTCCAAAGCAGTAGAACCCTCAAAAGCAGAAGAATCCTTCCAAGCAGCAGAATCCTCAAAAGCAGAAGAACCCTTCCAAGCAGCAGAATCCTTCCAGGTAGTGAAATCCCTCCAGGCAGCAGTTGGTTCACTGGTTGTGGAAGGTACTTTATCCATCAGTTGAAATTTTTCTACCAGGGATTTTAGATTATAGGCCTGGGCGGTCAGTTCTTCTGAAGTGGCTGCGCTTTCTTCCGATGTTGCGGAAGTGGTCTGTACAACGGCGGATATCTGGTCAATGCCGGTTGTAATCTGCAGCAAGGCGTCAGACTGGGCGGCGGATGCTTCCGCGATTTCTGCGACCCTGACGGAAGAAATATTGGATTTTTCAACTACAAGCCGCAGCGCTTCTGCAGTTTCATCTGCTATTTTAGTTCCGTTTCCAATGGCAGTAATAGCGTTTTCAATAAGAGCCGTGGTATTTTTAGCAGCTTCCGCAGACTTGCCGGCCAGATTACGGACTTCATCGGCTACCACCGCAAATCCCTTTCCGGCGGAACCGGCTCTTGCAGCTTCAACGGCTGCATTCAGTGCCAGGATATTGGTCTGGAAAGCGATATCGTCAATTGTTTTGATGATCTTACTTATTTCGCCGGAGGTACTTGCGATTTCATTCATTGCTGAAATCATATCCTTCATCTTCTGATCACTCGCCAGCATGCCTTCGCATGCTTCCAGGGAGAGGGTATTCGCCTCTAAGGCGTTGGACGCGTTTTCTTTTACCCGTTCTGAAACTTCGTTAATGGCTGCGGACAGCTCTTCGATGGAAGAGGCCTGTTCCGTGGCTCCCTGGCTGAGAGACTGGGAAGCATCAGATACCTGGGAGGCCCCGGTGGAAACCTGTTCGGAAGCCTGGTCGATCTCTAAAAGTGTATCGCTTAAAGTAATTCGGATGTTCCGCATTGCTTCCAGGATATACTGGTATGCGCCGGTGTATTTTTCCTCATGATTGGAAGTTGCCTTGAAGTTGCCGTTGCTCATTTCGCCCAGAACCTCATTGATATCCTGGATGATGAATTTTAAATTTTCCGCCATATCCATAAATGTTTTGGACAGTACACCTATTTCATCCATGGACTGAACCTCCAACTGGATATCCAAGTCACCGGAAGCGATGCTGGCTGCAGCGGCCATCACACCGTCAATAGGGCGAAGAGTCTTTTTTAAGAAAATGATGACAACCGCATTAATTATGATCAGTGCCAGGACTGCAAGAAGATTCATTACTTCAATGATCTTTACTACATCCTTTGTCAGATCTTTCTTTTCCAGACTACTGGCAGCCCACCAGGTCTGTGATCCGCTGGTAATCGGGTAATAATATCTGGATTCCATGGTTCCGTCGGATCTTTTGGTATCAATCTGGAATTCGGTTTTAGTCTGCTGCAGGGCTGTAATTTTAGCATAATCGGAAGGAGAAATCATCTCACTTAGGTTTCTGCCGATGTTATCGTTTGATTGGCTGTCATAGACAATCATGTTTTCTTCCGTGTAGATATCAACATACATCGTATGATATTTTGAATCTGAAGTTTTTATCTTAGAAAAGTTAGAAACGTTAATATCGGCCAGAATAACTCCGATGACGTCTTCCCCTTTCATAACAGGAAAAGCAATGGTACTCATCATAATTCCGTCGTAAAAATAAGGATCGGTGATATAAGTCGCCTTTGTTTCCTTGGCAACACGGTAATAATCCTTTGTGGAATAGTCGCTGTATGCTCCAAGAGACTGAGCGGTTTTATTTTCAGCCTCCTTCTTGTCTACATAGAGGGAGTAATCCTTGACCCCGGGATCAAATTCTAATGGCTCAAAAAATGCACCGATCCCATAAATATCAGGATTGGTGTCCACGGTTGACCAGGCAGAATTTAAGATATAATTCTCGATCGCATAATTAATTTCCTTAAGTCCAACATCATATACCCTGCTCTTGCGGACGGTGCTTTTCCAATCGCCGATAGCGTTCCGGTCGTTGTATGCACGGTATAAGTAATCCTGCAAATTTTTGGCGGTTCCAGAAGCATCGTCGATTATGGACTGTACCATGAGGCCATTCTGGGCGGATATTCCTGAAAATTCACCGTTGATTGCCTTTGAAACTGCTTTGCTTGCCTGCATTGCAGAGATCGTAATGAGCAAGATCAGGCTCGCTACCAGAATGATTCCCATAGCAATGGAAGTCTTTGCAGCAAGTTTCAAATCGCTGAACTTTAGCTTTTTCAATATCTTCATAATTGTATTACACTCCCTTTGATTTATTGATCGGTCCGCTTTGTGGAAAAAACGGAAAATTTTACCAGCTAATGAGTGAAAAAATATACTGCATGTTATGCAGTAAAATTTTATGGTCATATGCGGATAAAAGAAAAGATCCTCCTTTCGTATTTTAAGCATGCTTAGTAACCTTGTTATACTACCTATATAACAATTGTATATTCGACATAAAAGGATAAAAAATTAATAGTATATCTTGTTTTTTCAAAGAATGAAACAATAACTGCGATAATTCACAAGGATTATAGGAAGACCTTTGGCCGCCCATAACTTATGGAAGCGGCCATTTTAAGAGAGCTGGAAGTGCTCCGGGTATTTTTCTAAACTACATATAAGATTGTCATTCCTTTTAGCTTTTCTTCTATTTGCTGTCTTAAAAACTGTTCCCCGTCGATTCTTAAATCATCACGGTAGCAGTATTTTCCCTTTCCCCGCCCGGTCATGAGTTCCTTGTTATAAAGACGTTCTGCCTGAGGAAATGCCTCTGTGTTGATTGCGTTCTGAACATAGCTGTAGGTCATGAAAATAACTTCAATGGGTGCCTGTTCCCTTACTTTTTTGGATAGCCGGTCTGAGAGTGTATCAACCAGTTTAGAATACAGGTCTTTCCAGTCATCGGTCATAATAATGGGAGCAATCAAAAGTCCCACCCGGTATCCGGCGTCACACATGCTGTTTAAGGCGGTAATTCTGGCGTCTAAGCCGGAGGTGCCCGGTTCAAACCGGGTGATGATAGGCTGGGGGTTGACACTCATCCGCATGATGACACGGCCTCCGTGGCTGATGCCGAGAAGGGGTTCTACCTTATTGAATTTCGTTGGGAAGGTGAGAAATCCATAGTTGCTTTTACTGAAATTTTCAATTGTCCATGCCAGATTTCCGGTTATGGTATTTTCAAGAACAAGATCACTGTTGCTTCCTATCTCATAGGTATAATTTTTTTCAGAGCGGGCTCCGTGGTCCATAATTTTTTTCAGCATCTGCTCCCGGTTTACAAACAAACGTAAATAGGCGCATTTGTTGTAGTTGCATACCAGATAGCAGTAGTGGCACATGGCGGTGCAGCCGGAAGAGGTATAAGGAACAAGAAAGTCCGATACCTTGTGATTGGGAATGAAGTTGTGGGTTTTGCGGACCCCTATGATGAGATGGTGCTTCATGGCCGGAAAATCACTGTTTGGGCGGGTTCGCAGCTCGTCTATTTTATTGTGGCTTTTAATGGGAATCCATGGAATCATGCTGTATTTTTCCTTTAGACGCTGGCCCAGCTCATAGTCTAGGGATTCTGGTTCGTAATATATCTTATCTGGGAACATGGGATACCTCCGATAAGGAGTAGTATGTGTGAAAAGTTAAGCGGTAAACCTGTAAAACCGTATAATTTTTTCTCTAATTTTTGTTGTAATTACAACGGACAGAAGCCAAAGAGCATAGTATGATAGCTTCAGAAAGCAAATATGAGGAGGCTATAAGGAATGGTTCGTAGAATTATTCAGATTGATAAAGAAAAATGCAATGGCTGTGGTCTTTGCGCAGCAGCATGCCATGAGGGAGCCATTGGAATGGTAAATGGAAAAGCAGTGCTTATGCGGGATGACTACTGCGATGGATTAGGGGACTGCCTTCCGACATGTCCTACCGGAGCGATTACATTCGTAGAGCGGGAAGCAGCCGCTTATGATGAAGAGGCAGTGGAATTAAATAAGAAAAAGGCTGAAGCAAAAGGACACGCTTCCTTTAGCGGCTGCCCTGGAAGCCGGGCTATGCAGATTGAACGCACGGTAGAAACAAAGAAAACGGCTGAGGCTCCTATCCAGTCCCAGTTAAGACAGTGGCCGGTTCAGATCAAGCTGGTTTCTGTGAAAGCGCCTTATTTTGATCAGGCGGATCTATTGATCGCTGCGGACTGCAGCGCCTATGCTTATGGAGATTTTCATCAGAAATTTTTAAAGGGAAAGGTCGTTCTTGTGGGATGTCCGAAGCTGGACCAGGTGGATTACAGTGAGAAGCTGACGGAGATTATAAAGAACAACGCCATTCAAAGCATTACGATCGTCCGAATGGAGGTACCATGCTGCGGCGGTCTGGAACATGCGGCCTTAAGAGCCCTTGAGGACAGCGGCAAAGAAATTCCATGTGACGCAGTTACCATCTCTATTGATGGAAATATTTTATAAATTTAAAAGCGGAATCCGGGGATAATTGCACCGGATTCCGCTTTTTAAATAGTATTACAAGATAGGGTCCGTCAGGCAGGAAGAAGTTATCCTTCACGGAGATCTTCTTTTAACGTGAACCGGTTCTTTTTATAGGTTAAAATCCCTTCGTCCTGCAATTTGCTCATTTCATTGGACAGGGCACTGCGGTCAATTGACAGGTAATCCGCCAGCTGCTGCCTGTTAAATGGAATATCAAAAGTGGAGGAATTGTTTTTTAAGGATTCGGCGGAAAGGTAGGAGAGCAGTTTTTCCCTGATGGTCTTTTTGGACATATGCTGCATTTTTTTCGTGAGGATTAAATTCCGCCTGGCAATGGAAGATAAAAAATTTTGTAACAGGCGTGTGTGGAAGGTGCATGCGGAGGTGCAGACGTTCATTATCCTGTTAATATCCATAAACAGCACATCGCATTCGGAATCAGAGATAACACTCATTTCAATCGGTATGGAGGGGATGCAGGCATAGGTTTCCGCAAAAAGAGCGCCGGACATCGCCTCGGAAATAATGGTCCGTTTGCCCCAGAAATCCTCCTGTATGATGAGAGCAGTCCCGGTGAGCACCATTCCAACGGAACGGATGTAATCTCCGCTTCTTATAATAAATTCATCTTTTTTATAATGCTTAATCCGGGCCGACAGGCATTTTAGCATTGCGCTTATTTCCTCCGGCTGTACTCCGGAAAACAGGTTTGACTTTTTTAATATGGATAAGTATTCCTCCATTTGCCGCCTCCTTTTAAATTATTTTTATAATGTTGTAATTACAACAGAAATGATGAGATTATTATATTATAATCTGCTTATAAAAGCAATAGGAAAACAAGGAGGCAGTCAAATGACAGAGAAATTCATTAAAAATATAAAGCATGAAGAAATCGTAATGTTATCTGATCTGGTTCAGGCAAATGAAGGCCAGATTGTCAGCAAGACCCTTGCACAGAATGAAGCCCTTAGCATTACGTTATTTGCATTTGATAAAGGGGAAGAAATCAGTACCCACGAATCCAACGGGGATGCCATGGTGACTGTTTTGGAAGGAACCGGAAAATTTACGGTAGATGGTAAGGAATATCTGTTAAATGCAGGAGAGACCCTTATCATGCCTGCAAAAAAGCCTCATGCGGTTTATGCAGAGGAACGCTTTAAGATGGAATTGGTTGTAGTATTTTAACCAGTTGGAATAAAAAGAACAGAATAGAAAGGTTGGATATAGATATGGATCATAAAATGTTTTGCTTTCAGTGTGAGCAGACGGCAGGCTGCAGCGGATGTACGGGCAGCGCAGGAGTGTGCGGCAAATCCGCAAGCACCGCAAATTTACAGGATGAACTGACAGGCGCCCTGAGCGGGCTGGCAAAGGCATGCGGCAATAATTCCCCTTTGGAGACTACCACAAGAATCCTTATAGAAGGGCTGTTTACCACCATCACAAATGTAAATTTCAATGATGAAGTTTTAGCAGAGATGATTAAAAGGGTACGGGAAGAAAAAGAAAAGATCGTGCCGGATTGCAGCAAATGTACCTCTGTTTGCGGAAATACTTCCGATTATGATATGAAGAACATTTGGGAGGACCAGGAAGATATCCGTTCCTTAAAATCTTTGATTTTATTCGGACTTCGGGGCGTTGCAGCTTATGCCTATCATGCTATGGTTTTAGGATATGAAGATGAAGGAGTCAATCATTTCTTCTATAAGGCGTTGTCAGTTATTAGCTATGATCTGACCATGGAGCAGCTGCTTCCGGTGGTTCTTGAAGTGGGAGAGATCAATTTAAAATGCATGGAGCTGCTTGATAAAGCAAATACCACCGCATTTGGAACTCCGGAGCCAACCAAAGTGCCTCTTACCATTGAAAAAGGTCCGTTTATCGTAATCACCGGACATGATTTATATGATTTAAAACAGCTTCTTGAGCAGACAAAGGATAAGGGGATCAATATCTATACCCACGGAGAGATGCTTCCGGCCCATGGCTATCCGGAATTAAAGAAATATCCACATTTAAAGGGGAATTTCGGAACTGCATGGCAGAATCAGCAAAAAGAGTTTGATAACCTTCCTGCACCCATTCTCTTTACTACAAACTGCCTGATGCCAGTGAAAAAGAGCTATGCCGACCGTGTATTCACCACAGAAGTGGTTTCCTATCCGGAAATGGTCCACATAGGAGATGATAAAGACTTTGCTCCTGTCATTAAAAAGGCGCTGGAGCTTGGCGGATATGAAGAAGACCATGAAATGACAGGAATCAACGGCGGCAAAGAAGTCATGACAGGATTTTCCCATGGAACCGTATTGGGAGTTGCAGATCAGGTCATTGATGCAGTGAAGCAGGGAGCAATCAGCCACTTCTTCTTAGTAGGCGGCTGTGACGGTGCTAAGACAGGAAGAAATTATTATACCGATTTTGTAAAGCAGACGCCTGAGGATTCTATTATCTTAACCCTTGCCTGCGGAAAATACCGTTTTAACGACCTTGATCTTGGAACCATTGGAGGCCTTCCAAGAATCATGGATATGGGGCAGTGTAATGATGCATTCAGTGCCATCAAGGTAGCGGTTGCTCTGGCGGAAGCGTTTGGATGCGGGGTCAATGAACTTCCCTTGTCCATGATATTATCCTGGTATGAACAGAAGGCAGTGTGCATTCTTCTTACCTTGCTGCATCTTGGAATCAAGAATATCTACCTGGGGCCATCTTTACCTGCATTCTTATCACCTAATGTATTAAACTTCCTTGTTGAAAACTACGGAATATCACCGATCAGCACACCGGAAGAAGATTTAAAGAAAATTCTTGGATAATATAAACAATTAATAAATCAGGAGGATAATTATATGATAACGAAAGAAATGTATATTGGAGAAATATTAAGAAGCAATCCAAAGGCAGCGGAGATTTTAATGGGCTGCGGTATGCACTGTCTGGGATGTCCGTCATCCCAGATGGAATCCTTAGAAGATGCTTGTATGGTACACGGGCTTGATGCAGACACAGTGCTGGACAAGCTGAACCAATAAGAAAAGAGGTGTAACATGAGTGCCTTTTTAGGACCGATTCATACTTGGTTATACAACAAAATAAAATTTCAGGATGCAATGACTGACGCAATTTTGGACTGCGCAGAAGAAAATGGCTGCGGCAAAGAGCTTAGAGCCAGGACTGACAGCAGATACGGAGTGCTTGAGAAAGGAAATCTGGAGGATATGATCGATACAGGCAATATCCACGGCTGGCTGCAGGAAAAGGTGAGCCTGGTGGAAAACAGACTTGCTTATGTAGTCACCGAACTCATGGAACCAGATCAGGAAAGATTATCCCATATTGTTAATGCTGTCTTAGAATTTGGTAAAAGAAATTCTGCGGATAAAAATATCACTGTCCGCAAAGGCTATGATTATCTGGAAAGCACCTTGCTCAACGGCATGCCCTGTGACAGAGTGAACGAGTTAGTCCAGGAAACGGAAGACAACCTGGTATGGAGGCAGACCCAGGATATCCATGGCGCTTATTGGACAATGATCCATGGAGATGTAACACATTACGATACCTTAAGAGAATCTCTGATAAAAGGAATGTTTGAGGATTCCGAACTGGAATTTCATCAGATTGAGGATCAGGTATATGAATTGAGGAGACGCTTATGTACGGAATAGATATCTTAATGAAGGAGCATGAGAACATTCTGACTTTTACCGGCTTTCTAAGAAGCATCAGCGCCGATATTCTGGAGGGGAAGCCGGTGGATGCCCCCCTGCTGCGGGAATGCCTTGAATTTGCAAGAAATTACGCAGATAAGCATCATCACGGAAAGGAAGAAAAGATCCTGTTCCGGATCATGATGGAAAATATGGGACCTGTTGCGGAAAAGCTAATCAGGAATGGAATGCTTGTGGAACATGATCTGGGAAGACTTTACCTTTCTGAGCTGGAAAAAGCCATTGATGAATATGAGAAAAATCCGGGAACAGAATCAAAGCTAGATATTATCTCCAATGCAGTTGGCTATGGTGCCTTATTAAAGCGCCATATTGAAAAAGAAGATGAGGCCGCCTATGCATTTGCAGTACGTGCACTGGCAGAAGATAAGTTAAAAGCTGTGGATGACGAAACGGAATCATTTGAAAGACAGGCAAAGGATCAGGGCGTACAGGATAAGTACGAATCCTGGATCCGCGAAAAAACAAGGTAACAAGCACGGGACGGCCTGAAGGGGAAACAGGCCGTCCCGCCTGTTACAGGGAAGATACAAAAGAAAGGGGCATGGATCAGTATCTCTACCCGGCCTTCCTAAGATCCGGCGATTCAAAGCTGGTGAATCAGGCGGAGGAATATCAAAGGGAAATGGGGAACCTGCTTGCCATGTTTACAGAATTTAAAGATAAATATAACACGAAAATTAAAATCCTTTCAGAAAAGGAAAGCTTTTTCGGCGAAGCTGATAAAATCATGAGAAGCATTGATGTCAGGATGCAAAAAGAAGAAAGCGGTTTATACCGCCTGGTAAGATAAGAAGAAAAAATCCGGAGGCTGTACACGAATACTCAGTGTAACAGTCTCTTTTTTTGTTATAAAACCGTAAATTTGGGAAGGCTATGTCTAGATTCCTTCGTATAAAGAAAAGGTAAAGATTTGATAATATTCAGTATCATTTAATAAAAACGATTTACATTGTTATCATTTTTTTTTATACTTTTTTAGAAAGGTGTGGTAACAATGATAGGAAAACGTATCAGAACTCTTCGGGAAGAAAGGAACTTGAGCCAGGAAAAGCTGGCTGCAGAGCTCGGAGTGAGCCGGATGACGGTCAACAATTACGAGAATGAGAAGCGGGCACCGGATATTGATTTTGCCGGGCATATAGCTGATTATTTCGGAGTGACGGTTGGATATTTAATGGGAGCGACTGAGTATCGCTACAAGCAGGATGAAATCGTATCTCTTAAAAGAGCGGAAAAGCTGTTCCGAATTATGGAAAAGCTTCCCCAGCCGGAGATACAGGAGATGATCTCTTCTCTTATTGAGACCTTGGAAAAGTCCGTGGAGCTGGATATGACCGATGAAATTGTACATGTAGTAAATCTACTCTGTGTACAGGTTCGCAGGCTTTTATACAGCTATGAAAATTTAAAGGGCGATATTGCGGTTCCGGTTAAGAAACTTAAGGAGCTATCGGTTTCGGAAGAGAACATCAGACAGGTAGTTCATGATAAGCCAAGAACCGTTTATGATGCTGCATTCCAGTCGATCAAGCAGATCACGCAGGAAGTGGACTGCTGCGCGGAGACCATGGAGCGAAGACTGGAAAGGTTGATGGAAGAGAAACTTAAGGAACCAATGAATGAAGAATTTTAACTGAAAGGAGGATGATTAAGTGGAAAATTGGTATGTAGCTAGCATAGCAGAGACACTTGAACATTTTAACACGAACGAAAATACTGGAATATCGGATCAAGAGGTAGCAAACCGACAAAGCAAGTATGGAAAAAATGAGTTTGCAAAGCAGGAAAAAACCAGTCTGATCAAAGAAATCCTGCACCATCTTAAAGATATTTCAACGATAATACTTCTTTTGGCTGCCTTGCTGTCTTTGGGGATGGCATTGAAGGATGGTCATGGCTTTATAGAGCCAGTTGTAATCGTTTCGATTGTTATCTTAAACCTAATACTTGCAATAACCCAGGAGCGGGGCGCTGAAAAAGCCCTGGAGGCATTGTCCAGCTTAAACTCTCCTAACTGTATTGTTATACGGGATGGCGTACAAAAAGAGATGGATACAAGTGAATTGGTTCCCGGTGATATCATTAAGCTTCAACTGGGAAGCATTGTTCCTGCCGACGCACGCCTGATCACCAGCACCAATTTACAGGTGGATGAATCGGCGCTCACAGGAGAAAGCGAGCCATCGGAAAAAGATGCGGATATTCTGCTGCAGGGCAGTGTACCTCTGGGAGATCAGCTTAATATGGTATTCTCCAGCTGCCATGTAACATCAGGGCATGGGTTAGCCATGGTTACTGCTACCGGAATGCAGACAGAGATGGGGAAGATTGCAGGATATCTTAACAACTCACAGAAATTAAAAACACCGCTGCAGCGGCGTTTGGAGCGAATTGCAAAGTCCATCAGCATTGTTGCCATTGCAGCAGCTGTATTGCTCTTTGCCATCGGTATATTACAGGGTGAATCCGTTTGGTCCATGGTTATGCTTGCGGCCACTCTGGCTGTAGCAGCAGTACCGGAAACCCTGAATTTAATTGTAACCTTATCCCTTTCCCAGGGCGTTAAAAATATGGTGAATAAAAATGCTCTGATCCGCAAGCTGTCCGCAGTAGAGACTCTTGGCAACACCTCGGTCATCTGCTCAGATAAGACCGGAACACTGACCCAGAACCGGATGACCATTGAAAAGCTTTGGATTCCTGGAAATGAGCCGTTTAAAGCCGGAGATGAATTTGAGAAGGATCAGACAGAGCTTCTTTCGATGTTTGCACTGGCAAGCAACGCCTCTGTCCAGGAAGAAGAGGATGGAACCTTAACCATCATGGGAAATCCGACGGAGAAAGCCATCATGCGCCTTCTCCATGAAAAGGGCTTATCCAAAGAACGTATTTCTGAGCAATACCGCATCGTAGGAGAAATTCCTTTTTCTTCTGAACGTAAGATGATGACCATTGTTTTAGAGGCGTCCTCGGGAGGATATTTAATTCTTACGAAAGGTGCTCTTGACCGATTGCCTCTCAAAGCATTTGATGAGAAAGCAAAGAATGAAGTTGACTATGTTCATAAGATTTTTGCCGGAGAGGCACTTCGTGTTCTGGCCCTTGGGATCCGATATGTAAAGGAAGCTCCTTCTATGGAAAACCCGGAGGAAATTGAGCAGGATCTGGAATTATGCGGGCTTATTGGTTTAATTGATCCGGCTCGTCCGGAAGCAGCCCAGGCAGTAGAAAGGGCAAAGATGGCCGGTATCCGTACCATCATGATCACCGGGGATCATGCGGCGACAGCAAGTGCAATCGCTAGAAACATTGGAATTCTAGGTGAAAATGAAAAGGTTCTTACCGGACAGCAGTTAAATGATATGTCTGATGAAGACCTTTGCAGGAATATCCATCATTATTCTGTTTATGCCCGGGTTTCCCCAGAGGATAAGATCCGCATTGTTGAAGCATGGCAGGAAAATGGGGAAGTTGTTTCCATGACCGGAGACGGTGTCAATGATACGCCGGCACTGAAGGCAGCAGACGTTGGAATCTCCATGGGTCAAAGCGGAACTGAAGTAGCAAAAAGTGCTTCTGACATGGTTTTAACAGATGACAACTTTGCTACGATTATAGATGCGGTATCAGAGGGTAGGAATGTTTTCTCGAATATCAGAAAAACTGTTTACTTTCTGCTGGTATGTAATATTTCGGAAATTGTCATTATGCTGGTTGCCCAGTTAAAAGGCTGGGGTATCCCTGTAACACCGATCATGCTGTTGTTAGTCAATGTGCTGGGTGACGGTATTCCAGGAATTTGCTTATCCAGGGATACTTCGGATCCTCGTCTTATGGATCGGGAACCTATCCGCAGAGACGAAGGATTTTTATCCGGTGGCCTTCTTCCGGTAATTATACAGCAGACCATTGCGTGCTCGGTTGTGGTTCTGGTTGGATATTACATCGGTACGTTCCGGACACTTCCGGGAATGCAGGAACCCTCTCAGGCAATCGGACAGACCGTTGCCTTTCTGGTTTTAGGCTGGACCTCCATCCTACATTTATTTACAGTCCGCAGCAGGAAGTCTATCTTCAAGCGGACCATTAAAGATAATCCGCCGGTATTATACAGTACCATGGCCATGATTGCAGTATTCAGCCTTCTGGTGGCATTCCCGCCCTTAGGAAAAATCTTTGGTTTAACTGCCATAGATTCTCATCACTGGCTGCTTGCAGCTGGTCTTTCCGTAATACCGACGATCGTAGCCGAGATTGGAAAGTTCATTGATGAACAGACAAACATTCGCGAGGTTTATGAATACCGAAATCGTGTGATCCGCCACCGGATAAGAAAAGACGACAGTTTTTAACCTCATCTAGCAGGGTCGCGGACTGCGGATATCCGATTGACTAACAGTTAGCGAAAATTCTAAAAATAGCAGGCAACGAAAAGCCGTTTAGCAATCAGCGGTCCAGTAATTGTTTGCTATTTTGTTTTTCATCAGCAGTAAAAATCAATTGCCCAAATAAGCATTTAGAAGTATAATAATTGAAGTGCTTTTTTATTCCTACTAAATTGATAGTAAATTAAAGAAAGAGGTAGAATCAATTGTTAAACCAGTTTTCAAGAACCCAGTTGTTGTTGGGTGAAGATGCCATGGAAAAATTGAAGAGTGCAAAGGTTGCTGTATTTGGTATCGGCGGCGTAGGCGGATATGTGGTAGAAGCCTTGGTAAGAAGCGGAATCCGTTCCTTTGTACTAGTTGATGATGATAAGGTTTGTCTTACCAATTTAAACAGGCAGATCATAGCCACCAGAAAAACGGTAGGCAAATATAAAGTTGAAGTAATGAAGGACAGAATATTGGAAATCAATCCAGATGCCGAAGTGGAAATGCACCAGTGCTTCTACTTGCCGGAAAATGCGGATGATTTTGATTTTAAAAATTATGATTATATAGTAGATGCAGTTGATACCGTAACCGCAAAGCTTGAACTGATCATGCGGGCAAAAGAGGCAGGCGTCCCGGTCATCAGCTGTATGGGTGCAGGCAATAAACTGGACCCTACAAAATTTCAGGTTGCGGATATTTATAAAACCACCATGTGTCCCCTTGCAAAGGTCATGCGCAGAGAGCTTAAGAAAAGGGGCGTAAAGAAGCTTAAGGTTGTTTTTTCCACAGAAAAGCCAACAAGGCCCCTGGAGGATATGTCCATCAGCTGCAGGACAAACTGTATCTGCCCGCCGGGAGCCAAACATAAGTGCACGGAGCGGAGAGATATTCCCGGAAGCGTGGCCTTTGTTCCTTCTGTGGCAGGGCTTATCATAGCCGGAGAAGTGATCAAGGATCTGTCTCTAAATGGAAAGATGGGGAGGTAATCACATGTTTGACGGCGATATGGCTCAAGAGCACGATCTTTCATTGGAACAAATGAAGAAAATGAGCCCGGAGGAATATGTGCTTGTAGACGTCAGGGATCAGACGGCATACAACCATGGATTTATACCGGGGGCTATCAATATTGAAAAAGAAGCATTGTTAAATGGAGAGCCTTCCCTTCCAAGGGACAGGAAGATCATATTATATTGCTTAAAAGGGATCATCAGTGAAGAGGCTGCAGATTATCTGACAAAACAGGGATATGAAGCGTATAATCTTCGCGGCGGCTATGGAGAATGGCTGCTTCGGGCCATGGAGAAAGAGGATACGGGAAAAGAACGCCTGGAAGAAATAGAAAAGAGCATCCGGAAGAAATTTCATAAGGAACTGTTCAGTAGATTTGCCAAGGCCGTTAATGAGTATGAGCTGGTAAAGGAAAATGACAGGGTTGCCGTCTGTATTTCAGGGGGTAAGGATTCCATGCTCATGGCAAAGTTGTTTCAGGAATTAAGGCGGCACAATAAGTTTCCTTTTGAGCTGGTCTTTCTTGTCATGGACCCAGGCTACAACGAAACCAACCGGCAGGTAATCGAAAACAATGCAAAGCTTTTGAATATACCCATCACCGTATTTGAAACCCAGATTTTTGATGCGGTTTATGATGTGCAGAAATCCCCGTGCTATCTGTGTGCCAGAATGAGGCGGGGTTATTTATACAGCAAGGCAAAGGAACTGGGCTGTAATAAGATCGCCCTGGGACATCATTACGATGATGTCATTGAAACAATACTGATGGGCATGATGTACGGAGCACAGATACAGACCATGATGCCCAAACTGCACAGTACGAATTTTGAAGGAATGGAACTCATCCGTCCTATGTATCTCATACGGGAGGATGATATTAAGGGTTGGAGAGATTACAATGACCTGCACTTCATTCAATGTGCATGCCGGTTTACAGATACCTGCACGACCTGCAGGACCGACGGCAGCACAGGATCAAAGAGAATGGAGATAAAAGATTTAATCAGGCAGTTAAAGGAAGTAAACCCGTATATTGAAAGTAATATATTTAAGAGCGTGGAAAATGTAAATTTAAATACCATCATTGCATACAAGGAAAATGGAAATGTACATCACTTCCTTGACGGTTATGATTTGGACACATAATAATGAATCCGGAGGCTGTGTCTTATGAAGATTTCAACAAAAGGCCGCTATGCGGTAAGACTCATGATAGATCTGGCTGAGCACAATCATGGAGAATATATCCCTCTCATGGATATTGCAAAGAGGCAGGAGATATCGGAAAAATACTTGGAATCCATTGTTTCGGTTCTGAGTAAAAGCAATCTGCTCATTTCCCTGAGGGGAAAGGGCGGCGGTTATAAACTGGCGAAAAACCCGGAGGATTATACCGTAGGCAGTATATTAAGGCTTACGGAAGGATCTCTTGCTCCGGTTTCCTGCCTGGAAGGAGAGGTGAATGACTGCTCAAGGGCCTGTCATTGCCGGACACTACCCATGTGGGAGGGTTTCAATAAGCTGATTAATGATTACTTTGACGGAATAACCATAGCTGATCTGGTTTCCAGCAGCGATTATTCAAACGATTATATTATATAAAATCAAATGCAAAAGACTGCCAAAAAAATTCCCAATTATTTCCACTGGAAAAATGGTAACAAGAGTGTTATTATATGTTTGTAACATAAATGAAATACAAACGTAACACAAATGTAACAATTTCAAAGGAGGCAATTGAATTGAGAAAACTAACGGCACTTGGAATGATTACACTTACTTTAACGAGTATGATACCATTGACAGCTAATGCAGCGGTGGCAAAACCTTACAGCCAATGCAACAATGGAAGGAATGTAGTAACAGTGAGCAAGAACTGTAATTTAGATGATTTAAAGTCTAGATTGCAGCAATTAGGAGTTGATGGAAATAACGTCGACTGGTCTAAACTCATCAATAACGGTAATTCAGGCAAGAATTGTAATAATGGTAACACTGGTAATACTGGTAACAACGGTAATACCGGCAATACCGGAAATACTGGAAATAATGGCAATACTGGAAATACCGGTAACAACGGTAACACCGGAAATACCGGCAATAATGGAAATACCGGTACTACTCCAGATGATTCTACGGGCACTTCGACCAATAAGTCCTATACCCAGCAGGTAGTAGACCTTGTAAATGCTGAAAGAGCAAAAGAAGGACTGGCTCCTCTTACCATTGATCCTAATGTGGAGAAAGCAGCAACCGTGAGAGCCAATGAGATACAGTCAAATTTTGACCATACACGGCCAAATGGCAGCTCATTTTCAACTGCTTTAAAAGAGCAGGGCGTGAATTACCGCGGCGCAGGCGAGAACATCGCATGGGGACAGAAAACTCCTCAGGATGTTGTAAATGCCTGGATGAACAGTGCAGGTCATCGTGCAAACATCATGAATAAGAGCTATACACATATTGGTGTAGGTAATACTCAGAATAACTCCGGAACTCAGTACTGGGTACAGTTATTTACATATTAATAGTACGAATGCCTTACAAACCAAGATAATATAAGAGTTTTTGAGGGATTCATTAGTGAACAAGATGGGCGGTGACAACCGTTTGACAACCTTTTTTAAGATGTTGTCAAATGGAGGCCGCCTTTTCGAATATATCCACACTCTTAGAAGCCATGGCATCAGCGGCATGGTGGCAACTGAAATATGATAAGGCTCTCATTTAACTGAATAATGGGAAAGGAGGCGGACCCTGGTTGGTTAGAACAGCTTAACCCACCACATCTCAAACGAAATTAAAGCAGCTTGAAATGTGGTGGATATTAATTTTAGGCTTCTCCGCCGATAGGATCTTCAATCAAGGTGGCCACTCTAAATTCATGAAAGTGACCATCGCTCACTTCTGTAACGGATTCCAGAAAATGAACATGTCTGCCACCCCCAACAGGAATTGCAAGCGATGTTTTGCCACGAAATTCATGAAAATGATTTTCATAAAAATCTGTTCTAAATTTTACTTCATGAATGTGGTTCTTACCAGCAGGAATTGCTTCACCAGAAACCGTAGCAAAACGATGATTATGAGGATCTTCTTCGCGTTCTGCTATCTCTACGCTGCCTTGAACTTCATGAACGTGTGTCTGCCGCTTATTATGGCAATCACAACATTCATTAAACCAATCTTGGCTATAATTATCCATATTGATTTACTCCTGTACTCCAATATTTGGAAAACTTTGTTTTCCATAATTATTATATGAAAATAGTACAATTATGTGTTGTCTCTGAGACGGCTTATGGTAAGGAAAAGTATGGTCTGGGATTATCCTGGGCCTTTTTCAATTGGAGGTACACATGGGATCTTCAAAAGGATTAATCAGCAGAGGGGTAGAAGAGTGCTCAAGAGATATGGACCATTAACAAGAATGATGACGTTTAAGCGAATAGGGTTCCAAAGGAATTTGTAAGATATTATTAATAGTATATGCTTACGTTGGAACATATAATTATACTGGCAGGTACAAACTGCTGGCAATCGTGTATAGGATGGTAGGCCTCGATTCTACATAGAATGGAGGTGTTGCTCATGAAGTATTTTGACTTTAAGGACTTAATGTCTTTTGGCATGTTCTTTCTGGCACTGCTGACATTCGTCTTAATGACGTGTCGCTAAATACAAAAAGCCTTCCCTGTACTTTGGCCGGTTGGGAAGGTTTTTGTTTTTCTAATTAGCCAACCACCCTGTGGCGATTGCCTTTTTTTATTATATTATACATACTGTTAAAATATTACAAGTACAGGAATCTTTGCTGAAAAATAAGGGTAATTGCGTATAGAATATAGGTAGGCGTTAGATTGTATTTTATCTCCGGTCCCCCAAAGTATGTTTCAGTTTTGTCAGCATTAACTCTACTTTCATCAAAAAATTGCTGCGGGTATCCGAAAACTCGGGCCCGCCCATTATTTAAATTAAATTACCATAACCCATCTGTTATCCATTCAGGATCAGAGCGGAGCATTGCAGTATCCGGGATTGGCAGAGTAGACGACGATTTCATAAGTTACTATTTAAAATTGCTGCATATAATATATTGTACAAAGCATTTATTTCAATAAATCACTCCAACTAATTGGGCACCGATGATCCGAATTGGGGCCCCTCTTTCTGCTCATACTCAAAATTCACACCCCGCCTACTTGTCCCATATAATATTGTGTAGTACGATATGAAAGGAGTGAAAGTATATGAGTAGTGATGCTTTTAAATGTAGATGTAAAAGTTTTGAAAAGTGTGAACCAAAACGCGAATGTGAATGCAAACGTGAACGCGAATGCGAAAAGAAACGTAAATGCGAATGCGAGCCTAAATGCGAATGCGAATGCAAAATCAAATGGGAATGCAAACCCAAGTGCGAATGTGAATGCAAACCCAAGTGCGAATGTGAATGCAAACGTGAACGCGAATGTGAATGCAAACGTGAACGCGAATGTGAATGCGAACATGAACGCGAATGTGAATGCGAACATGAACGTGACTGGTAAAAATAAGAAATAAAAAAGCCCACTGGAAAAACTTTAAAGACGGCTGTATGCAGTCGGAAAAAAAACGAAAAAGATAGTTAACGGTAAGAGCGGGTTTCGGTATTCCGGGCCCGCTTTTAAAAGCTCTTTGCAATCTGCCTGCGGAAAATTCAACTTGAATACAATTCAACTTTTACTCGATATAATTCCCCCGGCAAATGACCCGGGGAAATCTCAAACACCATTAATAGAAAGATTACTAAACTAATACGTGCCAAGCAGCGGGTATGCGCCAATGATTTTCATTATTGGGTGTTTCTTCTCCCCGATATGTGCAACAAGCATAACCAAGTAATACTACGGTATCTCCAGATATCAGTATATCATTAATTTCAATCAGATAATCGGGGAACCATGAAAAGTAGCCGGGCCAGCATTGTTGCATCGCTTCTTTATTGGAACTGTTTCCATAAGCATCAATAAACGTGTGGTCATCTGTCATAAGGGTGGTTATTTTATCAGCATTATGTGAGTTTATTGCATCTACAAAAGCAAGAGCGGTTTCTCTAATCATCCGTATTCCTCCAACCGTCTTCTACATAGAATCCGGCATAATGTTTGAAATACAGTCCCGATATTCAACGGGAAAGAGCTGAAATTGTATTTTCATTTTTTGAGTATTCTCTTTAAGTAGGCGACATCTAACAAATTCACTGTCTCAAATTTTCCTTTATAAAACACTCCCCAGTTATTGAAAACACAAGGCAATTCCTTTGCTTTTTGTAGCGTATCCACTTGAATTAAAGATACAGGTACATCATTCATTTCACAATACTGTTTTATCATCTCAATGTTTTGAGAGACATAGGGGCATTGCATATCATAATAGATTGTTAGCTCTTTGCTCTCAATTTCTTGGCTTTTAACATTTTGTGCGAATTTTGGCGTTGTTCCATCAAAAGAAAGTGCTAGCAATTCATAGCCATTATCGGTCGTATCAACAACCTCAAATCCAAACTTCTTCGCAAATGATTGGTCAGAAAGAAAAGATTTTTGTTTTTTTGCCCCGAGCATACAAATACCGGATTTACCATTTTCCTTGGCATCAGCCAAACAATACTCCATCAGCGATTTCCCATACCCTTTTCCTTTGTGACTACCAGTAACCCATAAGCAATACAAATAATAATAGTTGTCACCAGTTATGGGAACCCAAGCAGTTTCAAGAGGAGCATATTCAATAAAAACCGTAGCCTTTTCATTTAACTTTCTAAAGACATGACCTTCATTTAATCGGCCTGAAAGCCATTGTTTCTTTGCGTCAATACCTTGATGAGGCTTTTTACTGCGGATAATGCAGCACAAATGCTCATTGACAAGATTTTCTATTGTTAAGTTTACAAAATCAGTTTTCATGTACGCCCTCGCTTCAAATTAACATCTATTATCGTTAAACTCAAGTATACTACGTTTGTTTGTCCAAAACAATTAAGATTGTTAACTAAATTTTAAAATAACAAAATGCAATATATACTTGACATTATGTAATATATGATGTATTCTATGACTATGAAAGGGGGCATTCCATGAAGAACAAGAGAATGAAAATCGCCCGAATGGAAGCTGATATGAAACAAGAGGACTTAGCAAAAGCCGTAGGCGTTACCCGACAAACTATCGGGCTGATAGAATCAGGGGAATATAACCCCACGTTAAACCTTTGTATATCGATTTGTAAGGCGCTTGGCAAAACATTAAATGATTTATTTTGGGAGGAATCGAAATGAATAAACAAAATATACAGGACGAAAGAGTTGTAGCACAACGCCGTAAAATAAATAGTGAAGCGTACAGTATTTTAATGATTGTGCTTCTCAGTTCAATACTCGTACAACAATTTTTCCTAAACGCACCATTTGAGCAATATGCTGTTGAGGTTATATGTTTTTTTGGTATATCCCTATATATGATAATACGGTATATGACCTTGGGACTTGACATATACGGCGAAGGTAAACAGGCTAAAACCCTTCCTTTTGTGAACAGTGTAGTAGCCGGAATTGTAGTAACGACGATTAATGGTATTTTGAACTATACACAGTATGCAGAAAAATATAAGGAAGATGGTATAGGTTATTTTATTGCCGTGTTGGCAGTTACTTTTATCAGCGCAACCATTTCAACTTTTATAGTACTGTCTTGCCTTAATTATCTGAACAAGAAAAAACAGGCAAAAATTCAAAAGCAGTTAGACGAAAAAGAACAGGACGAATAGTTTTGTCTTTCATTCGTTAATAAGCATTACCAGGCATTTCGCCTTATCCATATCATATGAATCCATAAACTAGAAGCAAGATATATGCCTTGCTTCTTTTCTTAAATACTTCGTAAGACTGTATTAGGAAAACGGGACGTCTTCGAACAGACGCCCCGTCCCTATACTGCGATTCAATCTAAACAGCCAGCATTATCGTTTTATAAATACATGATTGTAAGGGGGTGCTTTATAAACCTCTTAGGATATACCTAAGCCAGCACTGGCATAGCCCGCGATGGTGGCTGCTACATCGAGACCAGCAGTGACTTCTGCGGAGAATAATAAAAGCAACCTGGTTCCTGCGGTAACTGGAATATTCAGTCCGGTGGCAATACCGCTGCTGATACTACCGATAGAAATTGCTCCCGAGAGGGAAGGCGACAGCGTAACCACTGCGCCCGGCACAGCAACGAAGGTATTGTTAGGTGTAGTGGATTGGAACAACTGAGCGGTTACTGTTACAGTTGAACCAATCAGGCTGAGCGCAGCGCTTATGCTCAAATAACCGGCCAAGGAGGTAATAATCCCATTTCTGGGCATGGAGAATGCCAAGTTCGTCAACCCAAGTAGATTGACTGTTCCGCTGGCAGCGGAAATGCCAGGAAGGTTACTTCCGAATCCAACTGCACTGGAGGTGTTAAGCAATCCTCCGAGTACTGTGGTCAAGGTAACAGGTGTACCGGAAGCAAACGGAATAATTGCTCCATCACCCGCTAAGCCAATAGGGCCAGTAGGTCCTGTGGGACCGGTATTACCAGTAGGTCCAGTGGGTCCCGTTGCACCAATAGGGCCAGTAGGCCCGATAGGCCCAGTGGGACCAGTATCACCAGTTGGCCCAGTGGGTCCCGTTGCACCAATAGGGCCAGTAGGCCCGATAGGCCCAGTGGGACCAGTATCACCAGTTGGCCCAGTGGGTCCCGTTGCACCAATAGGCCCGGTAGGCCCAGTAGTGCCGGTAGGTCCAGTGGGACCTGTTACACCGATAGGCCCAGTAGGCCCGGTAGCGCCGGTAAGTCCAATAGGCCCAGTAGGCCCGGTGGGTCCAGTGGCGCCAATAGGTCCAGTAGGCCCGGTAGCGCCGGTAAGTCCAATAGGCCCAGTAGGCCCGGTGGGTCCAGTGGCGCCAATAGGTCCAGTAGGCCCGGTAGCGCCGGTAAGTCCAATAGGCCCAGTAGGCCCGGTGGGTCCAGTGGCGCCAATAGGCCCAGTAGGCCCGGTAGCACCAGTAAGTCCAATAGGCCCAGTAGACCCGGTGGGTCCAGTAGCGCCAATAGGCCCAGTAGGCCCGGTAGCGCCAGTAAGTCCAATAGGCCCAGTAGGCCCGGTAGCGCCGGTAGGTCCAATAAGTCCAGTAGGCCCGGTAGCGCCGGTAGGTCCAATAAGTCCAGTAGGCCCGGTAGCGCCAGTAAGTCCAATAGGCCCAGTAGGCCCGGTGGGTCCAGTGGCGCCAATAGGTCCAGTAGGCCCGGTAGCGCCGGTAGGTCCAATAAGTCCAGTAGGCCCGGTGGGTCCAGTGGCGCCAATAGGTCCAGTAGGCCCGGTAGCGCCGGTAAGTCCAATAGGCCCAGTAGGCCCGGTGGATCCAGTAGCGCCAATAGGCCCAGTAGGCCCGGTAGCGCCGGTAAGTCCAATGGGCCCAGTAGCGCCAATAGGACCGGTAGGTCCGGTAGGTCCGGTAAGTCCAATGGGCCCAGTAGCGCCAATAGGTCCGGTGGGCCCAGTAGGGCCGGTAGGACCAGTAGGGCCGGTAGGACCAGTAGAGCCGGTAGGACCAGTGGGCCCAGTTGCACCCCTAGGACCAACAGGCCCTGGACAACCTCTAGGTCCTGTTGGTCCAGTAGCTCCTGGGCAGCCTTTTGGTCCTTGACAACCCCTAGGCCCAGTAGGCCCAGTAGGCCCTGTCAAGATACATCGACGACGACAAGAACAGTGATCATCATTAGACTCTATATAGTTATTCATATGGAAATTCCCTTCTATAATTATTTGCTTATATATGGAAACATTATAAAGAAATTAATTCTTTATACCCATAGAATATGTCTGTTTGTACATGTCTGTTAATTTATACCGGTTAGTACGATATACGAGATTTTCTAATAAAAGTAGAAGAAGTTCATATTCCAAGTCGGTATTATGGTTGGTATGTTTTTAAGTAATTGATTGAGAAAATATATTGATTTTTTCAACCGGACTGAATTTAGTCTTCAAATATCGAAAGACTTGGCAAAGGATCTTCTATGGTTTTTGTTATAACTTCATGTGAGTCCTCATAATATTCTCGGTATTCATAAACACCGACAAAGATAGCTCCTATAAAAGCCCAAATTAAAATTAATAGTCTTTTCATGATTAATTAACCTCCATAAATATTATGGTATAAAAATGTAAAATGACAACCAAGAATTGAAAGTAAAATCTAATATAAAGAATATAATAATTATGTAAATTAGTTTTTGACGTAATGGTATACATTGAAAATTTAATATTGATAGTAAGTAAATATGATGATATGCTACTCTTGAAGATTGTTGTGCGGCGGCCATACGCTACATTTAAACACACGCATTATACTTGAACCTGCAATTACATTGTACCGACATTCCGGATTTTTTGAAACATTTCACAATGGTCTTTATGTAGAAATGGAAGAGAAGATGTAATTACACCTTACACTAATGAGCCCGATATGATCGGAATCTCGAGTAACGTTCGCATTATTTCTATAATGGGAATTTCAACAACTTATTGATATATATACAAGACAGGAGAAGGCTAATGAAATTAAAACAAAAAAAATTGTTCTCTTTTTTCGTGATGTTCACGGTAATGTTCATCCTGGGTGCATTACCAGTATTTGCGAAAGAGGATGCGATACCGTCGATTAATCTGGATGTTACTCTTCAGAGTGATGGCACTGCGGTCATAACGGAGATCTGGGATGTTCGCGGTGTATCCAGCGGTACAGAATATTACAAGGCTCTGAATAACATGGATGGGAAGAGCGTTCATTCCCTTGCTGTATGGGACGAGTCCGGAGCTCAGTACAAAACGCTGAGCGACTGGGACACAAAGCTCTCCAGAGAGGAAAAGTCCGGTACCTGCGGCATCCTGAAAACTTCCAAAGGATATGAACTCTGCTGGGGCATTGGCAGCTATGGTAACCATAAATATACCATCCAATATACCGTAGAGGGATTGGTAAAAGATTATGGCGACTATGCAGGATTCTATCATCAGTTTATATCGGAGCTCTCAAGCGCTCCGGAATCAGTTTCTATTAAAATCCGGATGGCGGATACACGTCTGACGGCAAGCAATGCCCGTATCTGGGCGTATGGCTTTACAGGAGAAGTTGAGATCGGGAGCGACGGCAACCTTAATATTTTTTCTTCAGAAGCTCTAGAAGGAGGAGACTATGTAAATGTGCTCTGCCGCTTTGAAAGAAGCTTGTTCCCACTGGCCTCTGCAGCTGACATGTCTTTTGAAAAGTTACAGGAATCCGCAGAAAATAAAAACTCTGATACGGCTTTATATATCATCCTTGCTGTTATAGGGGCAGTTATTGTTGTGACAATCCTTTTAATCGCCTTCTTTTCTTCACGATATAAACTGGTAGACGGCACAGCCGCTCGGCTTCCCGGAAAGAAACAATTAGATACGAACTGGTCGGTTCCTTTTGACAGCAGCATTCCTGCTGTTTATTCCGCTATGCTGCTGCTACGCAAGGGCATTTCCTGTGAAAAGCTTATGGGTGCGTATCTTATCCGCTGGCAGGAGGCGGGTTATATCCGCATAGAAGAGCGGGAAAACGAGCGAACTATAAAAAGGACCCAAGAAGAAGCTATCGTGTTTAGCCAGGATAAAACACCGGACCAAGGGGTGGAGCGGTTGCTGTACGAAATCTTAACCGACGACACTGACCGTGACGGTATCCTTTGCACCTCGGGCATCGAAGAGCGGGCCGGAGCGCTTTATGAGAAACTCACTGCATGGGCGGCAGAAGTGAAGAGTGAAGGCGAAAAAGCATTAATCCGTTCAGGCGCGGCGGCAACGGACACAAAGGGTACTATCCGGTTTACTGTATCGGGTTTTAATCAGGCTGTCAAACTGCTGGGGTTCAGGAAATACCTGATAGAAATGCGCATACAAAGGGAAGACAGGTCAGTACCGGGAGAACTTTGGGGGGATTATCTTGTGTTTGCGACCTTGTTTGACATTGGAGAGAATGTCCTCGAAAGCATGAAAGCCCTTGACCCCGCATATTTTGATACCTTCGCAGGTATGTACGGCTGCAACGCCTACAACATGAGATACCTTGTGATCATGACGAATCACATTTCGAGTGCTGCGACGCCAACCAATAACACGGACGGCATCGGCGGAGGCGTAAGTTCGGCCGGCGGTGGAGGTTTCTCCGGAGGAGGCGGTGGAGGCAGCCGGTAATGGGCAGCTTCACCATAAGCGCAGTGTTACTGTTTCTTGGAATCAAGTATGATTATCCAACTTGAAAGGGAGGAATTCAAACGAATGGCAGGCAGCCGGATGGCGTCCGTATTATTTATTAAATAACCAGAAAAATAGGAAGTTAAATAAATTAATAAGATTATTTAACGAGTAAAGCGATCATTCACTCTAGTCGATGGTATCATTTGTAATATGGAAGAATTGTACTCACAGTCTAAATTAGGTCTGGTAAAGCAGTACGAATTAGAATGTAAAAGAACATTGACAATCGAATATGGTAGTTGGATAATATAAGGATTATTATATGGTATTTAGGAGGAATCTTTTCATGATTAACATGCATTACGCCAATATAAGTGATTTAAATTTTTGGCTTTCGCTTGATAAACACTTAAGTAAGGGAGAGCTTGAAAGAAAAATCCTACAAAAACAATGCTACATTATAGAATATGATGGAAAGCGTGTCGGAGTATTAAGATATAATTTATTTTGGGATAATATACCGTTTTTGAATATGATATTTTTTAGTCCAGAATACCGTGCTAAAGGTAACGGTAAACAGGCGATGATTGCATGGGAAAATGAAATGAAGTTATTAGGCTACATCGCAGTAATGACATCAACAAATTCTGATGAACAGGCTCAACATTTTTATAGAAAGTTGGGGTATAAGGATTGTGGCTGTTTGATTCTTGATATGCCGAAAATGGAACAGCCCACGGAACTGTTTTTTATAAAATCTTTGCTTGTCAATTAATGAAAATATAATCGTATTTTAACCAACTATCAATATTCGGTAGTTGGTTATTGCGAAAAATCAGGTGTTTAGTATTTTATGTATTAACGTACATTGATAGCATTGCGTATTACCCCTCCACCGATCCTCAGGCATATCTTGCATCGCTTGAAAAGATAGCAGCACTGCCCGTGAAAAAAGTATTTCCGGCTCATCATAGTCTGGATATACAACCGGAGATTCTGAGCCGTATGCGAGACGCTTTCCTCCAGTTGAAAGTCGATGATAACCTTCATCATGGTGGCGGTACCTTTGATTTCGGAGATTGGGCTGTTTGGCTGTGATGAATATTTTAATTTATTGTACATGTAAGTGACGCATGATGAGCATAATGTGAAGCCAATAAAATGATTATACAAAGAAAATATTAGCTGTTAATTATGGAGAAGGAATTGCCGGTGGTATTGTCGGCGTTACAGGCGGGTAGGTAGGTTATTTTTTTAAGGAGCGGTAGAAGGCTTAATTGCAGGAGATATAATTAAAGATTAAACAGGAATAATCAAAGGAGGGTTAAAAAATGAGTGTATTTTTTTACGGCTGCATTACTATGGATGGTTATCTTGCTGACAAAAACCATAACCTGGATTGGCTTTATGAAACTGGCACGATAGAAGAAACTGGTTATGAAAGCTTCTATAAAAACATGGATATTACTATAATGGGTAAAAGAACATTTAATGAAATTGAAAACATAGAAAATATCGGCGGTCTTTATCCCACTACCCAAAATTATGTTTTTACACATGCTGAAAGCTTATCGGCCAAGGAATTTATTCCTATAAATTGTGATGTTGTTGAATTCGTGAAAGAAATAGAGAGGGATAAAAATATTTGGATCATCGGAGGTAACACAATATTAGCCCCTCTGTTAGATAATCATATGGTTGATAACATGATAATACAGATCGCTCCTGTGTTATTGGGGAGGGGAATACCAATATTCTCACAGAAAGAAGGGTTAAAGCGATTTTGCTTGAAGGAAGTAAAAAAATACGGACAATTTGCAGAATTAATTTATAGTAAAATATAGTTCGTCGTAGCTTTTCAAAATCCTTTACCTTTACCATTGTCTGGTCATATAAATTCCAATTTAAAAATTAAAAGACTACTAACCTTGATTTTGGTTAGTAGTCTTTTTTGTCCTTTTTTATATTCAATGAAACTGATGTATAATTAAGTATTGTACATTGGAAACTCTATATTGATAGTTGGTATAATCTCCTG
The DNA here is from genome assembly GCF_900105615.1 of Lacrimispora sphenoides JCM 1415. Taxonomy (NCBI): domain Bacteria; kingdom Bacillati; phylum Bacillota; class Clostridia; order Lachnospirales; family Lachnospiraceae; genus Lacrimispora; species Lacrimispora sphenoides. The sequence goes on along the minus strand of NZ_LT630003.1, from coordinate 2,398,685 downwards.
TATTATAAAATAAAGAAAAATGGAGTTCTTGATGAATAGGAGATACTTATGGAAGGTAAAAAGGTTGCGGTTGTCACAGGTGGAAGTTCTGGAATGGGACTTGCCATTTCAAAAAAGCTTCAGAATTTGGGAGTGCATGTTATTGTTTTTGATTTACAAACTCCGCCGGAAAATTTTGAGTTTTACCGTGTTGATATTAGTGATGACGGACAGATTAAATCAGCGCTGTCTCATATCCTCCGGTTGGATATTATTGTAAATAATGCAGGTGTTTATTTTGAAAAATATCTGGAAGACACTACAAATGAAGAGATAAACACAATGGTGGATATTAACATTAAAGGTACTTATCTTGTGACGCGTAATGCATTTGAAAAAATAAAGGCTTCAAAAGGCTCAATTGTTATAATTGCGTCCTGCCTGGGGCTTGTCCCGGAACTAACCTCACCACTTTATTGCACAACAAAAGCAGGACTTGTCATGCTGACAAAGTGCCTTGCGCAGCAATATGCCGAGCTTGGGATACGGGTCAATTGCGTTTTGCCCGGGCCGATTAACACCCCTCTTTTGCAGAAGAGCTTTTCAGATAAGGAAACAGCCGACCGCTGTTCCGACCGTATACCACTAAAGCGGATTGGAGAACCGGAAGATATCGCAAATATGGTGGCTTTTCTTATAAGCGATGATGCCGGGTATATAACAGGAGGTGCTTTTCCTGTTGACGGGGGAGTATCCTCCTCAAGCATGTATTCAAAATAAGCAAAGTAATAGTATTCCTGAACTACTAACTATCAGTATAAAGCTGTTAGTTTTTTGTATACAAAAAGGAATGAGTTACTCCGGAAAATTGAAATTTGAAGAAACTCAGATTGAAAGGTGTCATTGCTTTTTACGTAAAAAGCACTCCAAAAGTTATGGAGTGCAAAATGAGATGAGTCAATGGGTTATAAATTAAACCCTACCAACATTAAAATACCAATTAGGTATAACGTCCTTTTTAGCTGGAATCGCTTTGTAACCTGCTTTGACCATGGCTTCCATGAAGCATTGTGAAGTGATTTGGTGCCCCATATCAGCCTCTGTTAAGTGGTTGAAGCGCGCTTTCAGACCATAAGCAGTCTGCTGATAGTTAATGCTTGGAATCATCTTATAGTTAAAAATAATGTGATCGATCAGAATATCCTGATCAGGAAGAGATAAGTCAGAAAAATGATTAGCCTTTTTCATGGAACGTCTCCTTTCGTCTATAATCAGTTCTGGCGTAAGCCTACAAATAAATTATATGAGAAAAGTAAAAAGATATGTCAAAATAATTGAAAATACTGCCACACGGCACCAAAGAAGGAATGCAACCTTGTACGAACCATTAAACTGTTATTTTGGGGGATAAAAAAACTCCCTGCAAGCTTTGCCTACAAGGAGTGCTTTTTAATTTCTCGTTTGTTTGTCAGGGGTTATCGACCGCAACCACGACCGCCGAGGCCTCTTCCTCCAAAGCTGCCGCCGTTTGCCACACAGTAATCGAACATTTCTACATAATATCCCCTGTCAGCAGAAGCAATATCGCCGTCTGCGATCACCTTGTCGAGATTGGCCTCAAAATCTTCTTGACTTAAAAAGTTTCCGTTGGCATCTCTCATCAGGTCATATCCTAAACCACCGCAAGCAGCACCATAGGTGGAAGCCCCTGTTTTGTACTGTGTATTTGCAGGAGCTGCCAATGCCGCTGTTGCCATAGACAGTGCCAATACTATTACTGACACGAGTGAAATTAGTTTCTTCCTCATATTAACTACCTCTTTCTTTATATATTTGCATTTAACTGGCATACATAAAGGATAATATTATTATGTGTAGATAGTATGGAGAAATTGTAGAAAACTATTTTGAGAAGAAGAATGTCATCAAACAGTAAAACAGGTTATCGTCACCTATGGTTTAAAGATTAAATATGGTGAGAAAGTTTATGTCTGATATTGATTTTTATATTTTGAAATTTGAACCGGAAGTACAACGTGGAGATACGTTTTACTGCGTTTGATACTTTTAAGGGTGCCGAAGAAAGAATATACCACGGTATTCCTACATATAATTTTAGTAGTCTTTTTATTTTGAAATATATAAAATCATATAAAAATGGCCTTAATTATTAACCATAAAATTAGCAACCAAATGGTAAGTACAGGAACAGCATAATACCATTTCCTGGCGAGGTTTTTTTGTGAAATATTTTGGGCTTCAATTCTACATTTTTCAAAGGTTTCTTTTGGTATGAACTTAATTGTAAGTGAAATTAAAGCAGGAAGTAGAATGACATCATCAACATATCCCAATACAGGAATAAAATCTGGAATAAGATCTATCGGAGATAAAGCATAAAGGACAGTTAATCCTGCAAAAATTTTAGCAATATTGGGCGTTTCAGAACTCTTTAGAGCTAAGAAAAGTGCGGGAATATCAGTTTTTAATTGTAGTGCTTTTTTTAAAGTATTACCGCAAATTGGAAAATTAATATTGATAGTTAGTAAGTATGGTGGTATTCTACTCATGAAGGTTTTTATATTTGACGAATAAAAACAGGTGAATACTATGGTTGAAACAATATATCTTGCAGGTGGCTGTCTATGGGGTGTACAAGCATTTATCAAAACACTAAAAGGTGTTATTAATACTCAAGCAGGACGAGCAAATGGTTATTCAAATACTCTCGAAGGCGAGTATGATGGTTATGCTGAATGCGTAAAAACAGAATTTGACCCTGAAATTGTAACTGTTTCACAACTAATGGATTATTTTTTTGAGATTATAGATCCTTACAGTGTGAATAAACAAGGTAATGATGTTGGAAAAAAATACCGCACAGGCGTATATAGTAAAGTGCCTCAACATTTGGAAGATGCCAAGAATTATATAACAGAAAGAGCAGATAGGAACAAAATTGTAGTGGAAGTTCTTCCACTAATGAATTACGTTAAAAGTGCTGAGGAACATCAAGATAGATTAGATAGATGTCCTAATGACTATTGCCATATTCCTAAAGATTTATTACACAAATATTCATAACTCACCGTTATGAGTATAATACGAAGCCGGCAAAATCAAATATATAAAGAAGACTACTAACTATCAGTATTTTAACTGGTAGTTTTTTAATGCAATAATTTAAAACATGAAAACTGAAATTTGGTTTTTTATTGTCATGAATCAGGTGAACTGAGAGTGACCGAAGCTCTGGCTTCGGCCATGGAATAAGAAATTAACTTAAAGTATAATCTTTTTTACTTAAATTCCAACTGCGGATACCAAGGTCAGTGTTAAGTTCATATTTATTGCAACAATCATTACAATGAATATTAACAACATGTTCTTCAAAACCAGGGATGAAATTGTGTTCTTCTAAGATTTTGCCTTTTCCGCATGGGCACTCATATTCAAAGTGCTCGATAATGCCCGGACCTGTACCGTAGCCCACGTGTCCCTTAGCTATTAAATTAGTTAATTTGGTTTTCATTTGTAAACCTCCGATATTACAAGTATGATAACAAAGTAATATAAAGTGAGGGTAATAAAAGTATAAAATTTTTAATAAGTTAATCTGAAATTTTAAGAGGTATTAGCATGATATATTTATATGTAAATGATATGTCTTTGATATATATTCATAGGAAAGAATATCTAGTGGGATTTATGATATGCGGTTAATAGATGTAAATGAGAAGATATAAATATGATTTTGAACGAATTAGGATTTAAAAGATCTATTGTTCTTTGATAATTGAATATTGATAGTTGATAGCAAATGCGGTATGATAAATCATATAATTCATGCTAAGGGGGAAAGAGGAATGCTACAGATTGGAGCTTTGCTGATGTAGATTTCAGGACTGTGGGATGTATTTGGTGCTTCAAAGAGGATTGACAAGAGCAAGCTTGGGGTGGGAGAGACCGTGGAAATTGCCGCTGAGAAAATAAAGAGTAGGGGAAGGCGTTTTATATTGCTGGCAATAGTAGCATCTATAGTTAGCTTATTCATGCCGCAGATTGTATTGTTAATTCTTAATTTCGTTAATTTGTTCTAGAATTTGTTTTATAGATAAAATAGATTACCAACTATCAACCAGGTAGTTGGTTTTTTGTTGCCATAAATCAGTTAAACTGATATTTAACGTATTATGGAACATTGAAAACTTAATATTGATAGCTAGTATAAATTATGTTATATTCAAAAAGAACGAAAAGGTATAGGGGGAGAGGGAATGGAAGATATTAGTTTCGATGCCATAACGGACAAAGATATTGTTGAGTTGACAAGTATTATGAGAGAATCATTTAATCAAGATTCAGCGGTTAATTTAGGGAATGGTGTGAAGAATGGTCCTCCGGGATATGATAATGGTGAATTTTTGAATAAGTGGGCTTTGCATAACGCCAGTACTTCATTTAAGATACTTAGATCAGATGAGTGTATCGGAGGTGTAATCCTTTGGATAACTGAAAAACAGATAAATAAATTAGGCTGCTTATTTTTAAAACCAGAGCTGCAAAGTAGAGGAATAGGAACGTATTTGTGGAAATGTATAGAAAATATGTACCCTGAAACAAAAATTTGGCATACAGAAACAATCGGGTATTCCATGAGTAATCATCATTTTTATGTTAATAAATGTGGATTTAATATTATTCGCATTGAAGAACCTTTTAACAAATTAGAACGACAGTTTATTATGGAAAAGAAAATGAAATAAAAAGGTTTATTTTAAAACTTGTATAGAAGACTACTAGCTATCAGCATTAAGCTAGTAGTTTTTTATTGATTTAAATCCAGAAAACGGAGATTTGAAGTATATATTGATTAAAGATAAAGGACCAGAAAAACAGAATAAAAAGGAGTGCCACGCAGGTTGGGGACACTCTAATAAAGAGCTAAATACATTATACCACTTTAACGAATTACAGTATATTAACTTAATTTATAAAAAATATTAACTTAATAAGTAATATGATTAATGTATATAAAACACATTCCTTAATTAATTTAAAATTCCTATCTAACGTCCAACAGGCAGTGCCGAGGCAGGAGAAAGGAATGATATCATTTTTTTAAATACTTGATGCAGCATAGGAAAACCATGACATATACAACATACTTAAATATTTCAAGTAGCGGTGCAAATAGTAAAAAATAAGAAATCATAGGAAACCTCCAAACTTTTTACTTTAGCATATAGCAGGTTATTTAAAAATGATAGTAGGTTGAGTTGATAATTTGTATTGATAGTTAGTAGCGATTGGTGTATCCTTATTTACAAAATGATTATTTATAGGGAGGAATGAATATGGAAGCAAGAAAATTATTGGATGCATTATTGGTCGCTGAAAAGCTGAAAGATACAACTCGCCATTGCTATACTTCCAATGGCAGACACGAGAGTGTTGCGGAACATAGTTGGATGATGACTTTGATGGCTTTTTTTATGAGGGATGAGTTTCCTGAAGCTGACATGGATAAGGTTATCAGAATGTGCATTATTCACGACTTAGGAGAATGCTTTACTGGAGATATACCTACTTTTGAAAAGAACCAGGCCCATGAGCAGACCGAAAAAAATCTGCTATATAACTGGGTTCGTTCCTTACCGAAGGAATATGAAGTAGAAATGCGGGAACTTTATGAGGAAATGGCGGAGCGTAAAACAGTTGAAGCTCAAATTTATAAAGCCATTGATGGCCTTGAAGCATTGATTCAGCATAATATGTCCGACTTATCTACTTGGATTCCAAAAGAATTTGAACTCAACTTAACCTACGCAGATGATAAGGTTGCGTTCTCCGATTACTTAAAATCTTTAAGACAAGCTGTTCTTGAAGATACCATTAAAAAGATTGATGAAGCAAAGTAAATTTCTGCAATAAATAAGTTTTTATGTTTCTTTATAATTAACTATTAACTATGAAATATTAGTTAGTAGTTTTTTTATGCAAAAAAACTGAAATTAAAAAATGATTGCTCATTAACAATTGAATATAGATAGCTGATATGTTATAATAGAAGAACACTAGTTCTGTATTGGGGAAGGAGATTTTAAAATGATCAGAAGAATGCCAACCCATTGTGGGGATGATACCTGTTCGTCATGTGTTATAGCTGGGGATTACATTTTCCTGGCTCACCATGGAGGCGGGCATGATAAAGAAGATATTATCCACCAAATGCGAAAGACGTTTGAAAGCATGGAGAATACGCTTGCTTCTATTGATGCTACTCTGGATGATGTGGTACAGATAAATCTTTATCTCAGAGATATTAAAGATTTTCGATTAGCCGCTGATATTTTTAAAGAATATTTTAAAAATGGATCGCCCGCAAGGATGACAACAACAACTGAGTTTGTCAATGAAAATTGTTTATGTCAAATGGATGGCGTTGCATATAAACCATTACATATAAATAATTGCAGTAATTACAGTCATACAGATCACCAATAATATTCTACTTATAAATATCATTTACATAATATAGTGGGAGAGCATAAATGAAAGTGGGAGAAGTATGCTTATTTACAAATGATGTTATCCGATTATCAAACTTTTATAAGATGTTATTTAATATCGATAACGGCAGTAATGATAATATTCATCAATTTATCTTATCAGAGGAAACAACACTGACTGTTTACAATGATGGGGTAGAGAGAAAGACCAATGCTCACAACATTAGTATTGCATTTACGGTAGATGATGTAGATGCCGAATTTAAGAGATTAAAAAAATTTGGCATTGAAATTGTTACTCCTCCAACCCTAAGACCGTGGGGGGCAAAAAATATGAGCTTCTTAGATCCTGATAATAATCTTATAACCTTTAGATGTTTTCCTAAATGACCCCATCAAATTCCCTTTAGAATGTATTCTGAAAGGCTCCCCTTTAAAAATGGTGAATTCTAATTATTAATGGAATATACTCGATAATAATTTAGAGGCAGCGCATAGCACTGCCTCTAAGCAAAATATGCAAGAATGGCCGCTGACCGCGCCCTCGATGCTAGAAGTATAGAGTAAAACCTGTTTAAAAAGAATATTAAGATAATTGTCGAAGCAACCGGATATAATGGTTTGATTCACGCAGCACATGATCCGCCAACAAAGGCAAAATAATACTGCGTATTTTGCATTCATTGATTCCTTTTGTACCCGCTTCTTTGAAATCCCGGTACATTTGAGTTTTTTGCAAGGTTGTATCCGTTACGCTGTCAATGGTCATATCAGTAGCCGCCATTGCCGCTTGCATTAAATTATTATATTCCCCAGCAAAATCATTTGCTGTATTTATGAGGTCGCATTCAGTTGGATCAAGCAGACCTCGGATAAACAATGCATGTTCCATCATGATCTGATCCCAGAACAGCTCGGTTTCTTTTAGGTTTTCCTCTGGATTCTGCCGGTTTTCCAGCGCGATTAAATGGCTATGATACAATTTGGCTTCACGTAAGATATGATCAATAAGCAGCGGGTAGTTTGCCGTGAACATACGACAGGACAATACATCATTTAATAATCCTGTTTTGAAACCGATAAGTCCTTCCAGCATAGGTCTGACGAGGGCATTTAGCTGACTTACCTGCTGTATCAATGCAGGGGTAATCAAGGGATTGGCTCCACCATAAAGTGCTTCTTCCAGCCTCGTGATCTCCTGATTGATGGCTATGCCGGTGAAGTATTGTGTTTTTTGTTCGCTGCCAAGGGTGTAATCCGTGACGATTTCACCGGAGGACGCTACAAGTGGGCTGATAATGCCATTCCCCAATACTACAGCATTATGTAAAATAGTCTCAAACTGCTGCTTATATTGATCTGCAACTTTGGAAAAGTCAGGATTGGCAGGAGTAAAGCCGGCCTCTAAGAATAAGGAATGTTCTTTCATGATGCGTCCAAAAAACATATTTAGCTCTAGTGATAGAATTACATATTGCTGTTCAGTAATCATAGGATATCTCCTTTATTGTTCTACCAGTATCATATGACGGAGCTGATGGTTTATTAACGAATAAACAAAAAAATGTTTTTGCTTTACGAGCTTTTCCTATCACTTTCAATGAATTATAAGGGTTTTGGCTTAGTTTTCGTGCAAATATTTTCAGGTTGAACTTTACAATAGAAATAGTTATACTTATTTTATGCGGGGCCAGCCGGCAAGTAATAAAGGAATGAGCCATGCAGGAAAGGGTACGTTTAACCGAAGCGATCAGGAAGATGAGATTACGAAGACCACGAAAAAGCATGTCAATCCAAAATGTGACAATCGTCACATTTATCTGTCTGTTCCTTTTGTCCCTGGTGACTATTGAAAAACTTGTTTTAAACAATTGGCAATCTTCCATAACCAGAGAGACTGCCGGGATTTCTGAAAAGATGAATCAGGATGTGATTGAAAAGATGAATTCATTTTTCAGGGTTCCAGTTACGGCAAATGAACTAGGGAAAAAGTTGATTGAAAATAAAACCATTGATTTTTTAAACGAAAAGAGTCGTAACTCTTTTTTTATTGGCATTTTAGAATCTTGTGAAAAAGAGATTTATAGTTTTACATATGCATCGGTTGATGGAGAATATTATGGGGCCCTCAAAAATAATAAGGGGGAACTTGAACTCATAAAAAGTAATGATGAAACTGGCGGAGAAAGCTGGCGCTGTGATATAAATGAGGATATGACAGCGGGGGCGTTGATACGAAACGCAGGTACCTTTGATCCCAGGCTGCAGGAATGGTATCAGGCGGCTGAAAAAGAGAAGAGGCCTGTTTTTTCGCAAGTATACAGAGATTTCATCGTCAATGACCTGGCAGTGTCTGTTTCATGTCCCGTATATGATGAGGAAGGAACGCTTAAGGGTATTTTAGGGACCCATATGCTTCTTTCCGATATTGGGAATTATCTGAAAAACGAGGGAACCAGTTTCAAGGGCTACGTGTCTGTTATAGAGAAAGACTCCCGGTATTTAATTGCAAATTCCATGGGGGAGGATAATTATACCGCAGCTGGTGACGGATCACTGAAAAGAAATACGATCGATGACCTTTCCCTTCCGGCCTGGAAGAGCAGTTACGAGAAGTATCGTAAATCCCAGAAGACTGAATTCTCATGGATGGAGGGAGAAACGGACTGGTATTCGAACGTAAAGGAATACCGGAAAGCAGGTCTTGACTGGGTCATTATTTCTGTGATTCCGGGAAGTTTTTTTGCTGCAGAACTGAACCGGAATATCGGGGTTTCGGCGGAACTGGCTGTTATTGCCGGCGCTCTTTCCATTTGTATTTTCTTCTTGATCATCCGAAGGCTTTATAAGCCTATCAATGGCTTACTGACCATTGCGGAGAACATTTCTGCAGGGAATTTAGAGCAAAGAGTGGGGATCGTAAGGAATGATGAAATAGGAAGAATATCCAATGTATTTAACCGCCTGGCAGATAATCTGCTTGATATGGTCAAGCATCTGGAATGTATTGTTGAATTGCGGACCAAGGAGTTAAATAAGGCAAATGAGATATTAAGGGAGAGTCAGTCCCAGCTTCAGCTCATACTGGATACCGCGGCGGAAGCTATATTAGGTACGGATTTAAACGGAAGATTCACATTCTGTAACAAAAGCTGTCTACGCCTTCTGGGATATTCAAAGCCCGAGGAATTGCTGGGAAGCGATATGCAGTTTTTTGCGGATTTTCTTAGTCCTGAAAAGAATGGAGGGGAAAGAACCGGTGTGCTTAGACGGGCCGACGGTACCTGCTTTGATGCGGAGTACCGCGCGTTGCCCCAATTAAGGGAAGGAAAGCATGTTGGGTATGTCATAACCTTTGCCGATATTACCGAGCGAAAGAAGGGGGAGGAAAAGATCCGCTTTTTAAGCTATCATGATCCTCTGACCGGATTGGTAAACCGGAGGCGTTTTGAGCAGGAGATGAAGAAAGCAGACACGCAGCAGAACCAGCCGGTTTCCCTGATTTTTCTGGATTTAAACGGCTTAAAGCTCATCAATGATACCTTTGGGCATACGGCCGGAGATGAATTCATAGTTAAGGTCGCCCAGGTCTTGAAAAAGAACTGCCGGGAAGGGGATGTTGCCGCACGGATCGGCGGCGATGAATTTACGATGCTGCTTCCCCGCACGTCCGGGGAAGAGGCGGAGTCCATTGCTTCGAGGGTAAAAGATCAGGTTTCAGTGGAAAAGGTAAATATGGTGTCATGCAGTGTTGCGGTTGGAATTGGAACAAAGGCCAAGCACTGGCAGAAGATTGAACGGATCCTGGAGACAGCAGAGAACGAGATGTATAAGGAGAAGAGCATTTCTTCCATAAACTTTGGAATTCATGCAATTAACGGCATTATCACCTCTCTTCATGTGAAAAGCCCATGGGAGAAAAAACACTCAGAAGAAGTCAGCAAGCTGTGCGAAAGGATCGGCATGGCCATGGAGCTTCCTGAAACAGAAATTAAGAAACTGCGGGACGGAGCATACCTCCACGATATCGGTAAGATCACCCTGAGTGAGTCGATTCTTGAAAAGACTCATGAACAACTGACGGAAGCAGAGCATGAGATGATGAGACAGCATCCGGCCATCGGATACCGCATCCTGAATCTGTCCCAGGAAACTCTGGACCTTGCCAACGGTGTGTACGGACATCATGAATGCTGGGATGGTTCCGGGTATCCCAAGGGTTTAAAGGGCGAGGAGATCCCGCTTATTTCCCGTATTTTATCTGTTGCAGAAGGGTATGAGAGAATCTTAAACCGGGAAAATAACCGGGAAGGGGGAAAAGAAAATGCGCTGCAAGCCATTATAAATGGTTCCGGACAAAAGTATGATCCAACGATTGCTGAATTGTTTGTACTCATCATGAAGGAGAATTAATAGTGGCTCCATCATTGGATTTCCCGCATATTCTCTAAAAAGATCACCGAACCGATTGTGACTGCAACACAAAGGACCGGACGGCTGGCCAGGGGAGAACTTGATGATGATATTGAGCCGGTGAGAGGAAAAGATGAAAGTGCACGGCTTATTATGGCCCTTCAGAACACCATCCATGGATTGCGGTCATATAACATGGATATCTCAAATGTGCTGAATGCCGTGGCGGCCAAAGATTTAGCCGTAAGAAGTGCCGTGCAGTATCAGGGTGATTTCGTTCCGATCCAGTCCGCCCTGGACCAGATCTTAAGATGAGGAAATGCATAGGCTGCAGCAGTCCATGGCGAGCATTGATGCTTCTGCAAAAAAGATCCAGAGTATCATTCACATCATTGATGGGGTTATGGAGTTTCAGTTAACACAGTCTTAGAAGAAGGGTTATAAAAAATGATTGACAAATAGGCAGGATAATAGTATATTAAACATATATGTTTAGTATGTATAAGGAGAAATCAAAACGATATGAAAACGAACCGCGTATGTAACATGAATCTTATGATGAATTGTTGCTGCTGTAGATGCTTCATGAGAAGAGATACAGTTTATTTACGTGTGCGTTTTGGTATCTGATTTCCAATTTTTATCCTGAGACATAGGAATAATAAATGGAAGGAAGCAGGTATATGCGTATACCTGCTTCCTTTTGCATTTATTAATATAGTACTTATCGGAACTTGCATTGCAGGTGAAGATAAAAGGGCTGTCTATGAGCCCGTCCATCCGATCATCGAAAGCGTCTTTTGCTTTTGATAATATAAAAAGGGAGGAAGGTAATGGATGGATCACATAAGTAAAAAGGAGGGAGAAAGGAATAATCATGGATTTTGAGTTTATTCGTGCCTATATGCCGCTGTATGCAGAGGCGGCAGGTATGACACTTCGAATATCTTTTCTGGGGATCCTGCTTTCAGCAGCCATTGGTCTTTTATGCAGCCTGGTTAAGATTTTTAAGATACCGGTGTTAAAGAGTATTGTGAATGGCTATATTGAGGTATCCAGAAATACGCCTCTTTTGATCCAGCTGTTTTTTTTATACTTCGGACTTCCTAAAATCGGTGTTGTTTTAAGCTCTGAAAGCTGTGCAGTCACAGGGCTGGCATTTTTAGGAGGAAGCTACATGGCGGAAGCATTCCGCACAGGAATTGAACAGGTACCGGTCATCCAGTCGGAATCGGGACTCAGCCTGGGACTTACAAGAGGGCAGGTTTTTCGGTATATCATCCTTCCTCAGGCGGTTACCACCTCAGTCCCTGTATTTTGTGCCAACATCATATTTCTTATAAAAGAAACATCGGTGTTCAGTGCGGTTGCACTGGCTGACTTAATGTTTGTGGCTAAGGATCTGATCGGAATTTATTATAAAACAGATGAGGCCCTCTTAATGCTGGTGGCAGCATATTTAATCATCCTGCTGCCAATATCCTTATTCTGTTCCTGGATAGAAAGGAGGGTCCGCTATGCAGAATTTGGGAATTAGAATACTGTTTGAGGGAAATAATTTTCTGCGGTTGTTCGGCGGTCTCCTGGTATCACTTAAGATCGCAGTTTTATCCATGGTTTTATCCGTGGGACTTGGAATACTCCTTGGAATGGTGATGACCAGCAAAAAAAGGCCGGTCCGGTTTTTTACAAGGATTTATCTGGAGACAGTCCGGATCATGCCTCAGCTGGTTCTATTGTTTCTCGTTTACTTTGGAGCTGCAAAGCATTTGAATGTGAATTTTTCCGGTGAAATGGCCGCGGTCATTGTATTCACTTTTTGGGGGACGGCAGAAATGGGAGATCTGGTGCGAAGCGCTCTGGAATCCATACCGTCTCATCAGTATCAAAGCGGTTTTGGCCTGGGAATGACGGAGCTTCAGGTGTACCGGTATATTGTGATTCCCCAAACGGTACGCAGGCTGCTTCCGTCGGTCATGAACCTTTTGACGAGAATGATCAAAACCACTTCTCTTGTTGTACTAATCGGTGTGATTGAAGTGGTTAAGGTTGGAAAACAGATCATTGACTCCTCAAGGTACACAGTGCCTGATGCGGCCCTCTGGGTATACGGAGTGATCTTCATTCTGTACTTTGTGATTTGTTACCCGTTTTCCAGGGCTGCTGCCCTGCTAGATAAAAAATTAAAGGATTGATAATATGAGTCAGGAAATGATTTTAAAGACAGAGAATCTTAGGAAGTCCTACGAAAGCGGGCAGCCGGTTTTAAAGGATATTTCTTTTACCTTGGAAAAAGGAGAGGTAGTGGTGGTCGTAGGACCTTCCGGCTGCGGAAAAAGTACCTTTTTACGATGTCTCAACATGCTGGAGCCTATTGATTCCGGTACCATTCAGTTTAAGGACCGGATCATTGACAGGGGCAAACGGGATGTTTATGAAATAAGACAGAAGATCGGCATGGTATTCCAGAGTTACGATTTATTCCCACATAAGACCATTCTGGGAAATATTATTCTGGCTCCTGTAAAGGTGCAGAAAAGGGATAAAAAAGAGGTGACGGAGGAAGCAGAACAGCTTCTTGCCAGAGTAGGGCTTCTGGATAAAAAGGATTCTTATCCCAGGCAGCTTTCCGGCGGGCAGAAGCAAAGAGTGGCTATTGTACGGGCGCTTATCATGCATCCGGAGATCCTGCTCTTAGACGAGATCACGGCAGCCCTGGACCCGGAGATGGTACGGGAGGTGCTGCAGGTGGTGTTAGAACTGGCAAAGGACGGAATGACTATGGTCATTGTCACACATGAAATGGAATTTGCTAAGGCGGTGGCTGACCGTGTCCTGTTCATGGATCATGGCGTAGTAGTGGAAGAGAGCCTGCCGGAAGAATTTTTCACCTCACCCCGGACAGAGCGGGCAAAACAGTTTTTAAATACGTTTCATTACGAAGCGTTATAAAATAAAAATAAAATGGAGGAAGTAATTATGAAGAAGAAATTACTAGGTGCATTATTAGGCATTACCATGGCGGCAGGCCTTTTGGCAGGCTGCGGCCAGGCAAAGGACAATGGAGGAAACACCGGAGGGGCAGCTGCAAAGGCAAGAACCTTATCCGAGATCAAGGAATCCGGAACCATTAAAATCGGCGTATTCAGCGACAAGAATCCATTTGGATATGTGGATTCCAACGGAAAGATCCAGGGCTATGATGTATATCTTGCAAAGCGGCTGGCAAAAGATTTACTTGGAAGTGAGGAGAAGGTTGAATTCGTATATGTAGAGGCTGCCAGCCGGGTGGAATATTTAAAATCCGCCAAGGTGGATGTGATTTTGGCTAATTTCACTGTTACTGATGAGAGAAAGGAGCAGGTGGATTTCGCACTTCCTTATATGAAGGTGGCTCTTGGTGTCGTATCTCCTGATGCAGCTCTGATTAACGATGTGGCACAATTAAAGGATAAGACCCTTATCGTGGTAAAGGGAACTACGGCTGAAACTTATTTTTCCGAAAATCATCCGGAGATAAAGCTGTTAAAGTTTGATGAGTATCAGGAAGCTTATGACGCTCTTCTGGACGGAAGAGGAGATGCCTTCTCTACCGATAATACGGAAGTTCTTGCATGGGCCCTTCAGAATAAGGGATTCACGGTAGGAATTGAGTCCATTGGAAATCTGGATACCATTGCTCCGGCCGTTCAGAAAGGAAATAAGGATCTTCTGGATTGGATCAACAGCGAGATCGAAACTCTTGGCAAGGAGCAGTTCTTCCATAAGGATTTCGAGGAGACTCTAAAGCCTGTATATGGAGATGAGATCGATCCTGAAAATCTGGTTGTGGAAGGCGGCCAGGTTTAAGACACAAGAAACTGAGAAAAAATATCATCAGCTGTTTAATAAGAACTTAATGAGAAAAATAACCGGCAGGGCGTCTTGACGTCCTGCTTTTTTTATTTCATAATAGCATTGTTATATAACAGTGTTATAAAAAAGGAGAAACGATGAGCGTTCAGGTAAAAGATACACATCTTGCCATTTTGGAGGCGGGCAGAAAGGAATTTTTGGAGTATGGCTATGAGGGGGCTTCCCTAAGAAGGATTGCCAGGGAGGCTTCTGTTACAACAGGAGCCATATATGGGTATTTCCCAAGCAAGGAGGCGCTTTTTGATGCATTGACCGGAGATGCGGCAGATGGGCTCCTGGAAAAGTACAGACAGGTTCATGACGAATTTGCAGGTCTGTCTCCCGGAGAGCAGGCGGCTTCCCTGGATCATATTACCGATGATACGATTCCCTGGATGATCAACTATATTTATGACCGGTTTGATATATTCAAGCTGTTTTTTTGTAAGAACAGCGCGGGAGGCTGTGACAGCTATTTCGCTCAGCTGGTTAAAATCGAAGAGAAATCAAGCTGGGATTTTATCAATGCCATGAAGGAATCGGGGCATGAGGTTATGGATATTGACGGCACCTTGATCCACATCTTATCCCGATCATTTTTCCAGCATATTTTAGAGTTTGTGGCCCATGATGTCCCAAGGGAAAAAGCTCTTTCCTACTCGCTGGTTCTGGGGACCTTCCAGCACGCAGGGTGGAAGAAGATTATGGGACTTTGATGTGGAGCTGTTTCCGGTTCCTTCGAACAAAAAAGTTTTACATATTGGTTAGTTTGAACTAACCAATTTAATACAGGGAGTTGTTATTAAAAAGCGGTTACATTTTACCTAGAAAGGTGGTTTATCATGAAACAAATTAATTCTGCGGCTGCCAAGCCCAAAACCGGCATGGCAAGGTTGATGGAGCTTGCTGCTACCAAAAAGCCTCTTATGGTCTCCTCGGTGATCTTATCGGCGCTGGCATCTGTCGCCTCGTTTGTGCCTTACATCGCCATTTACTTTGTGGTGAGGGAAGTCATGGGAGTGTTCCCTGACTTTAAGAATCTTGATCTGCAAAGAACGGTTGGGTTCGGGTGGCTGGCCTTTGGGGGAATCCTGCTTAATGTATTGCTGTACTTTGCGGCTTTGATATGTTCCCATCTGGCCGCTTTTGGTACGCTGTATGAGCTGAAAGTAAACTTTGCTTCCCATCTTGCCGGATTGCCCCTGGGATTTCATATGCTGGTCGGCAGCGGTAAACTGCGTAAGATCATGGATGAAAACATTGAGAAAATCGAAGGATTCATCGCCCACCAGCTTCCTGATCTGGTGGCCTCTTTTGTAGCTCCGGTGGTCATGTTCATCATTCTCCTGGCAGTAGACTGGCGTTTTGGGCTTGCGGCCGTGATTGGCATTGTCATTGCCTTTGCGATCCAGATCAAAGCCTATGGCAATGACGGGGCGAAAACCATGATGGCAAACTTCCAGAACGCCCTGGAGGATATGAACAATGCATCTGTGGAGTATGTCCGTGGAATCACTGTAGTCAAAGCGTTTAAGCAAACGGTGTTCTCCTTCCGCCGGATGCACAGCGCCATTAAGGAATACACCCGAATGGTCATTCCTTATACCATGAGCTGGGAAAACTATATGTCTGCTTTTCAGACGGTCATCAATAACATTTACTTATTCCTGATCCCGGTTGGAATCCTGATCGGACTGCATACAACGGATTATCCTGGTTATGCAGCCACTTTTATCTTTTACCTGATCTTTGTTCCATCCATTGCCTCTGTTTTGATGAAGATCATGTATGTTTCTACCAGCGGGATGCAGATCATTGGCGGTGTGGAGCGAATGGATGAAATCCTGAATACGCCTCCCCTTAAGAATCCCCAGAGACCGAAGGAAATTTCCAGTCATGAGATTGTATTTGAAAGCGTATCCTTTTCTTACGCCGGTCAGGAGTCCCAGGCACTTTCTGACATTTCTTTCCGGGCGGAGGAAAATCAGATCACCGCAATCGTTGGCCCATCCGGCGGCGGCAAAAGCACCATTGCCCATCTCATTCCCCGTTTTTTCGATGTAACAGAGGGAAGGATCAAAATCGGAGGCGTTGACGTACGGGATATGAGAAATGAATATCTGATGGAAAAGGTCAGCTTTGTATTCCAGGATGTGTTTCTTTTTAAGCAAAGCATTATGGAGAATATCCGTTTGGGGAATCAGAGTGCCACTGATGCGCAGGTGATTGCTGCGGCAAAGGCGGCGCAGTGCCATGAATTCATTGAAAAGCTGCCGGAAAAATATCATACGGTCATAGGGGCAAAGGGCGTCCATCTCTCAGGCGGAGAGCAGCAGCGAATTGCAATTGCCAGAGCCATTGTAAAAGACGCCCCCATTGTTCTTTTAGATGAGGCAACTGCATTTTCCGATCCGGAGAACGAACATCTGATCCAGCAGGCGTTTCAGAAGCTGATGCATGGGAAGACGGTCATCATGATTGCCCATCGCCTGTCAACCATCCGCAGCGCGGATAAAATCATAGTAGTAGACAAGGGCTGCCTTATGGAGCAGGGCAGGCATGATGAATTACTGGAAAAACGGGGGAAATATTCTGATATGTGGAATGTATATACGAAAGCTCTTGACTGGAAGATGGATAGAAAGGGGATGAAAGAACATGCATAATTGGAAGGAATCACTGATGCTTACGGATAAAGGCTACAAGGATTTAAAGAAGGCTATTGCCGCCTGCACAATCACGAATCTGTCACTCATGTTTCCCTTTGCAGTGACCATTCAGGTTTTTGCCGAGCTTTTAAAGCCGATGATGGCCCAGGAGATTTCCTGGACGAGAATGTGGTTTTTATTCGGATGCGGCCTTGTCTCTGCATTGCTTGTATTTCTTGCCAGTAAAAACGACTATAAAAAAACCTATGTCACTTCTTATCTGGAAGCAGAAAATTCCAGGATCAGTGTTGCAGAACGGATCCGGAAGCTGCCTATGAGCTTTTTTAACGCAAAGGACCTTTCCGAGCTGACCACAAACATTATGGCTGACTGTTCCACTACGGAGCATGTGTTGAGCCACGTCATCCCTCAGCTGAGTGCCAATGCTATTTCCATTTCTATTATCTGTGTGATGATGGCTCTTTTTGACTGGAGAATGGCTCTCTCTGTATTCATCACTGTACCAGCTGCGCTGCTTGTCATCTTAGGCAGTAAAAAGATACAGGCTAGATTAAGCGAGAAGCAGGTGGAAGCAAAACTGAAAGCCTCCGATCAGGTGCAGGAGTATTTAGAGGGGATTAAGGTTATAAAAGCCTGTGGCTTAGACGGTTCGAAATTTACGGCGCTAGATGATGCTCTGCGCCTGATGAAGAAAATGGCAATCAAAATGGAATTCGTCACCGGAACTTTTGTCACCGGAGCTCAGATGATTTTACAGGCAGGTGTGGGGCTGACCGTTTTTGTCGGAACCTATCTGCTGACAGGGGGCAGCATCCAGCTCATCCCCATGCTCATGTTCTTTGTCATCGTTGTCAGGATTTACGGCCCGGTCCTTGTGGAATTTACCCTTTTGCCGGAATTGTTTTACCATCGGATTGCCACAAAACGGATGCGCACCCTTATGGCTGTTCCGGTCATGGATGGTGAGGGAGTTAAGCCGCTGAAACATTGGAATATTGATTTTGAGAATGTTACCTTTGGCTATAATATGGAAAAATCCCGGGAAGACAGGGTGATCAAGAACCTATCCTTATCCATACCCTCCGATGCCATCACGGCTCTGGTGGGCCCTTCCGGTTGTGGGAAAAGCACCATCTCAAGGCTGATCGCCCGGTTCTGGGATGTGAATGAGGGCTGCGTGAAGATTGGCGGAATTGATGTGAAAACCCTGGATCCGGAACATCTGATGAGCTATATGTCTTTTGTATTCCAGGATGTGGTGCTGTTTAACGATACAGTCTATAATAATATCCGCATCGGAAACATGGAGGCTACGGAGGAACAGGTTATGGAAGCGGCGAAGGCCGCCTGCTGTGACGGATTTATAAGCGCTTTGCCCCAGGGATATGAGACAATGCTTGGAGAAAACGGCAGCACACTTTCCGGAGGGGAACGGCAGCGTATCTCCATTGCCCGGGCTCTGTTAAAAGATGCGCCTATCGTTCTTTTAGATGAGGCAACCGCCTCTCTTGATCCGGAGAATGAGGCGCTGATCCAGCAGGCAATTTCCAGACTGATCGAAGGCAAAACGGTAATCGTCATTGCACACCGTTTAAGGACCATATCAGGGGCGGATAAGATTATCGTGCTCAATGAAGGCAGGCTGGCTGAGGAAGGTACTCATGAGGAACTGATGAACAACAAGGGGCTTTATGAAAGGCTGTATCGGATCCAGCAGGAAAGCCTGGGCTGGAGTGTTTAAGGGGTAAAAGTGCGCCAAGACGGATAGGAGGAGTGAATCCAGGTGAAAACCAGCCATATAGTATATAAAGTAGATGACTTGCACCGGGCAGTAAAAGAATATAAGGAAAAGGGATTCGTAGTGGAATATGGAAAAAAGAAAAATCCATATAATGCGATTATTTATTTTTCCGAAGGTCCCTATCTGGAACTGCTTGCTTCAACCGGAATGCCGGAAATCATGAAGAGGATTTTGCGTATGCTTGGAAAAAGCAAATTGACAGACCGCCTGAATGATTGGGATAACCATAAAGGGGGCCCATGCGGAGTCGCCCTTGAGAACTATAAAACAGATTTAAGGGAAGAAAAGGGGATCCTGGAAAAGTATAAACAGGGATATTTTGAAATGCTTTCACGGAGGAATGATACAAAGGGAAGAAAATTACGGTTTACATGCCTGTTTCCGGATGAGATGCAGCTTCCCTTCCTTATGACTTATTTTAACATTGATCCGAAACCTGTGAACTTTATACACCCGAACGGTATAAGAAGAATTAAGAACATATCCTTCGGAACGAGGGAAGAGTTGATACCAATTATCAAGGAACTATGTGACGATCCTGTATTGACCCTGTTTATAGGGAGAGGGATCAAAGATCTGGAATTTGAATATGCAGTTAGGGAAATATAAATTAGGCCGCCATTTTGGCGGCTGATTTTTTTGAGAACAAGATGCTAAGCAGGCGGTCTGATCCAGTGGCACCGGACAGCTTTCACGGGTTGGAATTATGTATTATGTACATGAATGCCAGCAATTGCAATGGAAAGTAGTGCAAAAGTTCAGAATGACAAAAGAAATGTAAGAATATTAAATGGAAAAGTGCACATCAAAACCTTATAATTAGACCATACGAATTAAACATTTCCATATAAGCGTAAACTAAAATAATTTAATAAAGGAGAGGTTATTTATGAAAAAAAGATTATTAACAGCTTCACTGGCAGCACTGGCGGCATTAAGCTTATCTGCCTGCAGCGGCGGCGGAAAGCCTGCAGAAACAACGGCAGCTCCCCAGACGGCGGAGACAACAGCTTCTGCCGAAACAAAGGCAGAGGAGTCCAAGGACGGAGCAGACGCGGCAAAGGCACCGGAGGATTACAAAGGAACCGTTGTCGTATATTCTCCCCATGATGCGGACCCGCTTAATGCAGGTGTGAACTTATTCATGGAAAAGTATCCAAATGTTAAGGTGGAAGTTGTCGCGGCCGGCACAGGAGAACTGTGCAACCGTATTGCAGCCGAGTCAGCTAACCCTATTGCAGACGTATTGTGGGGCGGCGGTGCAGACTCACTGGCAGCGTTTAAGGATCATTTCGCTCCCTATGTATGTGCCAATGACGAGTTCATCGGCGATGCTTATAAGGACTCCCAGGACATGTGGATCGGTGAAAGCCCACTGCCTATGGTCATTTTTTATAACAAGAACTTAATCGAGAAGGATGGCCTTGCCATTCCCGAGACATGGGAAGATTTGACAAAGCCTGAATGGAAAGGCAAGATCGCATACTGCCTGCCATCTAAATCCGGCTCCGCGTACACGCAGCTGTGTACCATGATCCTGGGCCATGGCGGCAAGGAAGACGGCTGGGATTTCATCAAGAAATTATATGACAATCTGGATGGTAAGATTGTTGACTCTTCCGGTAAGTGCCACAAGATGGTTGCAGACGGCGAGTTTTACGTAGGTCTGACCCTGGAGAAATCAGCAGTTCAGTATAAAGATGATCCTTCGGTTGGATTTGTATATCCCAAAGACGGAACCAGTGCAGTACCAGATGGTGTAGCTCTTGTAAAAGGCGCTCCCAATGAGGAGAATGCAAAGCTGTTCATCGATTTCGTTACATCAAAAGAGTGCCAGACAGAGCAGAGCAAGAACTGGGGACGCCGTCCGGTAAGAAGCGACATGGAAGTAGGCGAAGGAATGGCTAAATTACAGGATATCGTGCTGGTAGATTATGATTTTGACTGGGCAGCAAATGAAAAGGAAGCCATTATTGAGAAATTCAATGACATTATGGTCGACTAATAAAAAGGATAGGAATACATTCTGACGAAAAAGACTGTCCCGGCCCTTCGGGGACAGGACAGTCTTTTACTGTAACAGACAGAAATGCAACGAAGGTTTAAGGAGGAACGAAAGGTATGAGCCATGCAGTAATTATTAAACAGGCCGTGAAAAAATACGGTGATTTTACAGCACTTAATGGGGTGGATCTGGAGATGAAGCCGGGGGAATTTTTCACATTACTTGGTCCCTCCGGATGCGGTAAGACAACTCTGCTTCGTATGATAGCAGGATTTAATACAGTGGATGGCGGTGAGATTTGCTTTGATGACAGGGTAATCAACAACTTGGATGCCCACAAGAGGGATATCGGCATGGTGTTCCAGAACTACGCCATCTTTCCCCATCTGACCGTGGCGGAGAATGTGGCTTACGGTCTGAAAGCAAAAAAATATCCAAAAGATCAAATTTCCGGCAAGGTGGAGGAAGCCCTTGACCTGGTACAGATCAAAAATCTAAAGGACAGGAAACCAAACGAGCTTTCCGGCGGCCAGCAGCAGAGGGTGGCTCTGGCAAGGGCATTTGTCATAGAACCGGGGGTACTTCTCATGGATGAGCCCTTATCCAACTTAGACGCAAAGCTCAGAGTACAGATGAGAACGGTTATTAAAAAGCTGCAGAGACGGCTTGGGATCACCACCATTTACGTTACCCACGATCAGGAGGAAGCTCTGGCTATTTCTGACCGGATCGCAGTCATGAAGGAAGGCAACATCATGCAGGTAGGATCTCCGGAAGAGATTTATAAGAAGCCGGCGAATACCTTTGTAGCCGGATTCATCGGAGTATCCAATTTTATTGACTGTGAAGTGGATGGAAGCGATCCGGAGAAAGCTGTATTAAATATTAAGGGGGAATGCAGCTTGACATGTAAGCTGAAATCCGCCTACAAAGGAAATGGGATCATTTCTGCAAGGCCGGAGCAGTTGTTTTTCGATGAAAAGGAAGGACTTCCCGGTAAGATCGTCATTTCCACTTTCCTGGGAGATTTCATTGAGTATGAAATACAGCTGAACAACGGGCAGACCATTCAATTGAATGAGTACACAAAGGATGCCAGCGACTTGCGGCCGGACGGTCAGGAAGTGCGGGTGAACTTTGATATCAGTGCGGTAGGTGTATACGATGCTAAGACCCAGGAGGTGATATCATGGTAAAGAAAGGATGGAAGTTTGACTTCTGGTTTTGGGTAAAAGTGGTGGTGGTAGGCTTCATGCTGCTGTTTCTGATTTACCCTTTCTGTACCCTGATTACGCGAAGCTTCTTCTCCGGCAAGGTGGAAGGCTTTACCCTTGAGAACTACATCCGGTTTTTTTCGAAAAAGTATTATTATTCCTCTCTTGGGCGAAGCCTGTTCGTCTCCATTGTCACCACGGCTACGACTTTGGTCGTAGGGGTGCCCATGGCATATCTGATGTCCAGATACAACATTTTTGGAAAACGCTTTATCCATATATTCATCATAATGAGCCTTATGAGCCCGCCGTTTATCGGCGCTTACAGCTGGATCATGCTGTTCGGGCGTGCTGGCTTTGTTACACGGTTTTTTGAAAGCATCGGGATCTTTCTTCCAAGTATTTATGGGAAGCTGGGCATTATTCTTGTTTTTACTTTCAAGCTGTTTCCATATGTTTACTTATATACATCAGGGGCAATGGGAAGCATTGACTCAAGCCTTGAGGAGGCGGCGGAAAATCTGGGAAGCAACAAGCTTCGCAGGCTTTTGACCATTACCATACCGGTCATTCTGCCCTCCATCGCAGCGGGAGCCATTATGGTATTCATGACCAGCCTTGCGGACTTCGGTACGCCAATGCTCATCGGCGAAGGCTATATGGTTCTTCCCGTGTTAGTATACAACGAATATATGAGTGAGATCGGCGGCAATGCTCATTTAGCCAGCGCCCTGTCCGTGATTGTGGTACTCTGCTCGACTACGGTGCTTTTGCTGCAGAAATATTTTGTGACCAGAAAAAATTATGTCATGACAGCCATGAGACCGCCTAAGGAAGAGCAGCTTCACGGTTTCAAGCGCTTCCTGGTAACATTGCCGGTTATGCTGGTAACATTTATCGGCATCCTTCCCCAGATCGTGGTGGTGGTCAGCAGCTTTATTAAGAGCGATTTTACAGGTTTCAAAAAAGGTTTCAGTATCGAAAGCTATGTGACGATTTTTAACAGACTGTGGACCAATATCCGGAATACGTTCGTATTCTCTGCCACAGCCATTGTATTCATTATCATACTGGGCATGCTGATATCCTACATCGTAGTGCGTCAGAAAGGGATAGCAGGACAGCTTATGGATCTTCTCATTATGTTCCCCTTTGTCATTCCGGGCGCGGTACTGGGCATCAGCCTGATCGTGGCCTTCAATAAGCAGCCCATGATCCTTACGGGTACTGCCGCTATTATGATTATAGCCTTTGTAGTCAGAAAGCTGCCTTATACGGTACGGTCGGGCAGTGCATTCCTGCAGCAGATGGACCCCAGTGTGGAAGAGGCCTCCATCAGTCTGGGCGTATCACCCATGAAAACCTTTGCCAAGGTGACGGCAAGGCTTATGGCCCCGGGCATTCTGTCAGGAGCTATCTTAAGCTGGATCACCTGCATCAATGAGCTGTCCTCCAGCGTTATGCTTTATGGCGGCAAGACTAGTACCATATCCGTGGCCATATATACGGAAGTTGTACGGAACAGCTATGGTACGGCGGCAGCACTGGCTTCCATATTAACGGTCAGCACGGTCATCTCCCTGCTCATTTTCCTAAAGGTAAGCAAGGGAAAGGTTTCAGTTGTATAGTCCATCCAAAGGTTTCACAGGAAGGCTTTGGGCATTTTAAGAAAACATGGAGGGATACGAAGGATGGTAACGTTTGGCACCGGTGGCTGGAGAGCCATTATCGGAGAAGATTTTACAAAGGAGAATATCCAGAAGCTGGCGCTTGCCGTCAGTCTTAAGATGAAAGCGGAAAATGTAGAGGGAGAAGGAATTGTCATAGGATATGACAGACGTTTCCTTTCGAAAGAGGCGGTCATATGGGCCTGTGAGATATTTGGGAATCAGGGAATCAAGGTGTATTTCGTAAACCGCAGTTCCCCAACCCCCCTCATTATGTTTTATGTAATGAAGCACCGGTTAAGCTACGGCATGATGGTAACGGCCAGCCATAATCCGGCCATATATAACGGGGTCAAGGTGTTCACCTACGGCGGGCGTGATGCGGATGAGGTCCAGACCCAGGATATTGAAAGATATCTTTTAGAAGCGGAGCGGATCTATGAGCCAGACCATGAGGCGGCCGGACAGATGCCTCCAGCCTCTTATCTTGAGCTTGTAGAAAAAGGAGTGGTAGAGGAAATCAATCCTTTAAACGAGTATCTGGATAATATCATATCCGTCATTGATATGGATGCCATACGCTCCCGGGATTTCCGGGTTGCCATTGACCCCATGTACGGAGTGAGCCTTACAGCCTTAAGCACCATCCTTTCCGTTGCAAGGTGTACCATTGAAACCATCAATGACCAGCATGACACTTTGTTTGGCGGAAAGATGCCTGCGCCAACGGAACAGACTCTGCGGAACTTACAGAATTATGTGCTGGACCGGTACTGTGATATCGGGATCGCCACAGATGGAGATGCGGACAGACTGGGGGTCATTGACGATCAGGGCCGCTATCTCCATGCCAACAACATTCTGGTGATGCTGTATTATTATCTTCTGAAATACAAGGGCTGGCGGGGACCCGTGGTCCGAAGCCTTTCCACCACCCATGTTCTGGACCGGGTGGCGGAGAGCTTTGGGCAGAAATGTTACGAGGTTCCCGTAGGGTTTAAGTTTGTATCTGCGAAAATGCAGGAGACGGATGCCATCATCGGCGGAGAGTCCTCCGGCGGCCTGACGGTTAAGGGACATATTCATGGCAAGGATGGAATCTATGCCGCTTCCCTTCTGGTAGAAATGATGGCTGTATCAGGGAAAAAGCTGTCTGAGATTGCAGCAGATATCCGCAGAGAGTATGGGGCGATCCATATGGCAGAGCGGGATTACCGTTTTACCAATGAGAAAAAGGAGAGAATCAACCAGATTCTCATGATTGACCGGAAACTGCCAAAGTTGCCTTTTGAAATTGACAAGATCTCATATATCGATGGGTGTAAGGTCTACTTTAAAAACGGCGGCTGGGTGATTGCAAGATTCTCCGGCACAGAACCCTTGTTGCGGATCTTCTGTGAGATGGCAGCAGAGGCAGATTCCGTGAGCGTGTGCAGTTTGTTTGAGGAATATCTGGGACTGCAGGAAGGATAGGAAAAGGAAGAGGAAAAGGCTGCTGCAAAAGGAGGTTACTATTTTGCAGCAGCCTCTCTGTGTTTCCTTTATAAAGTGTCGAAGCGGATATAGGTGCGGTCATCAAAGCTGTCATTTCCCATAACTAACCCTTTGGTGCCCTTGTTTTCCCGAAAGCAGAGGGGATCTTTTTGTATGAGCTCCTTTAAGGCGGCTTCGCTTTCAGCCAGAGTCTCCTTTAGAACTGGATAGCCGTCGCTTGCAAGAACTAACCGGGAGTGTGGAGGTACGGTATGGATGATGACACGATCTGAGCGAATGGGAAAACCGTTTAACACATCATATCCATAATCAGAGTCCTCATTGGCGAAAAGAAGCTGGCGGCGCAGGAGGGGAAGGATGTATTCCCTCCCGGTGTCATGGCTGAAAAGTGACGCTTCTGTCCGGCCTGAAAGAAGCTCCGTTTGAATATAAAGGCTTCTGACCTGGGAAAGCAGGCTGTCAATGGCTTTGACTTGCTGATGGTGGATGCCGCCAATGAGACATTGGCAGTCACCAAAGGCCCATACCTCCCTGCGGCTGATACTATACAGGATGAGAACTGCCTGCAGGCGTTCTTCAGGTCTTTCCTCCAGGATGGAGCGGCGTGAGCGGCAGGCCCTGGCCAGGGATTCGTTTAAATAGTCCATGGCGCCGGCGCCGTCTATGTCGGAAGGCATGGTGCTTAAGGCATCAAGCAGCACCTCTTTTGCGTAGCATCCGCTGGTCATGTTTCCGGGACGGCCTCCCGGGTTTTCGGGCCAGGTAAGGGTTCCCTTGCTTGTAACTCCGTCGATTACTGCGATAAAGTTCTCATTTACAAACAGTCCATCTTCGCACAGGCTGCTTCCGGTGTGTTTTGGGATAATGGATTGTTCTATGATACGTACGGCCATGGCAGGCACCTCCATTTGTCTATTAGGTAAAGTTTACCATAATTATGGTCTTCTGCCCATGGCAATATAAGCACTTTTTTGATATAATGGACAAAACGAAACCATACTGCGGACAGGAGAGGAGGAATCGTCTATGAGACTTTCTGACAGCACCAGGAAACGATGGCCGGCGGTCTGCACGCTGTCTCTTATTTGCTGCGTCCTGCTGTCTTCCTGCCGGCCGGAAACGAGGGAGCAGCCCATGAACTCCCAGGCGGATCTGGTGGTTTACTCGGTCCAGGAAAAAGGGATATGCGAACCTGTTGTCAAGGAGTTTGAAGAACGGACAGGCCTTCATGTAAAGGTAGAAAACGGATCTTTGGAGGAACTGTTAAAAAAATTAGAGGATGGCAGCGGCCCATATGGTGATGAGGGGGAAGCATGGGATGTGGTATTTGGTGCAGGAATTGAGACCCTGGAAGAAAAAAAGGAATACTGGCAGGCCTATGAAAGCCCGGAAATCCCAACCATAGCCGGGACGTTCCGGTGTGAAGATCATAAGTGGACCAGCTTTTCCGTCTGTCCCTTAGTCATCATGTACAATACCAACGTGGTGACATACCGGGAGGTGCCTGCGGGCTGGGCCAGCCTGTTGGAGCCAAGATGGAAAGGCAGGGTTGCTTTTGTGGATCCCGGTATGTCGGATATCTATTCCTCAGCGCTGGCTACGGCTGTCTATACATACCGGGGAGAAGGAGACTATATGAAGCAGCTGGCAGATAACCTGGAATACGGGAGTCTTTCCAGCTTATCGGAGGTGAATTCCGGTATTTTGGATGGCAGGTATTCCCTGGGCGTCACCATAGAAGGGGCGGCCCAGGCGCTGCGCTTAAGAGGCGCAGATGTGGACTACATTTACCCGAAAGAAGGGACCACGGTGCTGCCGGATGGTACTGCCATTGTAAACGGCTGTCCCCACCCGGAGGCGGCCAGGCGTTTTTTGGATTTCACGGTCAGTAAGGATACACAGAGGATCCTTGTTTCGGATTTAAACAGGCGCTCCGTGCGGCTGGATGTGCCTCCTCTGCCAGGACTTTCCCCTGTCAACAGGCTTCCCATCATAGATATGGATTTAAAGGGTCTTTCCCGGAAAAAAAAGGAAATACAAAAACAATGGAATAAGGTTCTGACTGTGTATAAAAGGAGGACTGGAGGATGAAGTGGTACGGTCAGTTTTCTTTCAAGACACGGGTATTTTTGGGATGTCTATTGGTAGCTCTGGTGCCTCTTACCTTTTCAAGCGTGGTGGTTACCAGGCTTTTTGCAGCTTCCATTAACCGGCAGCTGGCGGTGGAGGGAAACCGGCAGCTGGAGGAGGTAAGCACGAAACTGACCCAGCTGTTTGAAAACTGTGAGAAGGCCTGTGAGACTTTTACGGCAGACGGTACAGCAGCCAGGGTAATGATCGATAAGGATGCCATTGAGATGCAAAAGGATTTATATCTGTCCTTATATCAGGCGGTTCAGGAGATATACAGCAGCGCCCAGTTCAGCATTTATGATTCAGGCGGAAAGCTTCGTTTTACAACGGACACTGCTTCAAAAAACAGTTCTCTTCCCATACGCTGGGGGCTTTTAATGAAGGCACAGGAAGCGAGCGGGATTACCTATTACAGGACGGATCCCTATCTCCCGGAAACGGATAAAAATATCCTGATGCAGGGAGCCTATTCCCTGGAAAATTCCCATGGAGCAAGAACCGGATATGTGGTTCTTGATTTCTCACGTGAAAATTTTGACAATCTGTTAAATGGCTTCTATTCTTCCGGGGATACGTTTTTAGTGCTGGATTCCCATCAAAGGCCCATTTACTGCTCCAGTCCGGAGTATGGGGAAAAGGAGATCAATGACATCATCTTTCATGGAATATCAGGACATGAGGGAGAAAAGGGAAGAGGAGTGTATACCAGGTATTTATGGACCAGGGAACCTTCCCAGGGGATCTATGTCATCCTAAGACGTTCCGCACCAATCAGTGCAGATGCCATCCGCACGATGGGAACGGTGAGCATACTTTTATCGGCTCTTGGTCTGGTCCTCTGCCTGATGATTTCCGGTGCTCTATCAAGAGGCATTGCCCAGCCGGTGAGCCAGCTTGATAAGGCTATGGCAAAGGTGAAAAAAGGGGATTTATCCATCCGCATTCATACAAACCGGCAGGATGAGCTGGGAAGGCTGACGGAAAGCTTTAACCAGATGACAGGCGACTTACAGAAATACTTAGAGGATACGGTTCAAAAGCAGAAGGATTTAAATAAGACAACCATTAAACTGTATCAGACCCAGCTAAACCCTCATTTTCTCTATAATACCCTGGATACGATTAAGTGGAATGCCAGGATCAACCAGATTCCGGAAATTGCCATATTGGCAGAGAATCTGGCGGTAATCCTGCGAAGAAGTATTTCCAGCCGCCCTTTCATCACCTTGAGGGAGGAATTAGAAACCATTGAAAGCTACATCCAGATCCAAAAAATCCGTTTTACGGGCCGTTTCCTCTATGAAACCGAGATACCGGACCAATTGGAGGACTGCATGGTGCCCAGAATGTTTTTGCAGCCATTGGTGGAGAATGCCATCATCCATGGGCTTGATGGGTGCGAGAACGGATACATCTGTATTTTTGCAGATCAGAAAGATGGAGTATTAAGCATATCCATTACGGATGACGGGTGCGGGATGGATAAAGAAATGGTGGACTGGATCAACAGTGACAATCCTGTGAAAAGAGATGGACACTTAGGGCTTTATAATGTGATCCGAATACTGAAAGTTTATTACGGACAGGAATATGGGATCAGGGCGGAAGTGACAAAGGAGGGAACCACCATTGCGTTAAGACTGCCGGTCCAAAGGGAGGTGACGGATGTATAAAGTCATAGTTGTGGAAGATGAGACGATGGTCCGCCGGGGAATCATTTTGACCATTAACTGGGCGGCTCTGGACTGTGTCATAGCGGGTGAGGCCGCTAACGGGGAGGAAGGGGCCAGTCTGGCAAAACGGCTCTCCCCGGACATTATCGTAACAGATGTGAAGATGCCCCGCATGGACGGGGTGGAGATGATCACCAAGCTTCGGGAAGAAGGGTGCAGAGCGAAGTTCATTATCCTGACTGCTTACGGGGATTTTAAGTACGCCCAAAGTGCATTGCGGTTAGGGGTCAGTGATTACCTCTTAAAGCCCTTAAAGGATGGAGATTTAGAACAGGCCATCCTGCATATCCGGAGCCAAATCGAGCAGGGGAAGGAAAAGGAAGCAGGAGAGGTTTCAGCACCGGTCCTTCTTTTTAATGCGGACAAGAAGTCCAAGAACAAATATGTGGCTGAGGCCATCCGGTACATCCGGATGCATTATCAGGAGAACATCACCATTAGTACGGTGGCGGAATACTTAGAAATCAGCGAAGGATATTTGAGCCGGGTATTAAAAAAGGAAACGGATTATACATTTACCAGCTATCTTACATTTTACCGGATGCAGGTAGCCATGTCCCTGTTAAAGGACTGCCGGGTCAAGGTTTATGAGGTGGCGGATCAGGTGGGGTATTCGGACACTGCCTATTTCAGTGCACAGTTTAAGAAGCTTTTGGGAGTATCGCCTTCGGAATATCAGGAAAGATGCGGCAAATAAGAGGGCTTTGTTTGCCGGTTTAATTCTATTGTAAATGAATGGTAAATATGGTATAATGAGAATATAATTCAATAAAGATTCAAAAGACGAAGGAGGTTATTACTATGAAGTTTTTAAAGTGTAACCGTTGCGGTAATATTGTAGCGGTTGTAGAGGAAAAGGGCGGTACCATTACATGCTGTGGAGAAAATATGCACGAATTGGTAGCCAATACAACAGATGCTGCAACTGAGAAGCACGTTCCGGTTATTGAGATTGACGGTCAGCATGTAAAAGTTACAGTTGGTTCCGTTGAACACCCAATGCTTCCTGAACATTTCATCGGTTGGATCGCATTAGAGACCAAGCAGGGCAATCAGAGAAAGATATTGAATCCAGGTGATAAACCCGTGGCTGAATTCATGCTTTGCGACGGAGATGAAGTAGTTTCCGCATACGAATACTGTAATCTTCACGGATTATGGAAAGCAGATAAATAAAAAAGTTGAAAAGCTCATGGACCTGATGGTCTGTGAGCTTTTTTTTAGCAATACCAATGATTGACATCTGCCCGGATTTGCTCTAGTATTAATTCTGAAGTTTTACATTAGGATAGGAGAAGCCGTAGAATGAATAAGAAAGAAGCTAACGAAATAAAGAAACTTTTTACTCCTGCTAACTGTGCCATCAGCCGTATCTGTGGCTGTTATGTGGATGCGGAAAAGAACAAAAGAACGGAGATTAAGGAAGCATTTTTATCACTCCCGGAAGAAGAAGCGTTTAAATATTTTGCCATTTTTAGAAGCGGCCTGTCAGGGACGATTGGTAAGAACATGGTCAATATGGAATTTCCATTACATACGGAAGCTGAGGACGGAACCCAGAACTTTCTATTAAAGCTTCGGGACAGCCAGTTAAAGGATGATGCCCTGATCGAGGAATTTTATGATAAGGTGATCGCAAGCTACGATTACGGCGAGAATTTTTACATTATCCTCATTCATTGTGCCTACGATATTCCCGCAAGGTCCTCTGATGGACTTGAAATGGATGATGCTTCAGACTTTGTTTATGAATTCATCCAGTGCTCCGTTTGCCCGGTAAAACTGTCAAAAGCGGGCCTTTGTTACAATTCCGAGTCTAATGTAATCGAAAACCGCAGCAGGGACTGGATCGTGGAGGCTCCTGATACCGGCTTTTTATTCCCGTCCTTTAATGACCGGAATACGGATATTCACAGCCTTTTATACTATGCCAAAAACCCGGAGCAGATGCCGGAACGCTTAATTGATGAGCTGCTTGGCTGTGTGATACCTATGTCAGCCAAGAGCCAGAAAGAAACATTCCAGGCCCTTGTGGAGGAAACGCTGGGAGATAACTGCGATTTTGAAACAGTTAAGAACCTTCACGAAAATTTAAATGAGATTCTTGAAGAAACAAAGGATGAACCGGCTCCCTTTACCCTGGACAAGTATCAGATGAAAAGGCTGTTGGAAAACAACGGAGCCAGCCAGGAGAAGCTTGAGGAGTTTGAGCAGCGTTACAGCGAAAACGAAGAAACATCTGTGCCTCCCTTCATCGCTTCCAATGTAGTTAATACCAGAAGCTTTGAGATCAAGACAACGGATGTGAGTATCAAGGTAGCGCCTGATAAAACCTATCTTGTAGAAAACCGGATGATCGACGGCCGGCCATGCATTGTCATCGGCATCAGTGAGCATGTGGAAATCAACGGAATCACGGTAAGGCCCATAGCAGCAGATAGAACAATGGAGCCGGAAGAGTAACACTCACCGGCTCCTTAATGGATGGACCAGACGTTTAAAAAGGGTCTGGACACAAAGAACTACGGTCTGGTCAAAGAGAAATGCCGCTGCGGCTGACAGAACCAGAACCAGAAGAAAAGAAATCAGGGTGCTGCCTGCCATATTGAAATTAAGTCCGCCTATATGGAGCCGCTCCCTGACAAAATAGAGCACGGCCCAGTGTACTAAAAGAATAGAATAGCTGTGCCGGATCAAGAAGTTCATCACGATTCCAGGCTTTGGAAGCCGGCTTTCCAGAGAGCGGAGCATAAGAAAGACCGAGGCTGCTAAGAGGATCATGGCAGGAGCGCCTTCTGCCAATAGGATGGCCTTGTAATCAGGCCGCAGGGCAGTACAGAGGACGGTAAATAAGCAGGCTGCGAGGCCAAGTCCCCACCAGGCTTTCCTGTATTTCATGGAAACTGGTTGCGCAAAGTAATAGCCAAGTAAAAATACCCCTTCCCATGGGCTGATCATAAGCTCAAAGTTTAAAGGAAGGCCCATGGCAGGCAGATAAACCGCCAGACAGCGGAAGAGAAGGATCAAAACCGCCAGTCCGTGAAGCATGGAGTCATTCAGATGCGTTAAAAGGATGCTGAAAAATGGAGCCAGGATATACAGTGACAAAATGACATAGATCACCCATAAATGGGGGGCCCACCCAATAGGGCCTGCCGCCATATCCTTTAAAGCCTTATAAACTCCGCTTAGGAAGCCGGAATTGAAATACTGGCAGGAGAGCAGGATATAAATGCAGTAGTAACAAAAAAAGGGAAGAGCCACCTGAAGGAATCTTTTATAGTAAAAAACAGCCAGGCTGTCTCTTTGTCCCCTTAAGATCAAAGCGCCGCTGTTCATGATAAACAGCGTGTTACAGACCAGAAGAATGGAAGAAAGGGACTGCACCGCCACCCATTCTTTGGTCCCGGCGGTAAGTCCGGCTGTGGAAACATCCAGGCAGTGGACTAAAATAACGAAAAGAGCAGCAATAAGACGGACATAATCCAGATAGAGAATCCTGCTTTTTCCGGCATCACTTCCTAAAAACAGATGCTTGATGTAATCTCTGTCCTGGAGCTGCCGCCTGATATGAATGCAGCAGGAAATTGCTGTAAAAGCCAGTATTGTCATCTGTAATTTTCCCATAAGTTCTGTTCCTTTCCGGTCCGGTTATTCTCGCGAGGGCTTGAGTTTCCATCATTATATCACAGGAAGCCGGTCATCACAAACCAAACCCTTTGGGTGTTCCAGGGAAAATTTCGTGGTCAATCCCGGGAGGCTATGATATACTTAAGAAAAAGGAAACGTACAGAGAGGAAATAACAGTGGCAGATCGGACATTTGGCTGGGTACAGGAGGCCTATACCCTGGATAACTTAAAAAATGTGGTATCCGCGTTCGTGCCGGATTCAAAGATCAACAGGATCCTGCGCATGGACAAAATACCCAGGCTCATATCGGAAAAAGACGGGAGAGATGAGTTTATACGGGAATTAAGCGGCGAGGAGATTACCATTCCTTATACCCATTTAAAAGGAAAGGGGACACCTGTTGGTTATACAAGGAGCAATGCCCCCTGTTCCGGGATCATCCAGGCAGTTCTGCCAGGGCAGCGGAAGGAATACCAAAGCGACTGGCCTGCAGATTCCTTTCTAAGATGGGCGGTAAGCATTGGTTTTCTCCATTACAGCCGGAACGATGATGTCTGTTCCCTGTCCCCTCTGGGACGCCAATATGCGGAGGCAGCCGCAGGAAGCGAGGAAGAAGCCGGCGCATTAAAGACCGCACTGCTTTCCTATCCGCCCGTATGCCGGGTGCTGTCCCTGTTAGGAGAAGAAGGACATCTGACAAAGTTTGAGATAGGAGCAAGACTTGGCTTCATCGGGGAGGCAGGCTTTACCTCCATTCCCCAGTACATGATCCTGCAGGGACTGGCGGAAGCAGAAACCAGGGAAGAGAGGACAAAGCTTCTTCAGGATACGGAAGGAACCAGCGATAAATACGTCCGGACTATTTGCAGCTGGCTTTTTCAGATGGGTTGGATCAATAAGGTGCCAAAAGAGGTAACCGTTTCCATTGGAGGCCTTACCTGCACCGGAACCATTCCACAGTCTTATCAGCTGACGTTAAAGGGAAGGACCATATTAAAACATGTCACAGGGGTTTCAAGATTTTCCAGGATTCCCAAACGGGTGATGTGGGATATGCTGGCTACCAAGGTAGCTGACCGGGAATATTTACGCAACCGGAGGACCCATATCATAAAATTCCTGGAAGGAGCCTACCGCTCCCCTTTGCAGATAAAGGAGTATTTAAAAGGCTTGGATATGGAAGAGGCAGAGGAAACGATCCTCGATGACCTCCGAAGCTTTGAAAATATTGGGCTTCATGTAAAAAAGACAGGAAATACCTATCGGATCATGGAGGAGATAACCGGTCTTGAACTGCCTTCTAAGAGCCATGGGCCGGTACCGGTAAAATCAGAGGTGTCCCTGTGCAAGGATTATTTAAGATCCCATTTGAACCATGTGGACCATAAGTATCTGATTCTTTTGGATTTAGGATTTGACGGCACTTCTGACCGGGATTATGAGATACAGACTGCCCAGCTTCTGACGGGGGAACTTAACTTTAAGGGCGCCAGGCTTGGCGATACCAGAAAGCCGGATGTGTGCGTATATTATGGAGAAGATGGGCTGATCATTGATAATAAGGCTTATGGAAAGGGGTATTCCCTTCCGATCAAGCAGGCTGATGAGATGTACCGTTATATAGAGGAAAATAAGGAACGGAATGAGAAGCTTAATCCAAATAAGTGGTGGGAGATCTTTGACAACGATGTGATTCATTATCACTTTGCATTTGTTTCCGGGGCCTTTACCGGCGGATTTAGGGAAAGGCTTGAGAACATCCGGATGCGTTCCGGGATTTACGGAGCCGCAGTCAATTCCATGAATCTTCTTTTGATGGCGGAAGAACTAAAGTCCGGAAGACTGGGATACAAAGAATGTTTTAAACTTTTTGACTGCAACGATGAAATTGTGTTACAACGTTCTTAGGCACATGGAGGTTTGATGATATGGTGTTGGGAGAATACCTTCCTTTCTGGAATAAGCTGACAGAGAAACAGAGAATGCTCTTAAAAGAAAAGGCCAGGGAAGCAAAGTTTGAAAAGGGTATGCTGGTCCATGGCGGCGCTGACGGCTGCAGCGGGCTTTTGCTTGTGACCGCAGGGCAGCTAAGGGTTTTCATGTTATCGGATGAGGGACGGGAGCTGACGCTTTACCGTCTGCTTGAGCGTGATATCTGCCTTTTCTCCGGTCCCTGTATGGTTAAAAACATTCAATTCGATGTAACGGTGGAAGCGGAGCAGGATTCCGTGGTCTCTGTGATCCCGCCGGAGGTTTATAAGACGCTGATGGAGCAGTCGGCTGTTGTCTCCAATTTTACCAATGAGCTGATGGCTTCCCGTTTTTCCGATGTCATGTGGCTGATGGATCAGGTCTTAAATAAGAAAATGGATGGCCGCCTTGCCGCCTTTCTTTTAGAAGAGGGAAGGCTTAACGGTTCCAGTGAGCTTTCCATTACCCATGAGCAGATTGCCCATCACCTGGGAACTGCAAGAGAAGTGGTCACCCGGCTCTTACGGCTGTTCCAGGCAGATCATCTCGTAAAGCTCACCAGGGGAAACGTGGAGCTGCTAAGTGAAGAGGGTCTGGAGCTGCTTGCTGCAAACAGCCTGCGGTAGAAATTCTTGTATTATTTGAAAAACATAGGAAATTTCCTTGCATTCTTCTCTTTTCACAGTTATATTATAAAAAGTTTATAAAAAATTTATAATATACAGAGGAACAGGAAAGATGAAGGATATTATCCCACAGTTTTTTTTATCAATGAAGCATTACACAAGGGAGCAGTTCGCAAAGGATGTCATTTCAGGGATCATCGTGGCGATCATTGCTCTGCCCCTTTCCATCGCCCTTGCCCTGGCTTCCGGTGTGACGCCGGAGCAAGGGCTTTATACAGCCATTGTTGCGGGCTTTGTGATCTCTTTTTTAGGCGGCAGCAAGGTGCAGATCGCAGGGCCTACGGCAGCATTTGCATCCATTGTAGCTGGAATCGTCTTAAAAAACGGGCTTGACGGCCTGGCTGCGGCAACCGTCATGGCCGGGATTCTCCTTGTGATCATGGGGTTTTTACGGCTGGGAAGCCTGATACGTTTTATTCCGTATACCATTACAACCGGGTTCACCGCTGGCATTGCGGTGACCATTTTTATCGGTCAGATAAAGGATTTCCTTGGTCTTACCTTTGAAAAGGCACCGGTGGAGACTATGGAAAAGCTGGAGCAGGTGGTACGCACCATCGGAACCTTTAATCCAATGGCGCTGGCGGTAGGAATGATTGCCCTTGCCATACTTATCATCTGGCCGAGATATTTTAAAAAGGTCCCCCCATCCTTGATTGCAGTTATTCTGACTGCTGTTTTGGTAAAAGTACTGGATCTTCCGGTACATACGATTGGGGATCTGTATACCATCTCCCCCAGCCTTCCGGCTCTTCATATTCCCAGGCTGTCCTTTGCCATGATGGGAAAGGTCATGCCCGATGCAGTGACCATTGCGGTATTAGCTGCCATTGAATCATTGCTGTCCTGCGTTGTAGCTGACGGCATGATAGGCAGCAGGCACAATTCCAACATGGAGCTGATCGCCCAGGGTGTTGGAAATACCTTCTCCGCCCTGTTTGGAGGAATCCCTGCGACTGGCGCCATTGCACGGACAGCAGCCAACGTTAAAAACGGGGGAAGGACTCCTGTGGCCGGAATGGTTCACGCGGTTCTTCTGCTGTTGATCCTCATATTCCTCATGCCCTATGCAGCCCTTATCCCTATGCCGGCCATTGCAGCGATTCTGTTTATGGTTGCTTACAATATGAGCGAGTGGAGAGAGTTTGTTTCCATTGTAAAAACCTCCCCCAAAAGCGATTGGTCGGTGCTTTTGGTATCCTTTGTCCTGACTGTGGTATTTGATCTGGTTATGGCCATAGGCGTTGGTCTGGTCATCGCATCTTTGCTGTTCATGAAGCGGATGGCAGATGTGGCCGAGGTAAATGGCTGGAAGTATCTGGAGGATGAAGAGGATCATGATGGAGACCGAATTGACTTAAAGCCGGTTCCAGGGCATGTAGCCGTTTTTGAAATCAATGGCCCGATGTTCTTTGGGGCCGCCGATAAGATATCAAAGGTGGTCTTAGAAGATGGTAAGAGAGTGCTGATCCTTCGCATGCGGAGCGTTCCGGCCATGGATACAACTGCATTAAAAAGTTTAAAAAAGCTTTACAATAACTTAAAAAGAAAGAATGTCACACTGGTATTATCCCATGTAAACGAGCAGCCTATGTCAATGATGGAACGGGCGGGATTTGTAGAAGATATGGGAAGAGAGAATATTGCGGGATGTATTGATGATGCTTTAATGCGTGCCTCTGTTTTATAAAAACCAGTTAGGTAAAAATAAAGCCATAAGAAGCCAGTGAAAAGAAATTTTCCGGCTTCTTATGGCTTTTCCATTGAGACAAGCTGTTAAAAATATATCATAAAAATATAAAAAAATGTTGACATACCCAAAAGATGATACTATAATCAATACATATTAAACCTACAAGAATAATAGGATATACAAGAAAGGATGTTATTCATATGAAAAACGCAATGGTTTCTGCCAGAGTTAATCTTCTCTCAAGCTTTGATAAAATGGATTGCTGTTGTTGTAAAACTGTGTGTATGTATATGAATACAGCTTATTTTTGTATGTATTAGAATACCTGGATCCGCAGCGGAAGGAGTTTAGCAGGTACTATAATTGTACCTGTTTTTTTATAAGCGGAAATAGATGATAAATTTCATCAGTAACACCACTTAATCAATCCATACGGGCAGGAAGATGCAGAAGATACGAAAGATGCGTCAAATACATATAAAAAGAACCACCTGAGAAAAAAGAATCCGGGCCAGGGCTTAGAGGAAGGCCCGGCGGCGATCCATAAGTGAGGGAAGGTGATTCCGATATCCTATTCAAATGCTTCTGATCAAGAAAAAGAATACATCAGGCTGATCCATGAAATGGCCAGCCATGTAAAGTATGGTTCCATCACCATCACCATTCAGGATGGAAAGATCGTACAGATCGAAAAAATAGAAAAAATAAGAATAAAGGACTGACTGGACAACCGGAGGTTCTGATAAGCAGGAATGCGTATCAGGAGAAGGTTGTCCTTTTTTGTATCCTGATTTAACCTCATCAGGTAAGTCCCCCACTTCAATGCCGGAAAGGCATAAGTGGAGGGCGGGGACTTACTTGTGTCAGAAGGGGTGCAAGACCCTTCTGACAAACTGCAATAGCAGCTATTAGGTTATGAGCAAGCAGCAAAGCGGATTGCGAATATCCGATTGAAGAAAGATGAGAAAGAGAGATTAAAATGGCAAATACATATCAAAACCTGCAAAAGTCACACCCATGCTTTGGAGGTAATAAAAACAACGTGGGCCGGATCCACCTTCCGGTGAGCCCCGGCTGCAATATTTCCTGTAAGTTTTGCGACAGAAGGATCAATGATGAGGAGGAAAGGCCGGGAGTAACCTCTAAGGTGCTCACTCCTACACAGGCGCTGGAGGTTCTTGACAAGGCTCTTACCCTTTGCCCGGAGATTACAGTTGCAGGCATTGCCGGGCCGGGCGATACCCTGGCTACGGATTATGCACTGGAAACCTTCCGTCTGGTAAAGGAACACCATCCGGAACTGATCAAATGTATGAGCACCAACGGCCTTCTGCTCTATGAACGGGCGGATGAGATCATTGAAATCGGAGTGGAATCCGTGACCGTTACGGTAAATGCGGTGGATCCCGAAATAGAAGCAAAGCTGAACCGGTGGATCCTGTATCATGGGCGTATTTATGAGGGAGTCCAGGCTGCTGAAATCCTGATAGAAAACCAGTTAAAGGGCATCAAAAAGATAGCGGATGCAGGGATCACGGTAAAGGTGAACACCGTCCTGGTACCAAACATAAACGGGGCGCACATTGAGGATATTGCAAAGGCTGTAAAAGAGGCAGGAGCATGCATCTACAACATTATCCCTCTGATCCCTCAATCGGAACTTTCCCATGAAACGGCCCCCGTATGCCAGGAGATCGACGAGGCCAGAACTTTGGCAGGAAAGCATATTGATGTTTTCCGCCATTGTAAACATTGCCGTGCCGATGCAGTGGGCATGCTCGGGGGAAAGGATTTTGGAGATATGATATACCAGAGAAGGATCGCAGGAAGCGATACCTTTTCCCACGGATGAAGAAAGGGGGAGGAAAAACAACGTGAAATATAAGATTGCAGTGGCATCAACCGATGGAAAGGTGATCAATCAGCATTTCGGAAGAGCCGAGGTCTTTTACATTGTGGAGGCAGACAGCGGGGGTATGACATTCACATATGAGGAAAGCCGGAAAACGGTTCCCGTATGCAGGGGACAGGAGCATGATGAATCACAGTTAAAAGCTGTGGCAGCTATGCTTGAGGATTGTGATTATATTCTGGTCAGCCGGATTGGATCCGGTGCAAGGGCTGCACTGGATCAAAACAACATAGAGGCCTTTGAACTGCCGGGATATATTGAAGATTCCATCCGGAAACTTCTAGCTTATATTGAGGTACAGAAAAGCTTATGCGGGCTATAGAGAAAGCCTGACTTTGATTGAAGACTTATACGACAATTAATTATGCGAATCAGAAAGAGAGGATTTTATCAATGGGACAAATCAGACAGATAGCCATTTATGGGAAGGGAGGGATCGGAAAATCCACTACAACCCAAAACCTGACGGCAGGGTTAGTGGAGCTTGGGAAAAAGGTTATGGTAGTTGGGTGTGATCCAAAGGCAGATTCCACCAGGCTGCTCCTTGGCGGCCTGGCACAGAAAACAGTTCTTGATACTTTGCGGGAAGAGGGGGATGGTGTAGAGCTTGACCGCATCCTGAAGGAAGGCTATAAAGGAACCAGATGTGTGGAATCAGGTGGCCCGGAGCCAGGGGTAGGCTGTGCGGGAAGAGGCATCATCACTTCCATAGGACTTCTTGAAAACCTGGGTGCATATACCGATGATCTGGATTATGTGTTTTACGACGTATTGGGCGATGTGGTCTGCGGAGGATTTGCCATGCCCATCCGGGAAGGAAAGGCCAAAGAAATCTACATTGTGGCAAGCGGGGAGATGATGGCCCTATACGCGGCAAATAACATTGCAAAGGGCGTCAAGAGGTATGCAAAGACAGGAGGGGTGAGGCTTGGAGGAATCATCTGCAACAGCCGGAACGTAGACCGGGAACTGGATTTACTCCGCGCCTTTTCAAAAGAGCTTGGAACTAAGCTTCTCTACTTTGTTCCAAGGGATAACATTGTGCAGCATGCGGAGATCAACCGCAAAACAGTCATTGAATACAAACCCGATTCCAGCCAGGCAGATGAATACCGGAATCTTGCCCAGGCAATCATCGACAATCAGGATTTCACCATTCCCACTCCCATGGACCAGGAACGGCTGGAAGAGATTCTTTTTGAATTCGGACTCATGAACATCAATGACGATTATAAGATCTAAGCACGAAGATGCTGGATCAAGGAGGGTATCAATGAGTAATATTCATAAATCAATCACGGAACTCATAGGAAAAACGCCTCTTTTGGAGCTGGAAAATTATGAAAGAAAACACGGTCTGGAAGCGAAGATCATAGCAAAGCTTGAGTATTTCAATCCCAACCAGAGCGTAAAAGACAGGATAGCACTTGCCATGATCGGCGATGCGGAAAAAAAAGGACTCTTAAAGCCGGGGTATACCATTGTGGAGACCACCAGCGGAAATACAGGGATCGGCATGGCGGCAATCGCGGCAGCCAGGGGATATTCCTTCCGGGTATATGTCCAGGACAATGTCAGTGAAGAGCGGTTTAAAAACATCAAAGCTTTTGGCGGAGAAGCAATCAGATTCTCCCAGGTGCCGGAGGTCCAGGCGGTGTTAGATGAAACAGGCGGGGATTTTGTGGCGGCTGTCAGAACCTTAAAGGAGAAAGTGCTGTCAAAAGAAAAAACCAACTTCTTTGTCAATCAGATCGAAAATCCGGCAAATCCTTCCGTTCATGAAGCGACCACAGGGCCGGAGATCTGGGCGGATACGGAGGGAAAGGTGGATATTCTGGTGGCCTGTGTCGGCACAGGAGGAACCATATCGGGAGCAGGAAGGTACTTAAAAAGTAAAAATAAAAATATTAAGATCATCGCCATACAGCCTGGGCCAGGTTCCCTGCCCAATGAGACGGATCCGCTGCCGCCGGATATCACAGGGGTCCATCCCTTTGAAGGAGTGCCCGCAGAACGGATTCCCCATACTATGGATTTAAGCATTTACGATGAAAAATATGAGGTGGAAACCTATCAGGCATATGAAGCTGCAAAGGAAGTTGCAAGGACGGACGGGATTTTAGTGGGAACCTCCTCCGGGGCCGCCATTTTCGCAGCAACCCAGGTGGCAAAAAGAACGGAAAACAAAGGGAAGAATCTTGTAGTTATTTTGGCGGATACCGGTCTTAGGTACCTGTCCACGAAGCTTTTTGAAGAAGCATAGTCAAAGTTTGGAGGTTAAATATGGCAATTAATTTATCAAATTCAAATCTGGCCACCAGGGAGACCCGGCTAGGCTCCATAACCGGATATGTCGGAGACTTGCATGATCTTGCCAGCCAGAGCAAATGCGGCAGCT
The DNA here is from genome assembly GCF_900105615.1 of Lacrimispora sphenoides JCM 1415. Classification (NCBI taxonomy): domain Bacteria; kingdom Bacillati; phylum Bacillota; class Clostridia; order Lachnospirales; family Lachnospiraceae; genus Lacrimispora; species Lacrimispora sphenoides. The sequence continues at coordinate 2,356,879 of NZ_LT630003.1, read as the reverse complement.
TAAAGGGCTGCGGACGCTGTTTTTCCCAGTCAAGTACCTGCCTTTCCGGCTGTGCCCTCGGCCAGCTTGGAGGGATCCGGGATGTGGCGGTTATCCACCACGGCCCTTCCGGGTGCTCGGCCACGGCAAGTTCTCAGTACATCATTACCAATCAGGTGGCTGCTAAAAGAGGGGTCGTAAACAAATCCGTCTATATTGGTACAGATATGAATGAGAATGATACCATTTTCGGTTCCACAGAAGCGCTGGCAGATATCATTGTGGAGGTCAACCGGCGTTACCAGCCAAAGGCAATTTTTGTCAGCAGCTCCTGTGCCACGGGGATCATCGGAGAGGATATTGACAGCGTGGTGGAGATGATAAAGGACCAGATTCCGGTGCCTGTCATAGCCGTTCACTGCGAGGGCTTTAAATCACGGATTTGGGCGACTGGGTTTGATATATCCGATCATGCGGTGTTAAGCGGAATCGTAAAGCCGCCAGAGCAGAAAAGAAACACCGTTAACTTTAAAAACTTTTTTGAAAGCGCCAGAAATGAAATCATTGAAATGTTTAAGAATTTTGATTTAGAGCCCATATTTTTATATGCCAACGCAACGGTGGAAGAACTGGAACATTTATCAGAATCCGTTGCTACGACATGCATCTGCGGAGTTCTTGGAAATTATCTGGGCAATGGCTTAGAAGAGCTATACGGCGTTCCCTATATCCGGACCATCAATCCTTTAGGGATCGTCGGATTTGAGACCTGGCTTAGGGAAATCGGAAGAGTTGCCGGCAAGCAGCTTGAAGTGGAACATTACATAGAAGAACAGAGAAAAATCTATATTCCCCAGATAGAAGCGGTAAAGAAAGAATTAAAGGGATTAAAAGCGGTTCTCGGAATGGGACCGGGCTATACCTTTGAGGTGACGAGAGTGTTAAACGAGCTGGGTATTGAAGTGGTTTGGGCGCTGGCATGGCATTATGACAAGAAATACGAAAATGGGGATGTTCCTCCTGCCATGAGTTATCTTCTTGACAATGAGATCAATTTTGAAGCCAGTGTGGCGGACCAGCAGAACTTTGAGGTAATGAACATCTTAAATAAGTACCGCCCTGATTTATACCTTTCCCGCCATCCCGGCTCCACGGTATGGGCCATTAAACAGGGAACGCCGGCGGTCTATGTGGCGGACGAATACATGATATTCGGATATAAGCATACCCTGGAGTTCGCTCATACGGTTTTAGATACCATACGGAACCGGAGCTTTGAACAGAATCTGGCAAAAAGAGTGAAGCTGCCTTACACGGACTGGTGGTATAAGCAGGATGTGGGAAGCTTCTTAGAGGAGGGGATTGGCTGATGGCGAAGATCTTAGATAAACAGAGGTATAAATGCGCAATGAGCGCCATGCAGACCGTTCAGGCAATCGAACGGGCGATTCCTGTCCTTCATTCCGGTCCGGGGTGTGCCCAGAAGCTCTCCAATTCCTCGGGAAGCTCCGGCTATTTTTCACCCAACATCTATCCCTGTACCAGCATCAACGAAAGGGATGTTGTATTCGGAGGCGTTAAAAAGCTTGAGTCAACCATCAAGCATTCCCTGGATGTCATTGATGCCGATTTATATGTGGTATTGACCGGCTGTATCCCGGAGATCGTGGGTGACAACACCGAAGAAGTGGTGGAAGGGTTTCAGGATGCAAAAAAAACGGTCATCTATGCCTCCACCGCAGGCTTTAAGGGCAACAACTACAAGGGCCACGAGCAGGTGGTGGATGCAATCATTGACCAGCTTCTGGAACGGTCAGATATCCGGGTAAAAAATCTGGTGAATATATGGGCGGATGTGCCTTATCAGGATGAGTTCTGGCTGGGAAACTTAAGAGAGCTTGAAAAACTGGTTAAGGAACTTGGTCTTACGCCGAATACGATATTTGGCTATCAAAGGGGATTAAGTAACATAAAGAGGATACCGCAAGCCGAATTTAATTTACTGGTGTCGCCTTGGGTCGGGCTTAATAATATGAAGAACATGGAGAAGAAGCTCGGAATCCCTTACCTCCACTATCCGACCCTCCCTATAGGGGCCTTTGAAACCAGTAAATTCCTTCGGGAAGTGGGCGGGTTTGCAAGAGTGCCAGAGGAGAAGATTGAAAGCCTGATTGCAGAGAAAGAAGCTTATTATTACTACTACATCGAACGCTATGCGGATTTATTCCTGGAGACCAGAGTCATGTCAAAGCAGTTTACGGTGGTAGCCGACGCCCAATATGCCCTTGGCATTACAAAGTTCCTGGTCAATGATCTGGGTTTATTTCCCGCAAAGCAGTTCGTGACGGATGACACCCCAAGAGAATTCAGGGAAAAGGTCTGTTCCTATTTTAAGGAACTGAATTTTGGCATAGAAGCAGAGGTGAGTTTTGAGACCGATGGCTACAAGATCCACAACGAGATCAAAGCCCATGACTATCATGGATATCCCCTGATTCTTGGAGGCCATTGGGAGAAAGAGATCGCAAAGCAGACCGATGCCCATTTCCTTAATGTATCCTGGCCGGTCAATGAAAGACTGGTCATGAACAGCTATTATGCAGGATATGACGGAGGTTTAAAGCTGATCGAAGACATCTATTCCGTTGCCAGAACAAGATTCAATTAACAGGCGGGATTCATGGAGGGAGTATTATGCCATATAAAATTGCAGTTGCATCTTCTGATGGTGAGAATATAGATATGAATTTTGGGGCGGCCCATGAATTTTTCATCTATGAAGTGCGAGAAGAAGGGAAGTACGCCCTTTTGGAAATAAGAGAAGCACAGAAGGAAGCCGGGGGGTCTTCCTTCTGTCAGGACGGGTGCAAAGGAAGGGGCTGCGAAGGCTCTCACGAAAACCAACTCAGGGTAGATTTCATAACAGACTGCCGTTGTGTTATCTGCAAAAAGATCGGTTTTCACATTCAGAAACAGCTTGAGAAAAAGGCGGTCAGCGCTTTTGATGTGGAAGGGAAAATTGAAGACGCAATGGAGAAAATCACATGGTATTTTCACCGGATGGATCATCATCAGTCACTTCGGGGAATGGCGAATGAAACATTAATAGGAAAGGAAGGCAGGGAATGATGAATCAATGGATAAAAAAAATCGGTTTAAAAGCAGTTCTTACAGCATTGGGAGCGACAATGCTGACAGGATGCGGCAAGAAAATAGCGGCCGCAGACACAGGGGTCACGAAAGTGGTGGTAGGAACCGGTAATGCCTATGCGCCTTATTGCTATCTGGATGAGAAAGGAGACCTTGCCGGATATGAGTACGAGGTTTTAAAGGCAGTGGATGAGCTGCTCCCCCAGTATGAATTTGAATATCAGACCTCAGATTTTGCCAATGTGCTGATTTCCCTTGATGCGGGCAAGATTGATCTTGCAGCTCATCAATACGAATGGAACAAGGAAAGAGATGAAAAATATTTATTTGGAAAAGAACCATATACCACCTATGTGACCTACCTTGCCGTAACAGATGACCGTACGGATATTAAGTCCCTTGATGATTTAAAGGGCCGGAAGATAAAAAGCTCCACCGGGTCAAATTCCGTGTATATCCTGGAGAATTATAATAAAGACCATCCGGATAATCCCATAAAGATTGATTACGTGGATAATTCGACCGATGAAGAGACTGTTACAGGCCTTGTAAACGGTGTCTGGGATGCCACCATCCTGACAAAGCGGGATACGGAAAAGCTGAATCAAAACTATGGAGGCGGCAGGGATGTCTTAAAGGTGACGGGAGAACCGGTCCAGTCTTCTTCCACATACTTCGTATATGCAAAAGACAATACCGGGCTGCAGGAGGCAGTGGATGGAGCGGTAAAGCAATTAAAGGAAAGCGGAAAGCTTGCACAGATATCAAAGGATGTAATCGGCGGGGATTATACGGAAAGCGAGTAATGGTATGGATAAACTGTTTGGCTGGGAGCGGTTCTTTGAAAATATCCCTAAAATTCTTCCGTATTTATCGGTGACCTTTCGGATTGTGGTTTATGCCACCGGATTCGGAGTGCTTCTTGCCGCGTTCATTGTTCTGGCAGAGCTTAAAAAGATACCGGTCCTGAATCCGTTTTTTAAGGTGTATGTCTCATTCATGAGAGGAACCCCCATGCTGGTACAGTTGATGATTATTTATTACGGGATACCGGCCCTTATTGATCCTGTTTTCGGTACCAACATCAACCGGGGGTTCCGTGCGGTAACGTTTGCTTATATTACCTTTATCTTAAATCAGGGAGCATTTCTTTCTGCCATATTTTACGGTGCAATCACATCCATTCCCTATGGGCAGACAGAGGCGGGCTTCAGTGTGGGACTTACGGAGCTTCAGACCTTTCGAAGAATCCTTTTGCCCCAGATGTTGAGGATTGCCCTGCCTCCCTTTGGCTCTGATCTGGTAGGACTGTTTCAAAATTCCTCTCTTGTATTTCTCATCGGTGTTACGGATATCATGGGAAGGGCCAAATCCATCGGCGCGGCCACAAAGCACGTACTGGAAGCCTATGTGTTTGTGGTGATCATCTATATTGTTATCAGTTTAACAATCCGGCTTCTTTTTTATTACCTGAATACAAAACTGGAGTATGGGAGAGAAGGGGTAGAATGAATTTTAATACAGCTCATTTTTATGAAAGCTTTCTTTATGGTATGAAGTATTTTCCCAATACCCTGAGGCTTGTGTTCATTCCGCTGGCCATTGGCCTGACGCTGGGAACAGTGATTGCGCTGGTCAGGGTCTATAAAGTGCCTGTTCTCTGTAAGCTTCTTGGGATTTTTGTTACCGTATATCAGGGTGTTCCCATTGTGGTGGCTCTGATGATATATAACCTGGTTTTCATGCTCAAATTCAATGACCTGGCAGAATTCCTACATATTAAAACAAAAGCTTCTGATGTAGATAATATCTGGGTAGGAATTTTTGCATTGAGCCTTACAGCGGTGTGTTCCATATCAGAGGCCATCCGGGGAGCCCTGCTGTCCATTGACAAGGGGCAGGATGAAGCCGGATATTCCGTGGGGCTTACAAAGGTCCAGAACATCAGGAGGATCATTATCCCCCAGATGATCCCGGTAGCGATCCCCACCCTGATCAATCATGTGGTCGGCTTAATCAAGGCCTCCTCCGTAGTCATGGCCATCGGTATTATTGAAATCGTGGCAGGAGCCACCATTCCAAGCTCCCGGACGTATTCCTTTTTTGAAGGATATGTGGCGGCCGCAGTCATATACTGGGCATTTACCATTATGATCGAATACCTGGCAAAGGTCTTAAGGCGCCATACAGGCAGATTTAGGAGGAATCCATATGATTGAAGTAAAGAATGTAAAAAAGGCCTTTGGAAAGCAGCAGGTCCTAAAGGATGTTTCTGTGAAGGTGGAGGATGGCCAGGTGGTGGTTGTCCTCGGCCCCAGCGGTTCGGGAAAAACCACATTGCTGCGGTGTATTAATTTCCTGGAAAATGCGGACAGCGGACAGCTTTCCATCGGAGATACCTGTGTGGATTTAAAAAAAGCCACCAAAAAGCAGATTCTGGAGATCAGAAGGAAAACGGCCTTTGTTTTTCAAAATTACAATCTTTTTGCCAATAAAACTGCATTGGAAAATGTGATAGAAGGCCTTGTTACGGCTAGGCATATTCCCAGGGAGGAAGCCATAAAACGGGGGAAGGAGGCCCTTGACTGGGTGGGACTGGGGGAGAAATATCATTGTTATCCCTGCAATCTTTCCGGCGGGCAGCAGCAGCGTGTGGGCATTGCCAGAGCCTTTGTCTTAAATCCGGAAGTGATTCTGTTTGACGAACCAACGTCTGCCCTGGATCCGGAGCTGGTAGGAGAAACCCTTGATATCATTAAGAAAGTGGCGGGAAAAGGAATTACGATGATCGTGGTGACCCATGAAATGTCCTTTGCCCAGGATGTTGCCAATAAAGTGATCTTTATGGATGAAGGGATTGTTGTGGAAGAGGGAAGTCCGGAAGAGATTTTTTCAAATCCGAAAGAAGAAAGGACCAGACAATTCTTATCAAGGATCATTTCCCTGGATTCCAACTATTCGATATAACAGATAACCAAGGCGAAAGGAATGGTAGTTAAAATGAATAAATATTTTAACTTTATGAAAATACCGGGGCTCATGGTAAAGGTGATGACCGCTTTTCCGGTCACTGTAAAGCTGGTTTTGTTTTCCCTGCTCTTTTCCCTGCTCATTGGCTTTGTATTTGCCTGCATGGCTTTGGCAAAAAGTAAATTATTAAACGCCATGGCTAAGGGTTATATCGCTTTTATGAGGGGGATGCCCATCCTGGTACTTATATTTATTTTTTATTTTGTCATGCCCCTGTATTTAAAAAAGATCGGAATCAATGGGGCATCCTGGAGCAAGGATTCTTTTATTATTGCAACTCTGTCTCTTACTTCGGCGGCCAATATGGCAGAGATGATGCGTTCTGCTTATCTGTCGGTTGATCAGTATCAATGGGAGGCAGCTTATAGCGTGGGAATGGGGAATTTAACTGCCTTTCGTCGAATTATTTTCCCTCAGGCCTTTGGAGTTGCCATACCGGTCTTAGGGAATAACATTATTTATATTTTTAAATCTACTTCACTGGCCTTTTCCATCGGAGCTGTGGATGTGTTCGGCAGAGCAAAGCTCATCAGTTCTAATTTATATGGGCTAAACCGTGCCGAGCTGTATCTTGGAGTATCCATCATATTCTGGGTGGTAAGTGTCCTATTAGAGCAGATCACCAAATGGGCGGAACGGGTGTATACCAAAGGTAAAAAAATACAGATCATTTAAAGAGGAGGAGATTCATGAATTTTGAATTTATTGCATCAATGCTGCCTGCAATGTTACCTGCAGTAAAAAATACACTAATTATCACCGTTTTCTCCGCCTTCTTTGGCTGGATCTTTGGTATTGTAATCGCATTAATCCGGATAAATAGAATAAAAGGCTTGTCCCGGCTATTTGCTGTTTATGTGTCTTTTATGAGAAGCGTGCCCTTGGTAATCATTATGTTTTTTATTTATTATGCCATCCCTACGTTCATCGCCTATTATCGCTTCGAGCATGGACTTTCCGTAGCCTCTGTGGCGGGAAATAAAAGCATCATTTACCCTATTATAGCCATGAGCATTTCAGAGGCGGCTTTTGCCTCAGAAACCTTTCGTTCCAGCTTGCTTGCGATTCCCCACGGCCAGTTAGAGTCGGCGAAAAGCATAGGAATGACCACCTTACAGGCTTGCTTTCGCATCATCTTTCCACAGGCATTTGTTATTGCCTTGCCTAATATGGGAGGATTGTTTATCGGTCTTATCAAAAACTCCACGCTGGCTTATTATTCGGGCGTGGTGGAAATTACGGGTATGGCTTATACCCTGGCCAGTCCCAGTTATCAATTTCTGGAAGCATTTTTTCTGATTGCGGTGATTTATGAAACTTTAAGCTTTGTCTTTTCCAAACTGTTTCGTACGTTTGAGCAGAAGATGAGCAAATATAAAAAGGGAATTGCTTTATAATAGAGGGGAGTGACATCATGATTGAAATGGAAAATGTGAAAAAGAGCTTTGGAAACTCCCAAATTTTAAAAGGAATTTCCATTCAGGTAAATAAAGGTGATGTAACGGTTATCATTGGACCCAGCGGCTCTGGAAAAACCACACTTTTACGCTGTATCAATTTTTTGGAAAAAGCAGATGAAGGAAAACTGACGATCGATGATTTGACCGTGAATATGAAAAAAAGCAGCAAAAAAGAAGCTTTGAATATTCGAAGAAAATGTGCCTTTGTATTTCAAAATTATGGTTTATTTCTGAATAAAACTGCTTTGGAAAACGTCATGGAAGGGCTGGTGACAGTTCAGAAAAAGACAAAAGAAGAGGCAAAAAAGATCGCTGTGGAAACACTTGAATGGGTTGGCCTGTCTGACCGCATGGATTATTATCCTGTCAACTTATCTGGCGGACAGCAGCAGCGAGTGGGGATTGCCAGAGCAGTAGCCCTCTCTCCGAAAGTAATCTTATTTGATGAACCAACCTCGGCTCTAGACCCGGAATTAGTGGGTGAGACATTAGAACTGATAAAAAAGGTGGCCCAGACAGGGATTACCATGATCGTGGTAACCCATGAAATGTCGTTTGCCCAGGAAGTTGCCAGTCAGGTAATCTTTATGGATGAGGGATTGGTAGTAGAGACGGGGACACCAAAGGAAATCTTCGGCAAGCCTAAAAATGAAAGAACCAAACAGTTTTTAACGCGTATCAATACGCAGGACAGTATTTATTACATCTAAAAATCAGGAAAGAGGTTCTGGTAAAATGGAAAGAATCATCAGGGATAAGATCCGTGATACCCGGGAGGGGTTTACCGATGCACAGGTAGGAAGTGCCGGTCATATGCGTGACAGAGTAAAGAATAATTGTTTAAAAAATGCCCACAGAACATTTGAGCAGGGGATTCAATGTGTGCAGGTAAACAGTGTAAATGCGCTGGCCAGTATTCAGGATTCGGTTATGATTATACATTCTCCCTATGGCTGTTCCGCATGTGGCAGTCTGGCAGCCATCGAAAGAATCAATATTTACAAACATCATATGGGTGATACCAATGGGGAAACCAGCAGGATCATATCCACCGCTTTAGGAGAAAAGGAAGTGATATTAGGCGGTGAAGGCCGCTTAGAGGAAACGGCAAGAGAAGCGATTAGAAGGCACCATCCCAAAATGATTTTTATTTTATCTTCATGTGCTTCCGCTATTATCGGCGATGATATCGATGCTGTTTCAGAACGATTACAGGAAGAATATCCGGATGTGATTTTTGCCCCCATTCATTGTGAAGGCTTTAAATCCAGAAACCACGCGACCGGATATGATCTGGCTTTAAGCGCCCTGCAAAACTTTGTCATCAAGAACGCCAGGCCCCAAAAGGAGAAAGGTCTAATTAATTTATTTGCAACCCATTCTTTAAGTCTGGCGGATCAGTTAGAGATGAAGCGTATGTTTCGGGCCATTGGCCTGGAAGCCAATATTATGCCTTACAATGCTACTTATGAGGACATCATGCGGATCCCAGCGGCAGAGTATAACATATCCGTATGTCAGATTTTTGGGGATGAGTATATGGATTTCTTACATAAGGAATATGGGACTCCATATACCGTCACTTGTATGCCTATTGGTTCGGACAGCACAGACCGGTGGTTAAGAGCCATTGCCAAACTGGTAGGGAAAGAAAAAGAGGCAGAGGAATTTATAGAGAGAGAACGGGGCGAGGTAGAAGAAGAAATCGGCCATATCAGGAATAAGACGAAGGGTCTTAAGGTCTGTATAACAGCGGGCACCGGGCGTGGCTTGGCTGCCGCCACCTTAATGGGAGAATATGGAATGAAGCTTTTGTGTATCCATGCTCCCTATTATGAAAAAGCGTATGTGGAAGATTTTGAACGTCTGGAGGAATACCACGGAAGTGAATTCCTCATTAATGTAGCAGATATGCAGCCATATGAGCAAATCAATTTAATAAAAAAATTAAAACCGGACGTATTTATCGGCATGGCCAACTGGGTGTCCAGACTTGGGATTCCCACAACCCATATTTTGGATGGAAAACGACCGACGTTCGGATACCGGGGTGTTTTGTATCTGGGGCGGAAGATCGAGGATGCTTTGGACAATAATAATTTCAATGAAAAATTAAAGGATTTTTCTGATCCTCCTTTCAGGGACAGTTGGTATAACGAGGATGCCTTTAAATACTTTGATTTTCCGGCACAATAAAAGTTATGAGTCGTAAAAATGCTTCAAAGCAGGAAATGAAAAAAATGGAGGATAGGTCAGATGAAAAAGTGCACGGAGCGCCCAAGGATTCTTTGTTCTTTAAACGGTGCCATAGACGTAGTGGGAAATCTATATAAGGGAATTCCTATTTTACATGCCAGTCCTGGATGCAGTATGCAGGCGGCGGTTCAAACAAACCTTTATTATTTGGGAGGATATCACGGGATGCCCAGTTCCAACGCTTACGAAAAGGAAGTAGTATTCGGAGGGGCGGAGAGGCTTAGAGAAACCATAGCCGGAAGCTTAGAGGTAATGGACGGTGAGCTTTATGCTGTCCTTACCGGCTGCAGCATGGGGATCAACGGAGACGACATAGAGGCGGTAGTGCGGGAGTTCGACGACAGTCCTTATCCTATTATTACGGTTGATGTGGCAGGATTTAAAGGAGATACTTATTATGGCTATCAGAATACACTTCTGGCAGTGGTAAAAAAACTGGCTCGAAAAACAGAGACCAATCCGAAGCTGGTCAATCTCTATGGTCAGGTTCCAAGTGAGGATATGACCTTCCGTGGGGATTTAGAGGAACTTTCCCGTATCTTTCAAAAGCTGGGATTAAAACTGAACACTTTTTTTATTGCCAGAGACGGGATACAGCAGATAACCGATTCCGGGAATGCGGCTTTAAATATTAATATCTCAGCCTGGCTCAATAAAAATCTGGATGCTTATTACGAGAAAACGTTTGGTATCCCTACTCTGAATTATCCCGGGATGCCCATAGGCCCCACGGCAGTGGCAGACTTGATCCGTCAGATAGCAGAGCAATTGAATCTTGAGAAAGCTTTGGTTGATAAAGTGATTTTAGAAGAACAACAGTATGTGTATGAATATTTTGATTCTCTTATGGGCAATTTTGAACGTCACAGATATATTTTAGTGGGTGAGAGCAATTTTGTATTGGGAATCTCCAGATTTCTGACGAACGATCATGGACACATTCCGTTGGCTGTGATTTGTACAGATAGTGTACCCGACAAATTTCAATCAGAAATTGAAGCTCATATCAAAGCTTTGGTCTGTGACAGAAAAGCAGAAGTATACTTTGAAAACGACGTGTACTTAGTGGAACAGATAGCGGAAAAATATCAGGGAAAGGCCACACTCCTCCTTGGGAGTACCTATGAAAAGAATATTGCAAAGAAACTGGACTCATTCTTTGTGACCGTATCCGCTCCCTGTTTGGATAAGGAGATTTTAAACAAATCACATATTGGTATCCGGGGGTGTATTTCACTGATGGAGGATATGTACAATCATTATTAACATGGTTTTATAAAGATTAAAATATAAAAAGGAGAAAGATTATGAAAGGAAAACAAAGTGCATTAATTATTACAGTGCTGGCCGCAGCGCTATGGCTAAGCGGCTGCAGCACAGGAAAGCTGGCAGATACAAAAACAGCAGCCCAAACGGACGTAAAAAACGAAGCGGCATCAGAAGTGAAAACGGAGGCAGAAGCGAACACGAACGCGGAACCGATCGTACTTCGCTGCGGTGTAAAGCAGGCGCACCTCCCTTTTTCCTACACAGACGATAAAGGGAATCTGATCGGATTGGAGGAAGACGTTGTCACTGAGGCATTTAACCGCATTGACGGTTATGAAGTGGAAATTGTAGGGTTTGATGCGTCTCCGGCTCTGTTTGCGGCTTTGCAGGCGGGAAGCATTGATTTCGGCTCCGGTCAATATGTGGCAAGTGCCGCCCGAAAAGAAACCTATAAATTCCCTGCTCAGTATTACGCCTTAAGCCCTATGTATTTGGCGGGCAGAAAAGAAGACAATCTGCAGACATTGTCAGACATAGCAGGAGAGACACTGGAATTTGCTTCTACCTCCTATGAGAAAGAAATCATAGATACATACAATGCAGCCAATCCCGGAAAGGAAATTAATATTGTGGATACATCGGGCGACACTACTGCGGCTGACAACTTGCAGCAGATTGCCACCAATCAAAGAAATGTACTTTTGATCTATAAAAGTTCTTACGATACGGTACAAAAAGATTTGAATCTGGAAAACCTTACTCTTTCTGATGAACCGGTAATTGTAGAAGATGTTTATCAGGTATTTAACCAGTCGGTGCCTGATGAATTTATTGATAAATTTGACGAGGCGTTAAAGTCTATGTTTGCGGATGGAACCTTAGGGAAAATTGCGGAGAAATGGACCGGTGAAAATACCATTGACCAATATAAGGATTTGGTGATTCCGGTAGAATAAACATAAAACTAAAGTAGAATAAGTCGGATCCTCAAATTAAAAAAGGAAAATCCGGCTTATTTTTTTGCTCTAAGCGAAAAAAATAAATAATTGTTAGTTTCCGAAATAGATGATAGAATTATATAGAGGCAGGTTTTGGTTTAAGTAATTGTTTGGGTTTCATCGCTTAACAATATACGATAAACTCAAAAACTGCCCTGTTTATTTTATGGGGCAGTCAGAGTACATAGAAAGTGCCTGTAAAAAAGAAATACAGGAAGGAAAGGTTTTGACGCAAATACAAAGGTCAGCCTCTAAGGTGGTTTTATGCTTGATTGCAGCTTCAAGGAAATCAGTGTTTTAAACATGCTTTTGGAGAACAGTTATGTGGAAAATGAGAAGATTATGGAAATGTTTGATATTTCCCAGCGTACGGTGCAGATAGAAATAGCATCCCTGAATGATAAGCTGAAACAATACGGCAGATCCAATGTAAGGATACGCAATAAGAGGGGAAAAGGATATTTTCTGGAGTATTTTCCTGAAGATAAGTCTTGGATCGATGAGCTGAAACGTTCCTGCTATGGCTATCTGAATCTGTCCTTAAACAGGCTTTTGGGCCGTAAGGAAAGGGTTCAGCATATCATCCGCCGCCTTGTGTCCTCCGTCAACGGCATAAAGGCAGAAGAACTGGCCGATTTGCTTAACATAAGCCTTGCAACTCTGAATAAGGATATGAGAACCGTAAGAAAATACTTGCTGTTTTACCAGATACAGATTGTTTCCATCCCTTATCACGGAATGAAGGTGACGGGAGAAGAGCTTGCCATCCGTTCCTGTCTGATGGACTTTTGTGATATTTATAATGATTCCCAGCAGAACATCTTTCTATTTCACTGTTTAAAGGAATACGGCATTGCCATAGAAGACATCAGGAAGAACATTGCAAGGCTGAAATCAGTTTTATATGAAACCGGGTACCGGGTGCCTGATACGGGATTTCAAAGGCTGGTCCTTTATCTGGCGGTTTTGCCTTTAAGATCAGGCTGTGGAACTATGAAGCCTCAGGATTTCCCGCCTCAGCTTGAAAAACTAGAGGAATTTTCTGTGGGGCAAAGAATTTTAGGAGAGGGCAAGGAGCTTGCCGAATACTATTACATGGCAGTTTTTCTATTGAGCAACCGGGAATTGTTTGAAGACGGGGCTGAGGAAAGCTTTATGAAAACAGCGCCCGAGGGTCTGGAAACCTATCAAGAGGTTATGAAATTTTTAAAGGACAGCATATTTTTGGACCTTACTCACTATAAAGAGGTCAGTGACCACCTTCTCCTGTTTTTTTGCAAATGGCGGCTGAGAAACAGGTGGGGCATTGTGGAGCTGGAATTTCCCTATTCCATAAAATGCAGAACTAACCGGATGATTTCCTCCCAGGCTTTGGCAAATTATATTTACAATGAGCTTCCGGGGCACAGAACCGATGAGATACAGGACATGATGTACTACGAGATGATCATTCTGATCTATAATCTAGTCTACCGCATCCGGAACCAGTATGAGCCAACCAATGTCATTCTGATCAATGAAATAGGAAGGGCAGCTGATTCAACGATCATAAGGAGGCTTAGGTTAAATGCTGATGAATTGAATATTCATTTTCATTCCCATTATTTATACGAAACTGGGGGGCTTGATTATTCAAAGTATGATTACGTCTTTTTGCCGGCAGGGCTGAAATTCAAATCGGATTATTTACCTATACCTATTTACTATTACGATTTTTTCAACAAGTTTTCTTATGACATCTGGGCAAAAGTTATTTCAAAGAAGAGAAAAGTGGGAGCCATTTTAAATTACATGGGATCCCCGGATATGGTGGGGCTGGACTGTGGGATAGAAGACCTGGCAGAAACCATTGCGGATTATTTCTGGCGGGAACATATTGCTCCCGGCTATACGAAACTGGGGTTTTATAAATTAATTCACAGCGCCATTTACCATACGGATTATGTAGCGAAAGAAAAGAAAAAGTACATCAATATTTTTACAGGAACCGAGCCTCATCAGCAGTACTATATCTTCTGTCTTAAAGAGGAGGTCTTGTTAAATGGAGCGGCAATCAAGGAGATCCATTTCATTCTTCTGGACTTAAGGAAAGGGCTGGTGGAGGTGAAGAACGGGGATTCTGAACTGCGCCATCTTATTGATGGCTGATCCCCACAGACATGTCTTGCCCTATTTTTCTGCGCAATAAGGCGCAAATATTTCCTGCTAATTTTATGCGGGTTCAATGATGAAAGTAAACGTTGAGGTGAGGGACGTTCTATGATATTTTTTTTATATCAAACAAAGGGGGTATACAATTATGGCAGTTTGGCAGGCGCTACTTATAGCGGTATGGGCCGGGTATTGTTCATTTGACGATCAGGGCCCGCAAATGCTTCGGAGACCTTTGCTGGTAGGTCCGATCGTAGGAATCATATTAGGGGATGTAAAGACAGGGCTGATTATTTCTGCAACCTTGGAACTTATGTGGATGGGACTGGGAAATATGGCCGGTTATAAGACGCCGGATATGATTATCGGAACCATCGTTGGAACGACCATTTCCATCACGAGCACAGGGGCAACGGCTGAAGGGATCGCGGCAGGGGTGGCCGCGGCTACGACGGTGGCGGTTTTGTCCCAGCAGCTTCTTTTAATCTTTGACTTCGTCCGCCAGTTCTTTGCAGTATGGGCAGACAGGCTGGCTCTGACCGGGGAATTTGACAGCATTTTAATGGTGAATTATGTGGCCATTGCATTCCAGTTTTTGCTGCGGGCAGTTCCAACATTTCTTGTGGTTTATTTTTCTGCAGGGGTCGTGGATAAGATTTTAAATGTCATTCCCAGCAATATTTTAAAGGGTTTAAGTACTGCCTCCGGAATATTGCCGGCAGTGGGCTTATCCATCCTCATGACAATGATGATGAAGGGCTTTATGTGGCCTTTCCTGATTTTTGGTTTTGTGGCCTCCACCTATCTGGGACTTGGAATTTTGCCGGTGACCTTGATTTCCCTGGCATTTGCTATGCTGTATTCCGTTATGATGGAGATAAAGGACCGTCAGAATGAAACACCGGTGACCGTATCAGGGCGCGGAGATGACGAGGATGGAGGTTATGACTTATGAGTGCTGGGAAAGATAGAGCAGTGGGGCTGGATAATCCCAATACACAGGCAAAAGGAAGCTACATAAAAATAACCCGTAAGGATTTAAATGCGGTCTATTGGCGTCTGCAGATTTTCGGCCTTGGAATTACCGTAACCTCAAGTAATGCCCAGGCCATTGGATTCATTACTGCATTGGCGCCGGTATTAAAAAAGGTTTATAAGGATGCGGGAAAAGCCGCCAGGGTAGAGGCCATGCAAAGGCATCTGGCTTATTTCCTCTCTCAAAATACGGCTACGGGTATGATCCTTGGGATCACTGCGGCCATTGAGGAAACCACGGAAGTGGACGAAAAAGAAGCAGTAGTTGCAGTAAAAGCAGGCATGATGGGGCCTTTGGCGGGAATCGGAGATAGCGTATTTAAAATCACCATCCAGGCCATTGCAGGAAGTATCGGTGCGGCTTATGCCCTGCAGGGAAATTTAATTGGCCCTATTCTGATGTTCCTGATTTACAATGGCATCAACATTGGGGTTAAATATTTCGGCACCATCATGGGATATGAAAAAGGGATCGAATTTGTTCAGAGCGGGGAGCAGGCAAAGGTGATCCAGAAAATCATAAATATATCCACCATGGTAGGTGTGATCGTGCTGGGTGCGCTTATAGGAAATTATGTGAAGATCAATGTGGGGACAGAAATCGTCATCAATGAGACCATCGTAAACATTCAGGCTCTTTTAGACGGGATCCTGCCAAAGCTGCTTCCTCTTTTGTTCACCATAGGGCTTTATAAGCTTCACAGCCGGATGCCGAGAAAATATCTGATCCTTCTTATTTTCGGCATCTTGATTGTGGGAACTTTGCTGGCAATGGCCGGTATACTGGTTTAGTCAAATACCGGTTCATTGCCTGCAGAAATAAAAAACAGGGGAGAAGCGATAGATATGGGAATTCGTATCATTCTGGCAAGTCATGGCCTGTATGCCCAGGAGGCATTAAATACGGCCGGATTGATCATTGGAGATATTGCAAAATATGTTGATGTCATTTCCGTGACAGCGGATAAAAGCTACGACCAGTGTCTTAAGGAGCTGCTGGATCTCTATGCTTCCTATGAAGACAAAGGGTCAGGAATTTTGATCTTAACAGATATTTATGGAGGGACACCGGCCAAGGCAGCCACTTACTTAGCCTTGACAGCGCCTGACATCCTGGTGTATTCCGGTTTTAGCATGCCCGTGTTAATGGAACTGTTTATTGCACAGCCTGAAACACTGGAAGAGGCGGGCTCCGTAATTGAGAGAGCTTATGAAATGGGTCTGGTCCGCATTAACGACAAGCTGATAGAAGAGGGGGAACAAGATGGCGATCAAATGGATTCGTATTGATGACCGGTTGATTCACGGTCAGGTAGCAACTTCCTGGTTAAGCCACATCGGAGCAGAGCAAGTCATCTGTGTCAGTGATGCCGCTGTGGAAAATCCCGTGCAGGTACAGGTGCTGAAAATGGCGGCGCCTGCCTATACGGTCCACGTGTTCGGGGTGGATAAATTTATCCGGGTATATGCCAATAATCCTATTAAGAAAAACACATTTCTGATTATGGGAAGCTTCAGCGATGCGTTAAGGCTGAAAGAGGGAGGCGTGCCCATTGACCACATTAATTTCGGGGGTATGAGAACGACTCCGGAAAGAACCATATCCTATGACCATATCATCTGCTTTTCCCCAAAGGAAGAGGAAGATTTTAATAAATTGGCGGATATGGGGGTTAAGATCGAATATCAGGTTGCGGCCTACGATGCACCTGTGGATATGAAAAAGAAAATTGAACAGCTTAAGAGGTAGTGCCATGGAGATAAAATACATCGAGGCCTTTCCTCTGGATAACGGTAAAACAGAATTAAACATTGTTTCGGATGAAGAGACGCTGGAGGAATATCATCTGTACTGGACCTATGAAAAAGATCCCTTTACTCAAAACCGCAGTTTTCTTTTCTCATCCAGGGAAAAAAAACTGACGTTTCATGCCGCACCTGAAAAAAGAAAACAGATTTATTTTATCATTGAATGGAAGAATCAGGTCCCCATGCTGTTTGGATACCGGATCCTTCCGGTAGATGGAATGTATAACCTGCGGGACATGGGAGGGTATATGACCGGGTCGGGAAAGAGAATAAAATGGGGCATCGGATTCCGCTCAGATTATTTCGCTTTTCTGGAAGACGCCGGACTGGAGTATGTAAAAAGCCTGGGAATCAAAACCATCATTGATTACAGAAACGAAGGGGAGATAAAAAGAAGCCCCAACCGGAAGCTGGGAGAGGGTGTGACCACTTATTCCTGCGACCCCAATGCCCATACGGCCATGGTTGCCGGACTCCTTCATAATAACGAAAACTTAGCAAAGGATGAGGCCATCATAGAGCAGGCCAGAATCGCGGTAGAAGAAAATCCCAATGCCGGTGACTTAAGGATGATACAGCAGCAATTGAATTTTGTTATATCCGATGAAAGCCGTGCTGCTTTTGGAACCAGCTTAAGGCTCTTAGCCCTGTGGTCAAACAATCCCAGCGTCCAGCACTGCAGGGGAGGAAAAGACAGGACTGGGTTCGGAGCAATGCTTTTAGAAGGGATCCTTGGGGTTCCGAAAGATATTTTGATCTATGATTACATGCTCACGAAAAGGGCAAGAGCAGAAAAAAATGTCCGCTATTATCAAAAATATCTGGAGCTTGCCAAGGATAAACGGGTAGCAGATTATCTGTTCTCCCTCTTTGATACAAAGCCGGAGTATATCGAAGCCTCCATCAATAAAATCCTTGAGGATTACGGTACCATCAGAGAGTATGCCAAAACTGCATTATCACTGGATGACACCATCATCAAACAGCTGGAGGATATTTTCCTGGAATAACAACTGCATACAAATTGTGAACAAAAAGATGAGCTTTGAATGGTTTAAACCCATTTTATAAGCTCATCTTTTATATTAATACTATTTAAGAAGACCGCGTTTCTACTGAGCCACCAGCTGATCCAGAGATTTGAACTGATAGCCCATCTCCTCCCATTTCGTCAGCAATTCATCAAGAATCTGGGCGTTGGTGCTGGAGGTGCTGTGTAAGAGCACGACTGCGCCGGGATGGATCCTGCCTAAAAGCTTTTTAAAGGCTTCCTCCTTTGTGGGCTGCTTATCCTGATACCAGTCAACGTAGGCAAGGCTCCAGAAAAAGGTTTTGTAGCCTATATCATTCGCCATTTTTAAATTGGCCTCACTGTATTTCCCCTGCGGCGGACGGTAGTATTGTTTCATGGGCTGTCCGGTGGTCTGTTCAAAAAGGTTCTCTAAATCCTTGATCTCTTTTTCAAATGCTTCTTTTGAAGAAATCTTAGACATATCCGGATGGTGATAGGTATGATTGCCTACGATATGGCCTTCCGCAACCATACGCTTTACTAACTCCGGGGCAGTCTCTATGTAATTTCCTACTACAAAAAAGGTGGCCGGGGCATTATGTTTCTTTAATGCATCCAGTATAGCAGCGGTATTTCCGTTTTCGTATCCGGCATCAAAGGTCAGATAAAGAACTTTATCTGGGGTTTTTTCAGCATAATAGGCATTATACTGTTTTAAATAGTCCATGGTAGCATTGGCTACCGGCGGCTGCCCTTCCTGCTGGAAACTTAACCCCCAGTTTCCATCTGCAGCAGTCTCCACTGCCCTGTGTTGTTCCACCATCATGGCACCAAGGTGGCCGGCCAGAAAGGCGCAGAGGAAAAGCAGGAATACCATAATTGCCTTCTTTCCTGATTCAGGAGGAATAGAAAGTTTTCTGATTTTTTCTGCAATCTTTAATTTTTGCAAAAATTTCATGAATAAAGCTCCGTTATATTACATTTGTTTCAATATATGAAACGGACCTCTGTCCATATTCAAAAAGATTGCATTATCGTACCTGCTTTTCCTTCCAGGCTTGCTTCTGCTTTATCCAGAGAAGTAATGATGGCTTTCCGGTTTTTGCCGTTTTGCAAAAAGTCCACGGAGGCTTCTATTTTCGGGAGCATGGAGCTTGATTCAAACTGTCCTTCCTGAATGTAGCTTTCTGCCTCTTCCAGACTCATCTGGCTGATGGGACGTTCCTCAAGGGTTCCGAAATTCAGGGTGACATTGTCAACGTTTGTAAGGATCATAAGCACATCGGCATTGATTTCCTTTGCCAGTAGCCCGGCGGCCCGGTCCTTTTCAATGACTGCGCTGGCGCCCTTTAATCGGTATCCCTGTTCCATAACCGGTATGCCGCCGCCTCCGCAGGCGATAACGATCTGGTCCGCATCCATAACGGCCTTTATGATGTCAATTTCCACAATGGATACAGGCTTAGGAGAAGCCACGACTCTGCGGTAGCCTTTGCCAGGCACTTCTTCCACATAGTTCCCCTTTTCTTCTTCCTCTTTTGCATCTTCCGCGGACATAAAGCGTCCCACAGGCTTCATAGGGGTGTAAAAAGCCTCGTCATAAGGATTTACCATCATCTGTGTCAAAATAGTGGCTGCAGATTTGTAAATACCGCGCTTTGCAAGTTCTGCCCGAATGCCATTTTGCAGATCATAACCAATGTAACCCTGGCTCATGGCAGAGCATACGGACATGGGCGCAGAAGTATAGCCGTCGTGAAGTTTTCCGAATTCATTCATAGCTGTATGGATCATGCCCACCTGGGGAGCATTGCTGTGGGTGACAGCCACCTGCCAGCCGGCTTCAATAAAATCTGCGATTACTTTTGATGTTTCGGCAACTGCCTTTTTCTGTTCCGGAAGATTTGTTCCCAATGCATGATGTCCCAAAGCCAGGACAATACGTTTTTTAGCCATATCAGTTCCCTCTCAATTCCGTATAGTTTGGTCAAAAAGTATAAAGATATTATATTATCAGAAAATAAAAAAATCAACAAGTTTCAGGAGAAGGGAATCTTAAGAAGGAGCCGAGAGATTCTTTAGAAATAATTTTGAAAATTTTGGTAGATATCTTGTGATTGGATGGTATAATGTACACGAAAGCAATGAGCAGTGCGAAATAAGGCAGGCAAAAAATTTTGTTGTGCTTGCACATAAGAAATTTTTTGCCTGCCTTATTTCATAGGGCGAAAGCCCGTGAGCTTGTAAAACCTGCGGTTTTACAAGCTGCACTGCGGATGTATGGTATAAAATCAAAGAAGATACAGAAAATGAAAGGACACCATATTCATGATATCAATCATCCTGCATTTGATCCTTCCCATGTTTTTTTACACAGCTGTGACGACTGTTTTATTTTTATCAATAAACTTAGGCCCATTGGAAGCCACTGCCTTATCCGCCATTTTAGTTTCTCCCGTTTTATATTACATTTATTCCGCAGACCAAAGCCGCCGTGGACAACCATCTTCCCCAGGACTTAATCTTCACGGCTGCCTGATCTATATCTTAATATTTGGAGCATCCTTATGCGTCCTTGGCAATTATATAGTAGATGTACTTGGACTAACTGAAATATCCAAGTCCTACAAAGAAGCCGAAAACAACTTATATTCAGCGTCCTTCCTCCTTCAGCTTCTTGCTTCCGGATTTATAATCCCTTTTGCAGAAGAGATCATATTCCGGGGACTGGGTTATGCCGCGCTTAAGGAAAAACTCCCCTTTTGGCTGTCTGCGGTCTTGTCCGCAGCTCTTTTCGGGCTTTACCATGGAAATCTTCCACAGGGAGTTTACGCTTTTCTCATTGGCCTGGCTGTAGCCTGGCTTTATGAGGTTTCAGGAACATTGCTGGCCCCTTATCTATTTCACGTATCAGCAAATTTCCTGTCGCTCTGGATAGTGAATACAGAGCGTTTGAATTCTTTGTTTTATACAGACCGGAGACCGGTTTTGGCGGCAGCATCAGCGGTGGCTTCTGCCATTTGTGCAATCCGCATTTATCAGAAAAACAATTTTAAGGAGGATGTTGTGTGAAACTTTTATCTGTAGCAATTCCATGTTACAACTCTGAGGCCTATATGAGGCACTGCATTGATTCTCTGCTGCCGGGAGGCGATGAGGTTGAGATCCTCATTGTAGATGACGGCTCTACCAAAGATCATACGGCGGAAATCGCGGATGAATATGAAAGAAATTATCCGGAAATCTGCCGGGCGATCCATCAGGAAAATGGCGGCCATGGCGCGGCAGTGAATGCAGGCTTAAAAAATGCCACTGGAATTTACTTTAAGGTGGTAGACAGCGATGACTGGGTGGACGAGTCTGCTTATATGGAAATTCTGGACACTTTGCGGCGATTTGTTTATGGGGAAGAGACCCTTGATATGCTGATCAGCAATTTTGTCTATGAAAAGCAGGGGGCAATCCGGAAAAAAGTCATGAATTACCGCACAGCCCTTCCTAAGAATGAGATATTCAGCTGGGATGAGGTCAAGGTATTCCTGCTTGGGCATTATATTCTCATGCATTCGGTGATTTACCGGACAGAGCTTCTGATACAATGCGGTCTGGAACTTCCCATGCACACTTTTTATGTGGATAATATATTTGTGTACCAGCCGCTGCCTCACGTAAGAACCATGTATTATTTGGATGTAAATTTCTACCGCTACTTTATCGGAAGAGACGACCAGTCTGTAAACGAATCGGTCATGATCGGCCGAATCGACCAACAGATCAAGGTGACTAAACTGATGCTTGGCTATTACGATGTAATGAAAATCAGGCAGCGTAAGCTGCGTCATTACATGGTGCGGTATTTGGAGATCATGATGACCATATCCTCCATCCTCGCAATCAAGTCAGACAATGATGAAAATATGGAAAAGAAAAAGGAACTGTGGCAACACCTCCGCAAGCAGAACTTACCGTTGTTCCTAAGGCTTCGATGGGGCTTTATGGGTCAGGGGGTCAATCTCCCCGGAAAAAGCGGAAGGAAATTCCCGATTACGATCTATAAAATGACCCAGAAATTTTTCGGTTTTAACTAAAACGATCACTGGCAGTAAAAAAACAAATATCCCCTGGCCGATCAATGAAAGGCGTCAGGGGATATGTTTTTAACTGATGGCTTTTTCGGTAACTTTCTCTCTGCTGGGAACAAAAGAGTCAGAGTATACAAAGTGGTACATAACATAGGCCATAACCAGTGAGCCAAGACCGTCAAAGGCAGAATGCTGTTTTAAGAAAACAGTTGCAAGGCTGATGGAAATCATCAGGATCAGGGAACCGGTCTTCACTAACCGGTATTTCCTTAAGCGTTCACTGTGAAGGACTGCAATGTGTACACAAATAGAGTTATAAACATGGATACTGGGGAATACATTGGTACAAGTATCCGTGGAATATAGAACCGCTACAATATCTGAGCAGATATTTTTACCCGGATCAATCACAGGGCGGAAATCCGTACCGTTTGGAAACACGGTGCAGATCACCAGACTGATGGTCATTCCAGTAAACAGCATGGTACACAGTCTGTAATAATCTTTTACATCAGTATAAAAAAAGAATAAAATGGCAGCAGCTATATAAACAAACCATAAAAGATATGGAATAATGAAATATTCATTAAAAGGAATCAGGTCGTCTAAAGCAACATGCATGATATAGTAGTGGTTTGTCACCGTCTTTTCCAGGTAAATAAACCACGGAATATAGATAAAGGCGTAGCCGAGGATCCAGACATGCCTGTACCTGTAAAACAGATCTTTCATATAGTCATCTTTCTCCGTTCTGGCAATTGGTATCATGATTATCAACTTTGGAGGATTATATCATACTCGTTTTGACAGTACAATAGTATTTTACAAATGTTAATATTTAATTCAGAGAAGATTAAGCGAAAGGTACGTTTTTGCTGCCGTTCTTCCATGGACAGTGCCTCCTTCTTTCTATTAATATATGGTATATGCAGAAAGGGGTATGCCAGCTCTGCTTCATCCCGGCGTGCTGTGGCAAATATAATCTTTTTATAAAATGGTTGATAGACGGTCAAACTTTGTGTATAGTATAAAGGCAGACTTTTACACGAAAGGAATGGAATATGTTACAAAAATATATGACCGTTTTCTTTATCTCCATGGTTCCGCTGATAGAGCTTCGCGGTGCAATTCCATATTCAACAGTGATGGGACTTCCGCTTTTTCAGTCCTATATCGTTGCGATTCTTGGGAATATGCTTCCGGTACCTATCATATATCTGTTTGCGAGGAAGGTTCTCGAATGGGGAGCAGATAAGCCAGTGATCGGCGGCTTTTTTTCCTGGTGCCTGGAAAAAGGAAAGCGTGGCGGCGAAAAACTGCAGGCGAAAGCTGGACAAGGGTTGTTTATTGCACTTTTGTTATTTGTGGGAGTTCCCCTTCCGGGAACCGGTGCCTGGACGGGCACTTTGGCAGCCAGCCTGCTTGATATTGATTTTAAATCCAGTATTTTAGCCGTGATGGGAGGCGTCCTGGTGGCAGGGGCTATTATGGGACTTGCCAGTGCAGGAGTTTTAGGGGCGCTTCAGTCCGTTATTTTCTAAGATACTGGTAGGAAGAAGGGCAGAATGGAACGAAGGAATGAAGAGGGATTAACGGAAAAAGAGTTTCTTTTGCAGTATCGTCCGGGGAATTATGAACGCCCGTCGGTGACCGTGGATATGCTGATTTTTGCGGTAGATGAGGAGGAGATGGAAACAGAAGTTCTTCTCATTAAGCGGAAAAACCATCCATGCATCGGACAGTGGGCGATTCCGGGAGGTTTTGTAAATGTGGATGAATCCCTGGAGGCCGCGGCAGCCAGAGAGCTGGAGGAAGAGACGGGGTTAAAAGGTATTTGTCTGGAACAGCTCTATACATGGGGGAACGTAAAGCGTGATCCCAGAACAAGAGTCATTTCAGTATCTTATATGGCCGCAGTACCTAAGAATCAGCTGACTCCAAAGGCCGGAGATGATGCCGAAGAAGCCTGTTGGTTCCAGGTGAAGAAAAAGAAGCTCTCTGAACTGGAGAATGGAGCCACCTATGCGCTTACCATTGAAAATGAAGAGGAGCATATTTTTATGAGCTATCGGATCACCGAAACCTATGAGCGTCAGGGCATGATGTGGAAAAAGGAAACGGAGATCGATCTTTTGCCGGCCATTGATGTGCTGGATCAGGAGAAGCTGGCATTTGACCATGCTGAGATCTTAAACGTGGCAATGGACCGTTTGGAAGAATTGGAAAAAGAATATAGCGATCAGATTTTTTAGCAGATCACACCGCCTTACCCAGGCGGTGTTTTTAAGTTATTGTAAGAAAATTTTAATCGGAAAATTATGGATTTTATGCTATACTGTTGTAAGAAATGATTCTTGCATGCAGAAATATACAGGAGATAACAGGATATGGCAAAAAAATCATGCAGGCTGTGGAGCCTGGTAATCAGTATCAGCATTCTGGCGTCAATACCATCATACGGGGAGACGCCCCTAATACAGCCGTTTCCGGGATCTGCGGGACAGACAGAGTCGGGAAGCGGGCCGTCGGGAAACACGTCCGGTGAGATCGGACCTGGGGTCGGTGCCGGAACCGGCGGGGGAAGTACTCAGACGGGAGACACTCCCAATGCCGGAGGAACATTACCTGCGGACATAAAGCAACCGGTCATTCAATCGGAAGGTGCGATCCTTATGGATGCGTCTACAGGAACCCTGCTTTATTCAAAGAACGGGGAAACAAGATATTATCCTGCCAGCATTACAAAGCTTATGACCGCCCTTCTTGTTGCAGAAAAATGCAATTTGTCAGATACAGTGACATTCTCAAAGGCTGCCACCACAAACCTGGAATCAGGTGCGGTAACTCTGGGACTAACGGAGGGGGACAAGCTGACGGTAGAGCAGAGCCTTTACGGACTCATGCTAAAGTCTGCCAATGAGGTGGCCAATGGTCTGGCAGAGCATGTTTCAGGAAGTGTCAGCGCGTTTTCTGCCCTGATGAATGCCCGGGCAAAGGAGCTTGGCTGTACCGGGACCAATTTTGTCAACCCCAATGGACTTAACAGCTCCAGCCATTATACCACACCTCATGACATGGCCCTCATTGCCAGAGCAGCCTATCAGAATGACACGGTAAAAAAGGTATCCTCTACCTTAAGTTACCAGATACCGGCCACAAAGAAGGCTTCGGCCAGAACAGTGACCATGGGGCATAAGATGCTTAATCCGGGAGATTCCAGGTATTATCCGGGAGTAATAGGAGGTAAGACAGGTTTTACTTCCCTGGCCGGCAATACCTTAGTCACCTGTGTGGAAAAGAACGGCGTCCGGCTGATAGCGGTTATCATGAAGAGTAAATCCACTCATTATGAAGATACAAAGTCTCTGCTTGATTATGGATTTGCCTTAAAGGCAGCCGGCGGGACAGCAAAAGCTTCTTCCCAGGGCTGGGTCCAGGAGGGGACGAAGTGGTATTACGGAAAGCAGGATGGGAATAAGGCCTGCAACGAGTGGCAGAATATAAACGGAGTGTATTACTGGTTTGACACAGATTCTTTTATGGCGGCAAGCCGCTGGGTGGAGAGCAATGGGAAGTGGTATTATCTGGGAGCCAATGGAGCCATGCTTAAGGATACCATTACGCCCGATGGATACAGCCTGGATTCTTCCGGTGCCTGGATCCGGTAGGAACATGGATGTTTTTGGCATAGAAAAAGAGCCTATAGGCTCTTTTTCTATGCCAAATCCTCTGAAGGAGCATTGTCCTGTTTTGTTTCCGTATCGCTTTCTGACATCAGGGTGGCCTCGCTTATATCGGCCCGGTATTCCATGATTTCTTCCACATCGCAGTCCAGAATCCTGCAGAGCATATCAATGGTATGAGTGGAAACGAAGTTATTTTTCTTAAGCCGCCCGATTTGCCCGGCACTGACCTTGCAGTACTTTATCAGATGATACTGGCTGATGTTTTTCTTTTTCATGGTTTCCCATAGTCTGTCATAAACAATCATGATTTATCACCTCTGTCCTTAATTAAACCGTGATTATCCAGTATTGCATATTATCCATAAGTGGTTTATATTATGAGAAAGGAGGATTATATCAATGAAAAAGAATATATTTAACGTGATTTTTTATCTTATCTGCTTTTCTGTTCTCTTCAAATCCATCTACCGCCTTGCGTATACAGTCCCGCCGGCTCCGGGAACTCCAGGTTACCAGGAATATTATTACGGTACCATTGTCATGAGTATTGGCATCGGGCTTATGGTTATTGTGCCCAATCTCATCATTGAATATCTGATGGGCAACTGGTCCTCTTAGACTTGACGCAGACAGGCCCTTCATTGTATGATGAACAGAAAGCAGGAAAAAGAATGAAGGAAGAAGAGGAGAGATCAGATGGGGTTTGCTGCCGTAGCTATTTGCGCCGCAGTGGGCGCAGGCTTATATTTGCGTTCCGAATATGAAAAAGAACAGCTTAGCATAGAGAGAACTGTTTTTGAAAGCGCTAAGATAAAAGCGGATCGTACCATTGTGTTCCTTTCCGATCTTCACGAACACCGGTTTGGCGACGGCAATGAAAGGCTGTTGGCCGCTGTTAATGAGGCGGCTCCTGATCTTGTGCTGGTAGGCGGTGATATGATCATCAGCAAAGGGAACGCGGATATGGCCGCTGCCTTAGAGCTTTTGGAAAAGCTGGCAGGTAAATATCCTGTCTTTTGCGGCAATGGCAATCATGAGAACCGTCTGCTTTGGGAACACCAGGTGTACGGAGGCGCATATGAAGCTTATGTGCACAGTTTAAAAAAGCTTGGAATCAAAGTTCTTGATAACCGGACAGAATGGTATGGGGAAGATATCGCTGTTACCGGGATTGATCTAAAAAAAGGGGCTTACCGGAAGTTCCATCCGGATCATTTGACAGAGGATGAGATTGAACAAAAGGTGGGAAAGGCAGCGAAGGAGCGGTTTCAGATTCTGCTGTGCCATTCTCCCCTTTATTTTTCCTCATGCAGAAGCTGGGGAGCAGATTTGACTCTGTCCGGCCACTTTCATGGGGGAACCATAAGGCTCCCATACCTTGGAGGGGTCATGACACCTCAATATCAATTTTTCCTTCCATACTGCGCCGGAGAGTTTACAGAAGATGGGAGGCATATGATCGTAAGCAGAGGGCTTGGAACCCATTCCATTAATATCCGCTTAAACAACAAACCTCAACTGGTAGTGGTGGATTTAAAAATGAAATCATGATTTTGGGCCTTCCATATATTTACAGATGAAGCAGGATTTGATATACTGGTCAAAGGCATGTCTTATTCTGCCTTGGAGGATTTTATGGGAATCTCTTATAAACTGGATAATTTCGAGGGGCCGCTGGATTTACTGCTTCATTTGATCGAAAAGAATAAGGTGAATATCTACGACATTCCCATTGCGACGATCACGGAGCAGTACCTGGACTTTGTAAATCATATGGAAACAGAGGATTTAAACATTGTCAGCGAATTTCTTGTCATGGCTGCGACCCTCATTGATATAAAGGCGCGCATGCTGCTTCCCAGGGAAACCAATGAGGAAGGCGAGGAAGAGGATCCCAGGGCCGAGCTTGTGGCACGCCTATTGGAATACAAATATTATAAATATATGTCTCTGGAGCTTAAGGACCGGGAAGTGGGAGCGGAACGTCTGCTGTATAAATCCCCTTCCATTCCGCCTGAGGTGGCAAAGTACGAACCGCCGGTGGATTTGGACAAGCTCCTTGACGGGCTTACCCTGGCGAAACTCCAGGAGATTTTCCGGGCGGTCACGAAACGTAAGTCGGACCGCGTGGATCCTATCCGCAGCCGGTTTGGCAATATCCGGAGGGAATCCATAAGCCTGGAAGACAAGATAAAATCGGTCATGGATTATGCCAGAGAGCACAGGAAATTTTCTTTCCGCGGGCTGCTTGAGCAGCAGCCGGACCGGACCCTGGTTGTTGTGACATTTTTAGCGCTTCTGGAGCTCATGAAGATCGGCAAGATCAGGCTGACCCAGGAGCATTTGTTTGATGATATGTTCATTGAAACCCTGGAACCGGAAGGGGAAGACGGGGAACTGGATTTGTCGGAACTGCAGGATGAAGGGGAAGGAATTAAGGGAGAGGAAATCGATGGAATCGATGGATAAGGATACTCTATTGCCCGATGGGCCGAAGAAGAGCACAAAAGAAGAAAAGGTGTGGGAAGCCGTGATCGAGGCGGTTCTCTTTACCATGGGGAATTCCGTTGAACTTAAGGCTCTTGCTGCAGCGATTGAACAGGATGAGGCCACTGCTAAGGAAGTAGTTCTCCGTTTGATGAAGCGCTATGATACGGGGAAAAGAGGGATGCAGATCCTTGAACTGGAAAACAGCTATCAGATGTGCACGCGGTCTGAATATTATGAGAACTTGATCCGTGTGGCATCTGCGCCTAAAAAGCAGGTTCTTACGGATGTGGTTTTAGAGACGCTGTCCATCATAGCTTACAAGCAGCCTGTGACAAAGCTTGAAATAGAGAAAATCAGGGGCGTTAAATCAGATCATGCGGTCAATAAGCTGGTGGAATACAACCTGGTATATGAAGTGGGCCGTGTGGATGCTCCCGGCCGTCCGGCACTATTTGCCACCACAGAAGAATTTTTAAGAAGATTTGGCATTGGATCTACTCAGAATCTTCCGGTTGCCGATCCGGTTGTAACAGCTGAGATACGGATGGAAGTGGAAGAGGAGCTTTCTGAAAGCGGTGATTTAATTCCGGCAGAAGATAAAAAAGATGATAACATTCAGGAGGACATAAGGTGACACAAACCATTAGAATCAAATATTTTACGGATAAAATAGAACGTTTACGCTACATTGACGGCAAATCTGACTGGATTGATCTGCGGGCAGCACAGGAAGTGGAGATGAAGGCAGGCGAGTTTAAACTGATCCCTCTGGGGATAGCGATGGAACTGCCGGCTGGATTTGAAGCCCATGTGGTTCCAAGAAGCAGCACATTTAAAAATTACGGCGTGATTCAGACCAACAGCATGGGAATCATTGATGAGACATACTGTGGGGACAATGACCAGTGGTTTTTCCCTGCTTATGCGCTGCGGGATACGGTGATCCATGTAAATGACCGCATCTGCCAGTTCCGCATTATGGAGCATCAGCCTGCTTTATGTTTAGAAGAAGTGGAACTTCTGGGACATGAGGACCGCGGCGGACATGGAAGCACGGGAAAACAATAATATTGGTGAGATAGTGGCGAATCGAACGTCTTTAAGTTGGAGATAATAGCATGAGAAGAAAGACAGGATATACAGCTGCCATCCTTGGACTGGCACTGACAGTTACCATAGCAGCAGGTGGCTGCGGAAAAAAGGATTACAAATATTCTTTCCGGACCGCTGGAATCGAGGCTCTTAAGCAGGGCAATTATGACAATGCCGTGGAAGCCTTTGATCAGGCCATCAAATTATCCAAAGGATTAGTTGGGAAGTTTGATGTTGATGTGTTAAAGTACCGGGCAGAAGCTGAATACCTGGCAGGAGACTATTCTTCCGCCGCAGATACCTATGGCATACTCATAAAGGTGGATGAAGAACGGCCGGAATATTTAAATCTGCGTTCAGTTTCAAGGGCAGGGGCCGGAGATTTAAACGGCGCCATAGAGGACTATAAGAAAAGCGCTGAACTGGATAAAGAGAAAAAGGCACCGGGCAGGATGAAAGCCCTGCTGGCTGCAGGAGCAGCCATGGAAAAGGCCGGAACGGCTTCTGATGCCATGAGCCTCTATGAGGAGGCCCTTAGTGACGGGGAAGAAAGCGCACAGCTTTATAACCGGATGGGCTTATGTAAGATGGCCGGGGAAGATTGGGATGGAGCGGCCGAATATTTTAAGAAGGGCCTTTTAGCAACCGACAGTAAAGAGGTCCCGGAACTTTTGTTTAATCAGGCGGTTGCCGAGGAGCGTAAAGGGGAATTTAAAACAGCCCTGGATCTGATGCAGCAGTATGTCTCAGCTCACGGCCCTGATGAGGAAGCGGAGCGGGAGATCACATTTTTAAAGACAAGATAGGTTGGAATGATTGATGGCAGAGCTGATTGAGTTAAAGGAAATAGAAGAACGGGTGATCCTGGTGGCAGTCAGTACCGAGGATGAGAATGACACAAAGGCGTCCCTTGACGAGCTGGAAGAGCTGGTAAAAACGGCAGGAGCCGTTACCGTGGATAAGATAATCCAGAACCGGGAGAGTATCCATCCGGGTACTTATCTGGGAAAAGGAAAGATTGAAGAAATAAAGGATCGTATCTGGGAGCTTGATGCAACCGGAATTGTCTGCGACGATGAACTGTCTCCGGCCCAGCTTCGTAATTTGGAAGAGGCCCTGGATACAAAGATCATGGACCGGACCATGGTGATCCTGGATATTTTTGCTTCCAGGGCCACCACAAGGGAAGGGAAGATCCAGGTGGAGCTGGCTCAGCTTAAGTACCGGTCGGCCCGTCTGGTGGGCCTTAGAAGCTCCTTGTCCCGATTGGGAGGCGGAATCGGAACCCGCGGACCAGGAGAGAAAAAGCTGGAAATGGACCGGCGTCTGATCCATGACAGGATCGGAATGCTAAAGGCTGATTTAGAGGATGTAAAGCGTCACAGAGAAGTTGTCAGACAGCAGAGGGATAAAAACCATGTTCCCACCGCCGCCATCGTAGGCTATACCAATGCAGGGAAATCCACCTTGTTAAACAGGCTTACAGATGCCGGGATACTGGCTGAGGATAAGCTCTTTGCTACCCTGGATCCAACCACAAGAAATTTGAGCCTGCCGGGCGGGCAGCAGATTCTTTTAACGGATACGGTAGGATTTATCAGAAAGCTTCCCCATCATTTGATCGAAGCCTTTAAAAGTACTCTGGAAGAAGCCAAGTACAGCGATATCATCCTTCATGTGGTGGATTGCTCCAATCCCCAGATGGACATGCAGATGTATGTTGTGTATGAAACTTTGAGGGAGCTTGGGGTTTGCGATAAGGTGATGGTCACGGTGTTCAATAAGATCGACACGGCAGAAGGCGGTGTGATCCTAAGGGATGTTTCTTCCGATCATCAGGTGAGGATCTCTGCAAAAACCGGAGAAGGCCTTGACGAACTTTTAAATCTTTTAGAAACCATTCTTAGAAACCAGAAAGTATATCTGGAAAAGGTTTATTCCTATAAGGAAGCAGGGAAAATCCAGCTGATCCGCAAATACGGACAGCTGCTTAAGGAAGAATATCAGGAAGACGGGATTCTGGTGAACGCCTATGTGCCATCGGAGCTGTTTGCCTCTCTGGCAGACAATGCCGATGCTTTTGATGAATGAAAAACACAATATGTGGATTAGTGTTAAAAAACTAATCCACATATTGTGTTTTTTCTTTTCTTCTGCTATAATGTATTTATCAGAAATCGCTTTTCAGATCTCTGAAAAAAGGCAGTATTTTTTACTGCCGTACATACGATTGTCGGAAGTATTTTTTTATTCCGATAATGTTATTGCTAATCAGAAATCGGTTTTTGGATTTCTGATAAAAGGCAGTATTTTTACTGCCGTACATCGGATTATGAAAACTTGTTTTCATAATGTACTGTATGATAAAAATAGGAACATAAGGGGTTTTGCAGAGGAAAGGAGTTTAGTTTTATGATCCAGGTGGTAAAGAGAGATGGGGAAAGTGCTGAATTCAGTCTGAATAAAATCACGGAAGCGATTAAAAAAGCATTTAAAGCCACTCAAAAGGAGTATAACAATGAAATACTGGAACTGCTGTCTCTTCGGGTAACTGCTGATTTTCAGGGAAAGATGACAGGGGGCCAGGTCGCGGTAGAACAGATTCAGGACAGTGTAGAACACGTTCTTGAGCAGGCGGGATATACCGATGTGGCGAAGGCTTATATTTTATACAGGAAGCAGAGAGAAAAGATACGGAATATGAAGGATACCATTCTGGATTACAAGGCTGTGGTAAACAGCTACGTAAAGGTAGAGGATTGGCGTGTCAAAGAAAATTCCACTGTTACCTATTCCGTTGGAGGGCTGATATTAAGCAACTCCGGTGCGGTTACGGCGAATTACTGGCTGTCTGAAATTTATGACCAGGAGATCGCTAATGCACACAGGAACGCGGATGTCCATATCCACGATTTGTCCATGCTCACCGGATACTGTGCCGGCTGGTCCTTAAAGCAGCTTCTTCTTGAGGGGCTTGGCGGAATACCGGGAAAGATCACTTCTTCCCCTGCAAAGCATTTATCCGTACTTTGCAACCAAATGGTCAATTTCCTGGGAATCATGCAGAATGAATGGGCGGGAGCCCAGGCCTTTTCTTCTTTTGATACTTATCTGGCTCCTTTTGTAAAGGCTGATGATTTATCCTACCGGGAAGTGAAGAAATGCATTGAATCCTTTATCTATGGCGTGAATACGCCAAGCCGCTGGGGAACTCAGGCTCCATTCTCCAATATTACTCTGGACTGGACCGTTCCTGCTGATATGGCAGAGCTTAACGCAATCATTGGCGGGGAAGAAGCGGACTTTAAGTATAAAGACTGCAAGGCCGAGATGGATATGATCAATAAGGCCTTTATTGAAACCATGATAGAGGGAGACGCCAATGGGCGAGGCTTCCAGTATCCCATCCCTACTTACTCCATTACCAGGGATTTTGACTGGTCCAATACTGAAAATAACCGGCTGCTGTTTGAGATGACCTCCAAATACGGTACCCCTTACTTTTCAAATTATATAAACAGCGATATGGAGCCAAGCGATGTAAGGAGTATGTGCTGCCGTTTGCGCCTTGATTTAAGAGAACTTAGAAGAAAAACCGGCGGATTCTTCGGCTCCGGCGAAAGCACCGGTTCCGTGGGCGTTGTGACCATCAACATGCCAAGAATCGCTTACCTTTCCTATAATGAGGCTGATTTCTACAAACGCCTGGATCATATGATGGATATTTCAGCGCGGTCATTAAAGACCAAGCGGGAAGTTATAACAAAACTTTTGAATCAGGGACTCTATCCTTATACGAAACGCTATCTGGGCAGCTTTGAAAATCATTTTTCCACCATTGGCCTGATCGGAATGAACGAAGTAGGCTTAAATGCCAAGTGGCTGGGTCAGGATATGACAAATGAAAAAACAAGACAGTTTACAAAGAATGTGTTAAATCACATGAGGGAAAGGCTTTCCGATTACCAGGAAATCTACGGAGATCTCTACAATCTGGAGGCAACCCCGGCAGAGTCCACCACATACCGTCTGGCAAAGCATGACAAGAAGCATTATCCGGATATCATAACAGCCGGAAACCCGGGAGATACCCCTTATTATACCAACAGCTCCCACCTTCCTGTGGATTATACGGCAGATATCTTTGACGCGCTTGATATTCAGGATGAGCTGCAGACCCTCTATACTTCAGGAACCGTATTCCATGCGTTCCTGGGAGAGAAGCTTCCTGACTGGGAAGCTGCGGCAAAGCTGGTGCACACCATTGCGGAGAATTACAAGCTGCCTTATTATACATTGTCGCCGACCTATTCCATTTGTGCGGAACACGGATATCTTTCCGGTGAGCATAATGTATGCCCGGTCTGCGGAAAAAAGGCTGAGGTATACAGCCGGATCACCGGATATTACCGGCCGGTGCAGAACTGGAATGAGGGTAAAACCCAGGAATACAAGAACCGGACAACATACGATCCTGTCCGCTCTGTACTGAAAAAAGGAGCTGCTTTGGATGTCCAGGATAAGGCATCGGTGAAAAAGGCTGGGATTCCGGCCGGGACCTATCTCTTTACGACTAAGACCTGCCCGAATTGCCGGATGGCAAAACAGTTTTTACAAAACATGGATTATGAAGTAGTAGATGCAGAGGAAAATGCAGAGCTTGCCACAAGGTTTGGGATTATGCAGGCCCCTACTCTGGTGGTTATAAAGAACGATCAGATCCAGAAGATCACCAATGCTTCTGAAATCAGAAAGTTTGCGGAAAGCACGATCTGCTGAAAGAGATCCCCTCCATCAGTCCATCATTAAGATATGGTAGTCAGTAAAAAGATTCCATGCTATAATGGCATGGAATCTTTTGTCATTTCAAGCAAAAAAAGGGGCCGCCGGAATATGAGAATAGCGGGCCCTGTTTGGAAATATGGCAGAAAAATGTGACTGAAGAGGAGCTTAGAAAGATGGGAAGAGAAAAATTTTCATCGCGTCTGGGATTTATCCTGATCTCAGCGGGATGTGCCATTGGCCTTGGAAACGTCTGGCGTTTTCCATATATTGTGGGTCAATATGGAGGAGCGGCTTTTGTTCTGATTTATGCGGTGTTTCTGCTTATTTTGGGGCTGCCTATTGTGGTAATGGAGTTTGCCGTGGGACGTGCAAGCCAGAAGAGCATTGCATTGTCCTATGATGTGCTGGAGTCAAAGGGCAGCAAATGGCATTATGCCAAGTATCTGGGAATGGCAGGAAATTACATTCTTATGATGTTTTATACCACGGTTTCCGGTTGGATGGTTTTATATTTTCTTAAGATGGCAAAAGGAGATTTTGTGGGCCTTGATGCGGAAGGAGTAGCCGCAGAGTTTGGGAACATGCTGGCGGATCCTGTTATCATGGGGATATTTATGATCATTATGGTGGTCGGCTGCTTTTCTATCTGTGCCAGAGGGCTTCAGGGCGGTGTGGAAAAGATTACAAAATGGATGATGTTATGCCTTTTGGGCCTAATGGCCATACTGGCCGTTCATTCGGTGCTCATGGAAAACAGCAGGGCAGGACTGGAATTTTACTTAAAGCCTGATTTCGGCAAGATCAGGGAAGCGGGAATCGGCGAGGTCATATTCGCTGCCATGGGACAGGCTTTTTTCACCTTAAGCATTGGAATCGGCGCTCTTGCCATCTTTGGAAGCTATATCGGCAAGGAACACAGGCTGGCTGGAGAAGCCATCAGTGTGGCTGTTTTGGATACTTTTGTGGCTTTTATGGCGGGACTTATTATTTTCCCTGCCTGCTTTGCATTTCAGATCGAGCCAGGCCAAGGGCCAAAGCTGGTCTTTGTGACTCTGCCCAACGTATTTAACAACATGGCAGGCGGAAGACTGCTAGGAAGTCTGTTCTTCCTTTTTATGTCATTTGCAGCTATTTCCACGGTAATTGCAGTTTTCCAGAATATCGTATCTTTTGCCACAGATTTGACCGGATGCACCGTAAAAAAAGCGGTGTGGGTGAATGCAGCTGCCATTATCCTTTTGTCCCTGCCCTGTGTGCTTGGATTTAATGTGTGGAGCGGATTTATGCCCTTTGGCGAGGGAAGCAATGTACTGGACTTGGAAGACTTTATTATCAGCAATAACTTACTTCCCTTAGGAAGCCTGATCTACCTGGCTTTCTGTACTTCCAGATATGGCTGGGGATTTGAGAATTTCATGAAGGAAGCCAATGAAGGAAAGGGAATCCGCTTTCCCAGATGGGCAAGGGCGTATGTAACGTATGTTCTTCCTGTCATTGTTCTGGTGATCTTTATCCAGGGTTATGTGGCTAAATTCTTTTAACAGGAAAAGTACAACCGTATTTCAGAACAGAGGCCCGCAGGCCAAACCCTGCAGGCCTCTGTTCTGCTATTTTTCCTTGCGGGATCAGATCTGTTTATTTTAAACGGCAGGCTGGAAGAAATAGACTTGTAAAAATAAATATGGTATATTATGTCATATCATGCAGTATTTTCATGGCAGAATTCATGTGCCTGTAGCATGCCATAAATGGAAGGGAACGCAGCCAATTACATATTGGAGGACAATACAAATGAATAAGCAGGATTTGAATTATAAAGAGTATGTCGAAATTGCTGAAGGGATTTACTGGGTGGGCTTTTTTGACGAAAGTGCAGGTCTTCACTGCAATCCTTACCTAATCGTAGACGGTGATGAGGCAGTGCTCATCGACAGCGGAAGCCGGGATGATTTCAGTACAGTTATGTTGAAAGTTATGCGCACGGGAATCAGTCCAGGCAAGATCAGCCGCCTGATTTATCAGCACTATGATCCGGATTTATGCGGTAATATTCCCCATATAGAAACGCTCATTAACAGCGAAGATTTAAACATCATCTCTCATCATGAAAACAATATTTTCATCAATTATTATTCCATGAGTACACCGAAGCAGTGCATTGAACAATTAGGATTTCATTTTGAATTTGCAAGCGGCAGGCGTCTTGAATTTATCAGGACGCCTTATTCCCACTCACCGGGCAGTTTCATTACTTATGATGTGAAGACGAAAACATTATTCAGCAGCGATATTTTCGGAAGCTACGATTACAACTGGGATTTATATACTAGGATCGGCGCGGAATGCAGGGACTGTACGCCCTTTAAAATCTGCCCTATCACCCGGAAAGCATGCCAGATAAAGGGCATTCTGGACTTTCACCAGCGGATTATGCCATCGAAAAAGGCACTGCAGTATGCTCTTGAACGGATCGAGGAACTGGATATTTCCCTGATCGCACCTCAGCATGGAAGTATTCTTGATAATCCTGCGGCTCAGGAAGCCGTAATCAGACAGCTGAAAGAATTGACCAATGTGGGGATTGACTATTTTCTTGAGGAGGAAGAAAATTGAGACGGACAGATGCAGCCCTGCTGGGACAAAGAATCGTATTGGAACAGCCGGGTTCGGATGAATATGTAAAAGCCCTGCTTGATCATTTTGTAAAACAGGTGGATAACCAGATTTATACCGAACTGGTCTCGGAGATCATGGAGCGGTATGTAGACGTGTCAAGACAGCTGGAAATAAAGAGCAGGGAATTGGAGAAAAGTGACTCTTCCCGCCGGGAAGCCCAGGAAATAGCACTAATAGGAAACTGGGAACTGAGCCTTGGCACAAAGAAGCTATGGTGGTCGGACACCATGTACAGAATACTGGAGACTGACCAGTCCGTAGAACCGGATCTGATGGTTTATTTTCAAAAGGTTTATCCCGATGATAAAAAACTGGTGAATCAAATTTATCATGATATGCAAAACGGAATGATGCCTGCTGAATACCGTTATCGTCTGCTGATGGAGGGAGGCCGGATCAAATGGGTTCAGATCCGGTTTGTGGGATCAAAGGATTCTGGTAGAATGTTTACCAAAGTCCATGGCACGATCCAGGACATCACCAGTGCAAAAGTGATCGAGGAAAAGCTGGAGGAA
The DNA here is from genome assembly GCF_900105615.1 of Lacrimispora sphenoides JCM 1415. Lineage (NCBI taxonomy): Bacteria > Bacillati > Bacillota > Clostridia > Lachnospirales > Lachnospiraceae > Lacrimispora > Lacrimispora sphenoides. Next base: position 2,319,404 of record NZ_LT630003.1, on the reverse strand, counting down.
TATAATCATCATTTAGAAGATCTGGTACAGAAAAAGGTGGCGGAAGTATCCGCTTCTCAGATGGCTACGATCCATGCGTTAGTAAAGCTTTCGGAGTCCAGGGATGATGAGACAGGAGAGCATATTGTCAGAACGTCACAATATTGCCGCCTCCTCGCGGAAAGGCTTTGGGAAATGGGGGCCCATCGGGAGGAAATAGACCGGGCCTTTATAGACGGTATCGCCCAGGCCAGCCCTTTGCACGACATAGGAAAGGTGGGAATTCCGGATGGAGTTCTTCTAAAGCCCGGCAAATTGACGCCGGAGGAATTTGAAATCATGAAAACTCATACCACCATCGGATATCAGACCCTGGCCAGCATTGAAAAGAAGGATACAGGAAGTGCATTCATCAAAGTCGGTAAGGAAATTACACTTTGTCATCATGAAAAATGGGATGGGAGCGGATACCCAAAGGGGCTTAAAAGGGAAGAGATTCCAATATCAGCGCGTATCATGGCTTTGGCGGATGTGTATGACGCGCTGCGCTCAAAACGCGTATATAAAGAGAGTTATTCCCACGAAAAAAGTTTGGGGATTATCACCCAGGGAAGAGGCAGTCATTTCGATCCTCTTTTAGTAGATCTTTTCCTTGAAAATGATTCCTCTTTCCGTGATATATTCGATGGGACTTTAGCCGGTAAGGAATAAACGGCTGAATGCATTTAAGTTATAAAAAGTCCGTGTTTTCCATTGCCTTTGGAGAACACGAACTTTTATATGCCATTGTTTAGATTTCGTAATAATTGGCCTGGCCATCCAGTCTTTTTTGTTCTTCCACCAGATCTGCCAGGGTAATGCCGTCTACCACATCGGAGATCGCATGATCCAGCTTTTTCCATACCATGAGTGTGGCACAATTATGGGAACGGCTGCAGGGGTTGACTTCATCTTCCAGACATGTTACGGGAACCAGACTTCCTTCTGCAAGGCGCAGGATCATGCCGACGGTATACTCCGAAGGATCCTTTGTCAGGTAATAACCGCCCTGGGCACCCCTTCTGCTTTTCACGTACCCGGCCCTGCTTAAGATGGTGACAATCTGTTCCAGATATTTATCCGATATTTCCTGGCGTTCCGCCACCTGATTGATTTTTGTGCATTCGCCCGGATGAAGCGCAAATTCAAGCATCATACGAAGGGCGTAGCGTCCCTTGGTAGAAAATTTCATGGTAAAAAATCCCCTTCCTAATTATTCTTATCTGTTTAGTAGGATATAAAAATATTGTACACGAAACCACCTGGAAAGTAAACCTCAAATTATCCGGCTTCCCAATTTATGAAAATGGATGTATACTAATACTCATTAGAGAATTTGGAAAAGATGATGCCATATTTCTCCAGTTTTGGAACGGTGATGCGGTGTCATCCTATAACATGGATTACAACCATGCCGATGAAACAAATACCAAAGGGCAGCAATGAACAGATAGGAGATAAAAAGATGAAACATGGATATATACGTGTTGCCGCAGCAACCCCTGACGTAAAGGTAGCAGACCCGGAATTTAACAGGGAGCGGATTTGTGAGCAGATAAAAGAGGGAATTAAAAGGCAGGCAAAACTCATGGTGTTTCCGGAGCTTTGTCTGACAGCCTATACCTGCGGCGATTTATTCGGGCAGGATGCCCTGTTAAGAAAGGCCCGAAAGGAGCTTAAAGAGATTTTAAAGGCAACGGAAGGCCACGATCTTCTATGCTTTATAGGCATGCCCTGGGAATGGGGCGGAAAGTTATATAATACGGCTGTTGCCATACAAAACGGAAAGATTCTTGGGATCGTACCGAAGACGAATCTGCCCAATTATTCAGAGTTTTATGAACTGCGTTATTTCCAGCCGGGAAATGAAATACCGGTGATGGTAAAATGGGAAGATGAACTGATTCCCATGGGAGCAAATATTCTTTTTGCATGTGAGGACATACCCCAGCTGGTTGTGGCTGCGGAAGTCTGCGAGGATGCATGGGTTCCAAATCCGCCGTCCATCCGTCATGCGACCGCCGGAGCGACGGTGATCGTAAACTGTTCTGCCAGCGACGAGACAACGGGTAAGGATATTTACCGGAGAAGCCTTATTACGGGACATTCTGCCAGCCTGGTATGTGGCTTCATCTATGCCAATGCAGGAGAGGGAGAGTCCACTCAGGATCTGGTGTTTGGCGGCCAGAACCTCATAGCAGAAAACGGCGCCCTGCTTGCAGAATCCAAACGTTTTGGAAATGAGACCATATACGGGGATATGGACTTGGAGAGGCTGATCCACGAAAGACGGCGGATGACCACATTTCCCCAGGCCGACCATACAAATTATACGGTAGTTTCTTTCGAAATGAAGAAAAAGGAACTGGACTTAAAGAGGTTTATTGATCCAAGGCCCTTTGTCCCGGACAATGCGAAGGAGAGGAATAGAAGATGTGAGGAAATTCTCTCCATACAGGCTATGGGCCTAAAAAAGAGGCTTGCCCATACAGGCTGCAAGCATGCAGTGATCGGAATTTCCGGAGGCTTAGATTCCACCCTTGCCCTTCTTGTGGCAGTCCGGGCCTTTGATATGCTTGAAATCCCCAGAAATCAGATCCATGCGGTGACCATGCCCTGTTTCGGAACAACGGACCGGACCTATCAGAATGCCTGCACCCTGACCAAAACCCTAGGAGCTGAGCTTATAGAGGTGAATATCAGGGAGGCCGTAAGCCTTCATTTCCGGGATATTGGACATAGGGAGGATATTCACGATGTAACCTATGAAAACTCCCAGGCCAGGGAGAGGACCCAGGTGTTAATGGATATGGCAAACAAGCTGAACGGAATGGTCATAGGAACGGGTGATATGTCTGAATTAGCCCTGGGCTGGGCGACCTATAACGGCGACCATATGTCCATGTACGGAGTCAACGCATCGGTGCCAAAGACCCTGGTGCGCCATCTGGTCCACTACTATGCGGATACCTGCGGGGAAGCTGCTTTAAGCGGTGTGCTTCTTGATGTTTTGGACACGCCTGTAAGCCCGGAACTTCTTCCGCCTCAGGATGGAGAGATTGCCCAGAAGACAGAGGACCTGGTAGGTCCCTATGAGCTTCACGATTTCTTCCTGTATCAGATCTTAAGGTTCGGCTGCCGGCCGGAGAAGGTCTACCGCATGGCGGTCTACGCTTTTACAGGAAATTATGAGAAGGAAGTCATATTAAAATGGTTAAAGGTATTTTACCGTAGATTTTTCAGCCAGCAGTTTAAGCGTTCCTGCATGCCTGACGGACCTAAGGTGGGTTCTGTTGCAGTATCCCCAAGGGGAGATTTACGCATGCCAAGTGATGCCGTAAGCCGCCTGTGGCTGGAAGAACTGGAAAATTTATAAAAGAGAGGTACATTATGATAACCAGCAGTGCCAATGCAAGGGTGAAGCAGGTGATGAACTTATCAAAGAAGGCCAAAGTCAGAAATTTAAACGGCCTCTTTGTAGCGGAAGGTCTTCGCATGTTTAAGGAAATTCCGGTGGACAGGATTGACAGCGTTTTTGTATCGGAAGGTTTTTTAAAGGATGAAGCCCATAAAAAGCTTTTGTCGGAAGTAAAATATGAGGTTGTTTCGGAGGATGTGTTTAAGGTTATGTCGGATACCCAGACGCCTCAGGGGATTTTAGCCGTTGTAAGGCAGTATGCCTTCAAGGAGAAGGACTTGCTGGCTGCACCTGGTCCTTCGTTTCTGATGATTTTGGAAAACATTCAGGACCCGGGAAATCTTGGAACGATTCTAAGGGCCGGGGAAGGAGCTGGAATCACCGGCGTGCTCATGAGCGATACTACGGCGGACGTTTATAATCCAAAGGTAATCCGCTCCACCATGGGATCAGTTTTCCGCGTTCCATTTGTTTATACGAAAGACCTTACGGCTTCTTTAAAGGCCTTAAAAGCCGGCGGTGTCAGACTGTATGCGGCACATTTAGATGGCAGGAATAATTATGAAAAAGAGGATTATACTGTTGATACAGGGTTTTTAGTGGGAAATGAAGCAAACGGCCTGACAGATGAAACGGCAGCGATGGCGGATGCTTATGTAAAGATCCCCATGAAGGGGAAGGTAGAATCCCTAAACGCGGCGGTTGCGGCTTCTGTACTGATGTTTGAGGCTGCCAGACAGCGGCGGATGTAGCTGTCAGAAAATTGTAAGGCTTTTTGCTGCAGAAATATTGAGAAATATCGGAACATATAGTATGATAGTAGTAGTTCAGCCATGTAGAGACATGTGCCCTTCGTAAATAATGTTCTATCCGACAAATTATGAATGGCATGGCTAAACGATAACGCATGTCCACAGATAGATTTGCCAGGCAGCTTTGCCTACAATGGCAGGGAAGGGGAATGATAAGATGGCAGCAGTCTATTGGCTTATTGTATTTGTAGTGCTTCTTGGAATTGAAGCGGTAACCATGGCCTTAACGACCGTTTGGTTCGCGGGAGGAGCATTGGTTGCATTTGTGCTGGCACTGTTTGGGGTAAATACCCAGGTGCAGCTGGCAGTTTTTGTAATTGTATCATTTATTCTTCTATTCTTTACCAGGCCTTTTGCTTTAAAGTATGTAAACCGGAACACGGTAAAAACCAATTGGGAAAGCCTCATTGGAAAAAAAGCCAGAGTTACGGTTGAGATTAACAATGCGGAGAGTAAAGGCGCAGCGATCCTAAACGGACAGGAATGGACGGCCAGGGCGCTGGAGGACGACAAAGTTTATCCCGTTGACGCTATGGTGGAAGTAAAGGAAATAAGAGGCGTAAAATTAATTGTGAGTATGAATCAGGAGGAATCATAGTATGGGAGCAGTTGGATTTACAGCAGTTATTATTATATTGATAGTTATTCTTGCGTTATTGTCATCCTGTATCAGGATCGTTCCCCAGGCACAGGCCCTGGTTGTAGAGCGTTTGGGTGCTTTCCTGGAAACATGGTCTGTAGGCGTTCATATTAAGATGCCTATTCTTGACCGGGTGGCTAAAAGGGTCAACTTAAAAGAGCAGGTGGCGGACTTCCCGCCTCAGCCGGTTATCACTAAGGATAACGTTACCATGAGAATTGATACGGTAGTATTTTTCCAGATCACAGACCCGAAGCTTTATGCATACGGCGTTGAGAATCCCATCATGGCCATTGAGAATCTGACCGCTACGACTCTTCGTAACATCATTGGTGACCTGGAACTGGATCAGACATTAACCTCAAGAGAGACGATCAATGCAAAGATGAGAGAAACCCTTGATATTGCCACTGACCCATGGGGAATCAAGGTAAACCGTGTGGAACTTAAAAATATCATGCCTCCGGCAGCAATTCAGGATGCCATGGAGAAACAGATGAAGGCAGAGCGGGAACGCCGTGAGGCCATCTTAAGGGCGGAAGGAGAGAAGAAATCCACCGTTCTTGTAGCGGAAGGAAAGAAAGAATCCGCTATTCTTGATGCGGAAGCTGAAAAGCAGGCTGCGATCCTTCGTGCAGAGGCAGAGAAGGAAAAGAGAATCCGTGAGTCAGAAGGCCAGGCAGAGGCGATCCTTAAGATCCAGCAGGCAAATGCCGATGGAATCCGTATGATCAAGGATGCCGGTGCGGATCAGGCAGTTTTAGTCCTTAAGAGCCTGGAGGCATTTAAGACGATTGCTGACGGTAAGGCGACCAAGATCATTATTCCTTCTGATATTCAGGGCCTGGCTGGGCTGGTTTCTTCCATTACGGAGATTCCCAAGAATCCGGTGGAATAGTTATTATACTTCCATTTAAATACACCGCAGCAGGGGGCAGATGCCCTCTTGCTGCGTTTTTGGCATAATTTCTTGATTCTGCACATGTTTGTTGGGCATAGAGGTATACCTGCAGGGTGTTTCCTTAGATAGTCTAAAAGGAGGGCTTATGGAACTGAAACTGGATTTAGGCAGAGAGTATGGACTGGTGCTTGAAGGGGGAGGGGCCAAGGGAGCTTACCAGATCGGTGCCTGGAAGGCTCTGAGGGAAGAAGGAGTAAAGATAAAGGGAGTTGCAGGTGTTTCCGTTGGCTCCTTAAACGGCGCTCTTATCTGCATGGATGATCTGGAACGGGCGGAAGAGATATGGAAGAACATTGAGTACTCTCATGTCATGTCGGTAAACGATGAAACCATAAAGGCGTTAAAGGAAAAGGATTTCAAGTCCTTAAATCTACAGGAACTGATAAGCAGCGGACTGCAGATCGTAAAGGATGGTGGATTTGATATCACTCCTCTGAAAAGTCTCATTGAAGAAGTGGTGGGAGATGAGGAAAAGCTCAGAAACTCTGACAGGGAACTTTATACCGTAACTTATTCGGTTTCAGACAGGAAGGAAATAGCTGAGGATATCATAAAAAGCGATGCAGGATCCATCAAGGATATGCTGCTAGCCAGCGCTTACTTCCTGGCTTTTAAAAATGAAAAGCTGGGCGGAAAGCGGTATATGGATGGTGGTGGAGTCAACAATGTCCCCATTAATGTTCTTCTTGATCATGGGTATGAAGACATCATTGTGATCCGCATCTATGGTCTGGGGTATGACAAAGAACGGGTGACTGAGATCCCGGAAGGGATCCATGTGTATCACATAGCACCCAGACAGGACCTTGGGGGAATCCTGGAGTTTAATAAAAAACAGACGAGAAAAAATATGACTTTGGGATATTTTGATGCAAAAAGGTTCTTATATGGCCTTTGTGGGCGTATCTATTATATTGATGCACCATATACCGAACCCTACTATTTTGATAAGATGATGTCGGAAGTGGAACTTTTTAAAATATATATGCAGGATACGCTTAATGAAGAGGGAATGGCGGCCCTGACGGGTTACCGTGCCTTTACGGAAACGATATTCCCCAAGCTTGCTGTGGAATTTAAGCTGAAGGAGGACTGGGATTACAAGGATATGTACTTAGGCCTGCTGGAAGATCTGGCAAAACGTTTGAAGGTCAAACGCTTCCGGATTTATACAGTGGATCAGCTGATGGAGGAGATCAGAAAGAAGCTCCGGTCCCTTGATAAGGTGAAACCGCCGCGTCAGGGGGATATAGTCTGAAAGAATACAACTTCCACACCTTTTTTATAAATAGACTAGATCAGCAGGTATATATCCTTAATGCATTAATATACAAAAATAAAAAAAGTATTGCATAACTATGCGAGATACACTATAATAATGTATAAAAATACAAATAGAAAAGCGGAGGATGCAATATGAACTTAAAAGGAAGAAATTTTATCACATTAAAGGATTATTCACCGGAAGAGATTGGATACCTGCTGGACTTAGCCGCTGATTTAAAAGCCAAGAAAAAACAGGGGATCACTGGGAACTCCCTGAAGGGGAAAAACATTGCTCTTATTTTTGAAAAGCCGTCAACCCGCACCAGATGTTCTTTTGTGGTCGCTGCGGTTGATGAAGGCGCACACCCGGAATATTTAGGAAAAGATGATATTCAGCTTGGACATAAGGAAAGCGTGGAAGATACGGCAAGAGTTTTGGGAAGGGTATTTGACGGAATCGAATTCCGCGGATTTAAGCATAAGACCGTGGAAGATCTGGCTAAATATGCAGGTGTTCCGGTGTGGAACGGGCTGACTGATGATTATCATCCAACACAGATACTGGCAGACCTTCTTACGATGAAAGAACATTTCGGATATTTAAAGGGACTCCGCTTCGTATACGCAGGGGATGGACGTAATAACATGGCGAACAGCCTGATGATCGGTATGAGCAAGATGGGTGTTCATTTTACCATCCTGGCTCCTAAGTGCCTTTGGCCTAATAATGAGCTGGTAGAATTATGCCAGGGTTATGCCGGGGATAGCGGAAGTACCATCACTCTGACAGAGGATACGGATGCGGTTAAAGATGCAGATACCATTTATACCGATGTATGGTGCTCCATGGGCGAAGAGGACAAGGCTGCCCAGCGTATTACACTTTTAAAACCATATCAGGTGAATAAGGATCTGATGGAAAAAACAGGGAAAGATACTACCATATTTATGCACTGCCTGCCGGCCGTCAAAGGAAATGAAGTAACAGAGGATGTCTTTGAATCCGGCGCATCTGTGGTATTTGATGAAGCAGAAAACAGAATGCACACTATTAAGGCGGTAATGGTGGCAACGTTAGGAGAGTAGAACATGTATATACAAGAACGAGGAAGAAGCCTAAGAAACGCTTCCATGATTGTGGATGTCTTCCATATTGTAGTAGGAATCCTGATTGTAACATTGGCAGTCATATCATTTTTAAACCCGGAAGATCATATGTTTCTGTTCCCGGTAATATTTTTTCTGGCCGGCATGCTTAATCTGGTCAACGGGATTTATAAAATCAGGCTTAGCGGCAGAGAGAAAAAGAAGAAGGCGGCAGGCATTGCTGTCCTCATGTTCGGATTTCTTCTTATCGCCCTTACTGTAATCAGTGCGGTGAGCATCTGGTGGAGGTGATATCAATGAAAACTGAGATTCTTAAGCTGCTTAAGGAGAGTGACGGCTACTTATCCGGGCAGGAGCTGTGCGGCCGCTTTGGGGTTTCCAGGACGGCCATTTGGAAAGCCATCCGCCAGCTTGAAGAAGAGGGATATCAAATTGAGGCGGTTCGAAATAAAGGGTATCATTTCATCGGTTCTTGTGATATAATGACGAAAACGGAGATTAAAAGCTGTATCAAAGGGAAATTTGGCCGGGACGTGGAATACCACGAGGTCATTGATTCCACTAACATAAGGGCCAGGCGTCTGGCAGAAGAAGGAGCTTCCAGTGGAACCCTTGTTGTGTCTGACTGCCAGAGCGCTGGGCGGGGCAGAAGAGGCCGCGCCTGGGTGTCCCCATCCGGGAAGAACATATTTATGAGCTTGATCCTAAGGCCGGATATTCTTCCAGCTTCCGCTTCCATGATTACACTGGTAGCCGCCCTGGCGGTCTATGACGGGATAAAAAACGTTACAGGCCTTGATACCGGCATTAAGTGGCCGAATGATATTGTGGCAAATGGGAAAAAACTATGCGGTATTTTGACAGAAATGAGCGCCGAACTGGAAGGAATCCATTATGTCGTAGTGGGGATCGGTATCAACGTCAATATGGAAGAATTTGCGGAAGAGGTAAGTCAGATGGCCACCTCCCTGCTTCTGGAAACAGGAGAAAAGGTGAGAAGAAGCCGGTTGGTTGCCGCTATTATGGAGGCATTTGAACAATATTATGAAGAATTTATCAGCCAGGGTGATTTATCCGGGCTGATAAGTGTCTATAATAAGCATATGGTCAATACGGGAAAGGAAGTAAGAATTCTGGACAGATCAGGTGATTATACTGGCGTGGCCCTGGGAATTAATGAAAAGGGAGAGCTTCTTGTGGAAGTACAGCCGGGAGAGGTAAAACATGTGATCTCCGGAGAGGTATCTGTCCGGGGAATCTATGGATATGTGTAATGAAGAACCATACGCTTTATGATCAATTACAGGTTTTAGAACCCCAGGAAAAAGAACTGGACGCCAGAGAGCGTATAAAGGCCATGGAACGCCCGCTTCTATCCTGGTACAGGGAGCATGCCAGGGCCCTTCCATGGAGGGACAAGCCGGAACCATACCGGGTATGGATATCGGAAATCATGCTCCAGCAGACCAGAGTGGAGGCTGTAAAACCTTATTTCCAGCGTTTTATGGAGGCCTTACCGGGAATCAATGATCTGGCGGCAGTGCCCGAAGACCGGTTACTGAAACTCTGGGAAGGGCTTGGCTATTACAGCAGGGCAAAAAATCTAAAGAAAACAGCAGAGCTTCTTGTAGAGCAGTATGGCGGAGAGCTTCCGGCATCCTACGAGGAGCTTAAAAAGCTTCCGGGGATCGGGTCTTACACCGCAGGTGCGATTGCATCCATCGCTTTTGGCATTCCGGTCCCGGCGGTTGACGGCAATGTTTTGCGGGTGGTTTCCAGAGTAACAGGCAGCAGGGAAGATATATTAAAGCAGGCAGTCAAAAGACGTATGGAAGAGGAATTAAAAGCAGTAATGCCAGAACAGGCTGCCAGCTCTTATAATCAGGGCCTCATTGAAATCGGAGCGATTGTCTGTGTGCCAAACGGTTCGCCCCTGTGCAGCCAATGTCCCCTGGCCTCCATCTGCATTGCCAGGATCAAGGACCTTACCGGTGAGATTCCGGTGAAAACGCCTAAAAAGGCCCGCAAGGCGGAGGATAAGACGGTAATGCTCCTGTGGCAGGATGGACGGGTTGCCATCCGCAAGCGGGATGATACAGGGCTTTTGGCTTCTCTTTATGAGTTCCCCAATGTGGAGGGACATTTAGAAGAGGAAGCGCTGCTTGCCAGGCTGGGAGTAGAGGAGGCCAAAATAACGCCTCTTCCTGCTGCAAAGCATGTATTCAGCCATGTGGAATGGCATATGATAGGATTTCGGATTGAACTTGGAGAACGGCCCAATGGAGATTTTTTATGGGTTACTGCGGAAGATTTAGAAAAAACTTATTCCCTGCCAGGTGCATTTAAGACGTATACAAAATTGATCAGGTGATATAATGAAAAAGATTCTATTTATATTTAATCCGCGTTCCGGGAAGGCTCAGATCAGGAACAAGCTGATGGATATCCTGGATATTTTTACAAAGGCCGGCTATGAATTGCTGGTTCATGTGACACAGCGGACAGGTGATGCAATGGAGGCTGCTGCAGCATACGGGGAAAGTGTTGATCTGGTTGTGTGCAGCGGAGGAGACGGGACTTTGAATGAAACCATAAGCGGTCTCATGAAATTGGATAATATCCCAAACCTGGGATATATCCCTGCCGGTTCCACCAATGATTTTGCTTCCAGCTTAAAGATTTCCAAAAGCATGGTAAAAGCGGCGGAAGCGGCTGTTTTTGGCGAGCCTTTTCCCATTGATATCGGCTGTTTCTGCGGGGACAGGCACTTTGTGTATATTGCAGCGTTCGGGGCCTTTACAGAGGTTTCTTATTTAACCCCTCAGGATAAGAAGAACGTCCTGGGGCATCAGGCGTATATGCTGGAAGGAATGAAGAGCCTGGCTTCCATACAGTCCTATGAGATGCGGATTGAGTGTGGAGAGTGCCCTGAGGGCGTGGGCAGGAAAGAGGATATGGTACTGGAGGGGGAGTTTATTTTCGGCATGATTACCAATACCATGAGCGTCGGGGGTTTTAAAGGGCTTGTGACTCAGGATGTGGCTCTTGACGACGGTGAATTTGAAGTGCTGTTGATACGAACACCCAAAACTCCTCTGGATTTGACCAACATCATTAATTACATGTTTTTGAAGGAAGAACCAAATGAATACGTCCATAAATTTCGGACAAGGTCTTTGAAAATTCTCTCAAAAGAGCCTATTGACTGGGTATTAGATGGGGAATTCGGCGGGACCAGGAGGGAAGTAAACATCATAAATTTAAAGAAAAGAATCCGTATTATGAGAAAAACGCCGAAAAAGCAATAAAACTGCTATTTTGACAGAAATATGTTGAAATATGGATTCCGGTAGTATATAATGAAAAGTTGTGTGGGCTTTATGTATACCTCTTAGCGAAAGGACGTTATTAAGTGGAAAAGGATAATTTTTTAGATAAGCTTGGAAAACTGGTCGAACTTGCAAAAACGAAGCAAAATGCGTTGGACGTAACGGAGATTAATAACTTCTTTATGGGGGAAGAACTGACAACTGAGCAGATGGATCAGATTTATACGTACCTGGAGAATCGCGGCGTAGACGTGATCCCGGTCATTGACGATTCCGTTTTAACTGATGATGTGCTCATGTCAGACGACCTGCTTTTGGATGATGATCTTGATGACGGCTTTATTAAGGAAATGGATGAAGAAGATATTGATCTTGACGCCATTGACTTGCTGGAGGGCATCGGAACGGAAGACCCTGTCCGCATGTACCTGAAGGAAATTGGCACGGTGCCACTTTTGAATGCAGAGGAAGAACTGCGCCTTGCTAAGAGAAAAGCGGATGGTGATGATGATGCCAAAGAGCGCTTGATCGAAGCAAACCTTCGCCTTGTAGTCAGCATAGCAAAGCGTTATACAGGCCGTGGAATGAGTTTCCTTGATTTGGTTCAGGAAGGAAATTTAGGCCTTATTAAAGGCGTGGAAAAATTTGATTATACCAAAGGTTATAAATTAAGTACATATGCTACCTGGTGGATACGCCAGTCTGTAACCAGAGCCCTTGCAGACCAGGCCAGAACAATCCGTGTGCCTGTGCATATGGTGGAAACGATTAATAAGATGTCTAAGATGCAGAGAAAGCTGACTCTTGAGCTTGGATATGAGCCGTCTGTTTCAGAACTGGCGGAAGCTCTTGACATGACAGAAGATAAGGTTATGGAGATTATGCAGATCGCCAGAGAACCTGCATCCCTTGAAACTCCTATTGGTGAGGAAGATGATTCCAACCTGGGAGATTTCGTGGCTGATAATAATGTTGTAACTCCGGAAGGCAACGTAGAATCCGTTATGCTGAGAGAGCACATTGATGCTCTTCTTGGAGATTTAAAGGAGAGAGAACGTCAGGTGATCGTACTCAGATTTGGATTAGAGGATGGCCATCCCCGTACTTTGGAAGAAGTTGGAAAAGAGTTTAATGTTACCCGGGAGCGTATCAGGCAGATAGAAGCGAAGGCTCTTAGAAAGCTAAGAAATCCTGTTCGCAGTAAAAGGATCAGGGATTTCCTATAGGAAACAAGAGGCGTTGCAGGCTGCTGCAGACGCCTTTTTGTGCTTTTGAAAACAGCAGGGAAGGAGCTACCATGAACCAGAGGAATTATCAGAAGGAATTGGATCAGATCATTGCAGGATTAGAGGAACAGGGAAAGGTTCCCAGGCTGCTTTTACACAGCTGTTGTGCGCCTTGCAGCAGTTATGTGCTGGAATATTTATCCCGCTATTTTGAAATAACCGTGTATTTCTATAATCCCAATATAGATCAGCCGATGGAATACAAAAGACGGGTGAAAGAGCAGGAAAGGCTCATTGCATCTATGGATTTTATTCATCCTGTAACTTTGGAAACAGGAGCTTATGAACCGGAAGAATTTCACCGGATTGTGAGAGGTCTTGAAAGGGTGCCGGAAGGCGGCGCCAGATGTTTTAAATGCTATGAACTGCGCCTCCAGGAGGCTGCAAAGGTTGCTCAGGCCGGGCGCTTTGATTATTTCACCACCACTCTGTCCATAAGCCCTTTAAAGAATGCGGAAAAGCTCAATGAGATCGGTGAGAAGCTTGCAAAGGAGTATCGTGTTGCTTATCTTCCCTCTGATTTCAAGAAAAAAAATGGATTTAAGCGTTCTGTAGAGCTTTCTGAGAAATATGGTCTATACAGGCAGGATTACTGCGGCTGTATCTATTCCCAGAAAGAAACGCAGGAGCTTTCGGAAATTTCTTAGCCAGGAAAATGCTTTGTAAAATATGTAAAAAGACATACTGGTTTGTCTTGACACAAATTGGATATTGTTATAAAATTAACTGCAAGGAGTATAAAAAATTGAGGATAAAGGAGATAAAAATATGTTATCAAAAACACTGACCGTAGTAAATCCATCCGGACTTCATTTAAGACCAGCAGGAGTTCTTTCTCAGACAGCAATGAAATTTAAATCCGATGTAATCATCGAATATGGAGAGAAGAGAATCGTTGCTAAGAGCGTGTTAAACGTTATGGCAGCCGGAATTAAGTGCGGAACAGAGATCAAATTAATCTGTGAAGGCGAAGATGAGGCAGCTGCAATGAAAACCATGACGGAAGCAATTGAAAGCGGACTTGGAGAAATGTAATTCAGTTTTGATTTTTAAAAAAAGTTTGTATAAGCCCTGGGAAGAAATTCCCGGGGCTTTTTCTGTGTTAAAAAGGGTGGGATTATGAGGAAAAGCAGTTTAAAAGTTTTGAATATGAAATGCAAACTTAATGATTGAAAGTGAAAACTTCATATAATTAGAAGTTTGTACCAGGATCCTTAAAAGGACGAGGAATTGTGTTATATAAGGAGAAAAAATATTGAAAGATATCTAAATTGTTAGAATTTAATTTTTAATATATGTTAAAGTCGAATTATCTGAAAATATAAGAATAAAACTCGTTTACAAGGAGATAAAAATGTAGTATTATCAACTAAAAATTTACTGTTACTCATTGGCATCACAAAAGAAGAGGAAGTAATCAGGGATACTCAAAAAACTTGGGCTAGGATAAGGAACGCCTTCTGGGCAACCACCATACCCAAGAAGCATGTGCAAGTGAGAGGAACGCCCTCCGGGCATACCACCAAACCCAAGAAGCATTGGCAAGTAAGAGGAACGCCCTACGGGCATACCATTATGCCCAACTAGCATGGGCAAGAGAGAGGAAAGGAAGAGATTATGGATAAAGGTTTACAATCCCCTAATAAAAAGGAGTTGCCGGGCCTATATGATCCCCGCTTTGAACATGATAACTGCGGCATCGGAGCGGTTGCCAACATAAAAGGCGTGAAGAGTCACAGGACCGTGGATCAGGCTCTCCATATCGTAGAGAACCTGGAACACCGTGCAGGAAAGGATGCGGAAGGAAAGACAGGAGACGGAGTTGGAATCATGCTTCAGATCTCCCATAAGTTTTTTAAAAAGGTAACAAAGCCTCTGGGCATAGAGCTTGGTGAGGAGAGGGAATATGGTGTTGGCATGTTTTTCTTTCCTCAGGACGAGCTTGCCAGAAATCAAGCCAAAAAGATGTTTGAGATCATTGTAAAGAAAGAGGGACTTGAATTTACTGGCTGGAGAGATGTGCCCATTCATCCGGAGCTGATCGGCGCCAAAGCAGTGGACTGCATGCCCTGCATAGCCCAGGGCTTTGTAAAAAAGCCAGCTGATACGGCCAGAGGATTGGAGTTTGACCGGAAACTTTATGTATCAAGGCGGATTTTTGAACAGAGCAACGACAATACCTATGTGGTTTCCTTAAGCAGCAGAACCATTGTATATAAGGGCATGTTTCTGGTGAAGGAACTTAGGAAATTTTTTCCGGACCTCCAGGATAAGGATTATGAATCTGCCATTGCAGTGGTTCATTCCCGGTTCAGCACCAATACAAACCCCAGCTGGATGAGAGCCCATCCCAACCGCCTTATTGTACATAATGGTGAGATCAATACCATTCGCGGAAATGTGGATAAGATGATGGCCAGGGAAGAGAATATGGAGTCCGAGTATTTCCGGTATGACATGCATAAGGTCCTTCCGATCATTAACCAGGAAGGTTCCGATTCTGCCATGCTTGATAATGCGCTGGAATTTATGATGATGAGCGGAATGGATCTTCCCCTTTCTGTTATGGTGACCATTCCTGCACCTTGGGAGCATGACAAATCCATGCCTCAGGAAATCAAGGACTTTTACCGTTACTATGCAACCATGATGGAACCCTGGGATGGACCGGCTTCCATCGTATTCAGTGACGGCGACCTGGTTGGGGCTGTACTGGACCGCAATGGCCTTCGTCCGTCCAGATACTACATTACCGATGAGGACCAGATGATCCTGGCTTCTGAGGTGGGCGCCATTGATATTGAGCAGAGCCATGTGGTGAGAAAAGAGCGCCTTCGTCCAGGCAAGATGCTTCTCATTGATACAGTTAAGGGATGCCTGGTCAGCGATGAGGAGCTGAAAGAATATTATGCGGCCCGCCAGCCTTATGGGGAATGGCTGGATTCCAATCTAATTGAGCTGAGAAAGCTGCCCATCCCCAATATAGGGGTTCCTGCCATGAACAGAGAGGAAAGGGCGAAGCTGCAGAAGACTTATGGTTATACCTATGAGGAATACAAAACCATGATCCTTCCCATGGCCTTAAACGGTGCGGAAGCAGTTTCCGCCATGGGAGCAGACAGTCCTCTGGCGGTATTAAGCAAAAAGCACCAGCCTCTGTTTAACTATTTCAAACAGCTCTTTGCCCAGGTTACCAATCCGCCCATTGACTCCATCCGGGAAGAGATCGTTACCTCAACTACGGTTTATGTGGGTGAGGAAGGAAATATCCTGGAGGAGACGGCGGAAAACTGCAAGATCCTGAAGGTCAATAATCCCATTCTTACCTGTACGGATCTGCTGAAGATTAAAAATATGAAGAAGCCTGGCTTTAAGGTAGAAGTGATTCCCATTACCTACTATAAAAATACTTCCCTGGAAAAAGCAATTGACAGGCTGTTTCTGGAAGTAGACCGGGCGCACCATGATGGCGCGAATATCATCATTTTGTCTGACCGGGATATTGACGAAAACCATTTGCCCATCCCATCCCTGCTTGCGGTATCGGCTTTGCAGCAGCATCTGGTCAAAACAAAGAAGAGGACTTCTGTGGCGCTTATACTGGAAAGCGGAGAGCCAAGAGAAGTACATCACTTTGCCACCTTGCTGGGATATGGAGCCTGTGCCATTAACCCCTACCTGGCCCAGGAATCCATCCGTTCCCTCATTGAAAAGGGCATGCTGGATAAAGATTATTATGCAGCCGTAGAGGATTATAATGCGGCAGTTCTTCATGGCATCGTAAAAATTGCTTCCAAGATGGGGATCTCTACCATACAGTCCTACCAGGGAGCCCAGATTTTTGAGGCAATCGGCATTTCAAAGAAAGTGATTGACAAATATTTCACCGATACGGTGAGCAGAGTGGGAGGAATCACCCTGGATGACATAGCCAATGATGTGGATGTCCTTCACTCAGCAGCCTTTGATCCCCTTGGCCTTGACGTGGATTTAACCCTGGACAGTGTGGGAAGCCATAAGGAAAGGGCAGGGCAAGAGGAACATTTATACAATCCTCTTACCATCCATCTTTTACAGGAAGCGGCCAGGACCGGAAGCTACGAAACTTTCAAAGAATATACCCATGCCTTGACGGAAGAGGGGCAGACGGTTAATTTAAGAAGTCTTTTGGACTTTGATTACGCAAAAACAAAGGAAATACCTTTGGAAGAGGTAGAAAGCGAAGAATCCATAGTTAAACGGTTTAAAACAGGAGCTATGTCCTACGGGTCCATTTCCCAGGAAGCCCATGAAACCCTGGCGATTGCCATGAACCGGATTCATGGAAAATCCAACAGTGGTGAGGGAGGCGAAAGCCTGGAGCGTCTGACCACAGGTCCGGACGGCGTAAACCGGTGTTCTGCCATTAAGCAGGTTGCTTCCGGGCGTTTTGGCGTAACCTCAAGGTATCTGGTCAGTGCCAAAGAAATTCAGATTAAAATGGCTCAGGGAGCGAAGCCGGGAGAAGGAGGTCAGCTTCCAGGCGGGAAGGTATATCCATGGGTTGCCAAAACCAGGCATTCCACTACCGGAGTAGGCCTTATTTCCCCGCCGCCTCACCATGATATCTATTCCATTGAGGATCTGGCCCAGCTGATTTATGACTTAAAAAATTCCAATACCAATGCCAGAATTTCTGTCAAACTGGTTTCTGAGGCAGGTGTGGGCACAGTAGCCGCCGGTGTTGCAAAGGCCGGTGCACAAGTAATCCTTATTTCCGCCTTTGACGGCGGAACCGGAGCGGCTCCGAGAAACTCCATTTATAATGCAGGGCTTCCATGGGAGCTTGGCGTAGCGGAGGCCCATCAGACCCTGATCATGAATGGGTTAAGGGATAAAGTGATCCTGGAGACAGACGGGAAGCTGATGACGGGGCGGGATGTTGCCATTGCCTGTGCCCTGGGAGCTGAAGAGTTCGGCTTTGCTACAGCCCCTCTTGTGACCATGGGTTGTGTCATGATGAGAGTCTGTAATCTGGATACTTGCCCGGTGGGCATTGCTACCCAGAATCCGGAGCTGAGGAAGCGTTTTAAAGGAAAACCGGAGCACGTAATCAACTTCATGAATTTTATTGCCAAAGAGCTTCGGGAATATATGGCAAAGCTTGGTATCCGCACCGTAGATGAACTTGTGGGAAGGACGGATCTGTTAAAGAAGAAAGCCAGTATTCCTTCTGAAAGAGCCGGAAAGGTGGATTTTTCCGCTATCTTGGGAAATTCCTATGCAGGGCAGAAGCTTTTAGGATACGATAAGAAGCAGGTGTATGATTTTGAACTGGAGAAAACCATGGATGAGAAGATCATCCTTAAGAAATTAAGAGATGCTCTGCGGGCCGGTCAGAAAAAGAGCCTTCATATCGATATTTCCAATACGGATCGGGCCCTGGGTACTATATTTGGCTCGGAAATTACCAGACTTTATCCGGATGGGCTTTTGGAGGATACCTTTACCATCAACTGTACGGGCAGCGGCGGTCAGAGCTTTGGAGCCTTTATACCAAAAGGCCTTACTTTAGAGCTGGTGGGCGACAGCAACGATTATTTTGGAAAGGGACTTTCCGGCGGCAAGCTGGTGGTTTATCCGCCTCAGGGCGTTAAATTTAAGGCTGAGGATAACATTATCATCGGAAATGTGGCCTTATATGGCGCCACAAACGGAAAGGCATTCATCTGCGGGATCGCAGGCGAACGTTTCTGTGTACGGAACTCTGGTGCGACCGCTGTTGTGGAAGGCGTGGGAGACCATGGCTGTGAATACATGACAGGCGGGCGTGTGGTGGTGCTGGGCCCCACCGGCAAGAATTTTGCGGCGGGAATGAGCGGCGGCATCGCCTATGTTCTGGATGAAAAGAGAGATTTATATAAGAGGCTTAATAAGGAAATGGTTTCCTTTGAAGAGGTCTCTAATAAATATGATGTTCTTGAATTAAAAGACATGATCAAGGAACATGTGGCTTATACCAATTCCGCAAAAGGAAAAGAGATTCTTGATAACTTCGGAGAGTATCTTCCTAAGTTTAAAAAGGTCATGCCTCATGATTACAGACGCATGCTGAACACCATCGTTCAGATGGAGGAAAAAGGGTTAAGCAGCGAACAGGCACAGATTGAAGCATTTTACGCCAACACAAAGAAGTAAGGAGGAGCTGATCATGGGAAAGCCAACAGGATTTTTAGAATACAGCAGAAAAACAGGAAAAGCGGTAGACCCCAAGACTCGTATTAAGAATTATAACGAGTTTCACCTGCCTCTTTCTGAAAAAGAACAAAAATGCCAGGGTGCACGCTGCATGGATTGCGGCGTCCCCTTCTGCCAGTCCGGCATGATCTTAAAGGGCATGGTTTCCGGCTGTCCCCTTAACAACCTGATCCCGGAATGGAATGAGCTTGTATACACCGGGACATGGCAGCAGGCCTATAACAGGCTGAAAAAAACCAATAGCTTTCCGGAATTCACCGCCAGGGTGTGCCCGGCTCCCTGTGAAGCCGCATGTACCTGTGGGTTAAACGGAGACCCGGTGAGCATCAAGGAAAATGAGTATGCCATCATTGAACGCGCTTATGAAAGCGGCATAGCAAGCCCGATTCCGCCAAAGATCCGCACCGGGAAAAAAGTAGCCGTCATCGGTTCCGGCCCAGCAGGTCTGGCAGCAGCCGATCAACTGAACAAACGGGGGCACAGTGTTACCGTATTGGAAAGAGAGGACCGAATAGGTGGTCTGCTCATGTATGGGATTCCCAACATGAAGCTGGAAAAACATGTGATAGACCGGAAGGTGGAGATCATGAAGCAGGAAGGAGTGACGTTCCTGACAGGCACCGATATCGGAAAAAACCGGAAGGCCAAAGATCTGTTAAAGGAATATGACCGCATCATCCTGGCTTGCGGGGCTTCCAATCCAAGGGATCTAAAGGTTCCGGGAAGAGATGGGGAAGGAATTCATTTTGCAGTAGATTTCTTAAAGTCCACCACAAAAAGCCTGCTGAATTCCAACTTACAGGATAACAGCTATATTTCATCAAAAGGAAAGCATGTCATCGTCATCGGCGGCGGTGACACCGGAAACGACTGTGTGGGAACGGCCATCCGCCATGGATGCGCTTCCGTCACCCAGCTTGAGATGATGCCAAAGCTGCCTGAAAAAAGAACCTCTGACAATAGCTGGCCCGAATGGCCGAAAGTAATGAAAACTGATTACGGCCAGGAAGAATCCATTACCGTATTCGGAAAGGATCCCAGGGTTTATCAGACAACGGTAAAGGAGTTTATTAAAGATAAGTCCGGCAAAGTAGTGAAAGCCGTGCTCATGGGACTGGAGCCTAAAAGAGATGAAAAAACCGGCCGAATGAACATGGAGCCAGTAGCCGGCAGTGAAAGAGAAGTTCCCGCTGATATTGTTTTAATTGCAGCAGGATTTCTGGGCGCCCAGACTTATGTCGCTGATGCTTTTGGCGTGAAATTAAACGGCAGAAGCAATGTGGAGACAGAAGAAGGGAAATATAAGACGAATGTAGATAAAGTGTTTGCAGCCGGTGATATGCGCCGGGGACAATCGCTGGTAGTTTGGGCGATCAGAGAAGGCCGGGAAGTGGCGAAGGAAGTTGATAAGAGTTTAATGGGGTACTCCAACCTGGCTTAGCTGGGAGGGATAATCCAGTAAAGGAAAAAAGGCTTTTGTAAAATAGATGGGCGGTCATCTATAGAACAAAAGCCTTTTTTTCTTTATAGATCATGGAACGATGGAAGCTTAAGGTATAAATTCTCTTATCAGCTATCAATCCCAGCTTTTCTGGCCTGACTGCACAAGTCTCTGATTTTAGCGTATACTCTTTTCAATCCTTAATAAAATGTGTACCGCATTGCAGGAACTGAAAATGAACCACCATTCCAGGCATTATTACAATTGGATTAATAAAACGAAAATATGACTTACCATTAACGATAATTACAACCTGTGAAAAAATAACGTTCCTTATTATAGTATTAGTAGAAGGTAACAATTGTTTTCTGCTGTACTACGAAAGGGATGGGGTAACTATGAGTAAAAAACTTTTTGATAAGTATTACCGAAATAACTTTATTGGCTACGGAATCAAAACAGCTCTTTTCATATCGGTTCTAGCCGTATATATCATAGCCAGGTGGCTATGAATCAGGAACGCCCCAAATTTGGGGCGTATGACGCAAAACGCTGATAGATGGAAACGATAAGCGGGATATTAAAAAAACGCCCTAATGGAGAAGGGAAGCCTCTTCGCTAAGATATTTTTTTGCCAAAGGAATGAGGCTTCCCCCTACCAAATTTCCCGCAGATATAATCAGAATATACAGGAATGCTTTAGCATTCCAGGCATTTCCCATGGTAAAATAAAACATATCTGCAATGCTGTGCTCATAACCGGAAAGAATAAATACCATGACCGGCATGACTAAAGCTAAATATCTTCCAATCCCGTCTTTTATGGTTTGATATCCAATCACTGCGATGCACATCATAATGCCGCACATGACTGCCATGATAAAAGTGCTGAACAGGGTATCCGACAGCTTCATATTTACAAGTTCCCTTGTGTGATCTATGAGCTTGGCCAGTTTGGTATGTCTGAATACAATCCCAGATCCGGCAGTTCCTATAAAATTCCCTATGTATACAATAAGTATTTTTAATAAGTAGGACGGCTTTTCATTTACAATATAACATACCTTTCCTGTGAATAGATTAAATCCGAAGGTATAGATGGTAAATAATCCGATTGAAAATAAAAAAGAACCGGCAATATGGTTTTCAAGAGTTAGATAAATCACTCCGCCCATACTGATGGCAATCCCGGCAATTATTGCGTTAATAAATGTTTTCATTATTAAATACTCCCTTTTCTTTTTTTCCCATTTGCCTTGACTGCAAAAAAGCCTTTTCTATGACCAGACATATTATAGCATAAGGAAAGGGGTTTACAAGGACAATTTCCTTATTGACATAATTTATCAGCCATGCGTACCGGGTGGCTTTATATATAATAGGAAAAGACATAAAAGATGGCCAGCGCCTTCTGGCGCTGACCAGTATGTTCCGGTCCCTAATAAATGCCCGTGAATAAACTTCTTCTATACATTAAAGCGGAACAGGACAACATCGCCATCCTTAACCACGTATTCCTTGCCTTCCAGACGAACCAGGCCTTTTTCCTTTGCCGCGTTGTAGGTTTTGCAATCCAGAAGATCCTGGTAATTCACAACCTCTGCGCGGATAAAGCCCCGCTCAAAATCTGTGTGGATCTTACCGGCAGCCTGGGGGGCTTTGGTTCCTTCTTTGATGGTCCATGCTCTTGTTTCAGTAGGACCGGCTGTTAAGTAGCTGATGAGCCCCAATAAATGATAACTGGCTGCGATCAGTTTTTCTAGACCGGATTCTGTAAGTCCCAGATCTTCCAAGAACATCTTTTTCTCGTCTTCTTCTAATTCAGCGATTTCCTGTTCGATCTGTGCGCAGATAACGAAAACTTCACTGTTGTTTTCTTCTGCAAATTTGCGGACCTTTCCCACGGAATCGTTGGAAGCTCCGTCATCAGCCAAGTCGTCCTCACAGACATTGGCAGCAAAGATCACAGGTTTAAAGGTGAGAAGATTAAGGGTGGAAATAAATTCTCTTTCATCTTCATCCTCAATTTCTAAGCTTCGTGCAAGATTTCCATCCTCTAAATGAGCTTTGATCCTCTTTAAAATCTCCAGTTCCTTTGCAAGAGACTTATCATTCACAGCGCCTTTGGTGGACTTGGAGATGCGGCGGTCTAAAATTTCTAAATCGGAAAAGATCAGTTCCAAATCTATGGTTTCAATATCACGCAGAGGATCGACACTTCCATCCACATGGATTACATTGGTATCCTCAAAGCAGCGTACTACGTGGACGATGGCATCTACTTCACGGATATTGGAAAGAAACTGATTGCCCAGACCCTCTCCTTTGGAAGCTCCTTTTACAAGTCCTGCAATATCGACAAATTCGATCACGGCAGGGGTGATTTTTGCGGAATCATAAAGGGCGGCCAGCTGACCTAAGCGCACATCCGGAACAGGAACTACTCCTACATTGGGATCAATGGTACAAAATGGATAGTTCGCAGATTCCGCACCGGCCTTTGTAAGAGAATTGAACAAGGTGCTTTTACCTACGTTTGGCAATCCGACAATACCTAATTTCATAGCAATTACCTTCCTAATATTGTTAATATTCATAGTTGATTTTTATCTGCAACTAATATAGAATAGCATATTATCCGTAAAAATAAAAGAGAAAAACACAAGAATCAAAGCTTTGTCGAATTATAGTTGAATATGTCGGGCGAATCTGTTTGATTTTTGAGTTTTCCCGGGGTAAAATAAAGAAAACATCGAAAGGAGAAGACGAATGGCAAATACGGCAGATATTAGTTTTGTTCATTTGGGGATTTCAATCGACCATTTGCAAAATAGTATCTCAATATTTGGATTCCGCATTGCATTTTACGGGATTATCATTGGGTTTGGAATATTAGCAGGTCTCTGGGTTGCGACAAGGGATGCAAAACGCAGGGGGCAGGACCCGGATATATATCTGGATTTTGTTCTGTATGCAATCATAATTTCTATCATGGGAGCCCGAATCTATTATGTTATGTTTGATTGGGACAATTATAAAGATGATCTGCTTCAAATTTTAAATCTCAGGGCAGGAGGATTGGCCATCTATGGAGGTGTCATAGGGGCCGTTATAACTCTGATAGTTTATGCCAGGGTAAAGAAATTATCTTTTTTTTCGTTGGCTGACACTGGATGCCTAGGACTGATAACCGGGCAGATTATAGGAAGATGGGGAAACTTCTTTAATTGCGAGGCGTTTGGCGGATATACCGACAGCCTGTTTGCTATGAGAATCAGAAGAGCGCTGGTTAATGAGAATATGATATCGAAAGAGCTTTTGAACCATTTGATCGTAAGGGACGGAGTAGAATATATACAGGTGCATCCTACCTTCTTTTATGAATCAATCTGGAATCTCTGTGTACTTGCATTTATGCTTTGGTACAGGAAACGTAAGAGATTTGATGGAGAGATGCTTTTTATATACCTGCTTGGCTATGGTTTGGGACGAGTGTGGATAGAGGGACTCCGCACGGACCAGCTAATATTCTTTAGTACTGGCATTCCGGTGTCTCAGGCACTGTCATTAATTCTGGTAGTGATATCTACTCTTGTGCTCTTCTGCAAACACAGACAGATACGAAAAAAGAGCAAAGGAGAAGTAATGATATGATGATGTCAAAAGAAGAGTTAATACACGATATTGAAGAAGCAAGAGAAAGATTAAATAAAAGCATTGATCATGATGATGAAGATGTTATTTATCACAGGAGTGTAGAACTGGATAAATTGATTGAACGATATATTGCCGCAGGCTACTGATACCATGAGCCTGTGATGCGTTTTGTGCAAATTTAAGAATGACGTGGAAAGAGAAGGAGCTCTTTCCGCGTTTTTTTTATGGATAGACGATTTTTATAAAAGTAATTTGACACAATTCACAGTGGGATGTAATATTTATCTATAAATTGTAGAAAACTGTTACAAAAACGGTAATAGTGTCCGGAGGTGGGGAAATGAAGCATTTGTCGTTTCGAATGAAATTGACTCTGGTGTTTATTATAACAGCCATGATCGAAGGGGCTATTATAGGGAGTCTTTCCTTTTCCCATAGCAAAGCCATTGTTGTAAAAAATAAGAAACAGGAAATGTCGGATACTATTAACCGCATTGATATCAATATCAATGTCAAGGTCCGCTATATCATGGAAATCCTTGACAATGCGGTGACCAGCCAGCTTGTGCGTGATGCATGTACCCCTGGATGGGACGATGGGGATAAGGGAGTCAGCCGTACCTACCTTGATGATTATTGCAGAAGTCTCATTAAATCTGTAGGGGAACAGATGGATATTTCCATCATCAATGCTTCTCAGGTAATGTATACTACAGTCGATACCGATGGGGTAGCTCCCAAAGATATTTCGGTAAAAACATTTAAAAGCTATGATGATGCCGTAGGAGGCAGAAACAATAAGACTGTCTGGCTGGGTATTATGCCAAAGCTTTTTTCAGATCCAATGGAAGATCATCAGGCAGTTACCGTGGTCAGGGCCATACAGGACAGGAATGAAGAGAAGAGTTTGGGAATTATGGTCATTGAACTGGATCCTGACATGTTCAGCAATCTGCTTTTAGGGAATCAGGGACTGTTTCAGTATCAGTATTTATTTATTTTAGACCAGAAGGGACAGGTGATCTGCAGTAATCCCAAGATAAACAATGGGTGGCAGGAAGAGATTAATGACCGGTTCGAGCGGGGGATTCGGCGTTTTGAGCTGATATGGAACAATAAGAGGTATTATGTCTGCGGACAATATAACGGTATTACTGGCTGGAGATCTTATTCGGCGATACCCTTTGAAGGGCTGTTTCCCCAGGCTGGAGATTTGAAAAAAGCTATTTGGCTGGTGGCAGTGGTGAGTACCTTGGGCATTGCCGGAGTCATCGTTCTTCTGGTTTATGCCATGGCGAGACCCATCAAGCGTCTTTCAAAGGCTATGGGACAGGTTCAGAAGGGAGATTTTGCCGTTCGGGTTCCCAATAAGAGAAAGGATGAAATCGGCGAACTGACAGAATCCTTTAACTACATGCTGGAAGAGATCAATACCCTGATCAGGCAGGTCTATCAGGAAAAGATCGCTCAGAAAAATGCGGAGGTACAGGCGCTCCAGGCACAGATCAATCCTCATTTTCTCTATAACACCCTGGATTCTGTCAACTGGATGCTGATTGACCGGGGAGATTATGATATCAGCGACATCATCCTTTCACTGGCAGGCCTTATGCGATACAGCATCGAAGATGAAAATGCCTTTGTACCTCTTGAAAAGGAAATCGGATATGTGCTGTGTTATCTGAAAATACAAAAGAACCGCCTGGAAGAACGGCTGGAATATTCTGTAGAGTCAGAGGAATCCCTGGCAGCTGACCGTGTTCCAAAGCTTATCCTGCAGCCCATTGTGGAAAATGCCATCACTCATGGAATTGAACCGAGAAAGAGGAAGGGAACCATCCGCATCGTCTTAAAAGATCTTGGAGATGAAATGCTTATTTCGGTTGAAGACAATGGAATAGGAATGACTCCGGAACAGCTTAACCACTTAAGGGAAGAAGTGCCTGATGTAGAGAAGGAAGGGCATACAGGAATCGGAGTAAGGAATGTGGACCGGCGGATCCGGCTCCATTATGGAGAAGCCTATGGAATTTCTATAGAAAGCACATATGGAGAAGGAACGATTGTAAACCTGCGCATACCCAAAGACCATGAAATTGTGACAGAGGGCGGAGGAAGGAAAGGAGAGAGCGAAAGACATGAAGCTGATCATCGTGGATGACGAACCGAAAATCAGAAAAGGGCTTACTAAGCTGTTGGACGCCCAGGAAGGTTTTCAGGTTACAGGGGTGTTTGAAGACGTTCATTCGGCTCTCAAGGCTCTGTATGAATTGGAAGCTGACGTAATCATTACAGATATCAAGATGCCGGAAGTATCCGGCCTAGAGCTGATCCGCCAGATCAGGGAAAGAAACTTAAATATCCGCATTATTATTTTAAGCGGGTACAGCAATTTTTCCTATGCCCAGAAGGCCATTGAGCTGGGAGTGACCAGATATTTGTTAAAACCCACGGATTCTAGAGAGCTGCTATCCGTATTAAGAGAATTGGAACAGGAGCTTTTTCCGGAAACCCATGAAAAAGAAGAAAGGCAGGACCGGCCCGCAGAAGGGGAAAATGAGGTTGGTAATTTATTGGTTTTAAAAGCCATTCAATATATTGCAGTTCACTATGGAGGCAGGATTACGTTAACAGATATGGCCGGGGAGCTTCATTTATCCCCCAATTACCTTTGTGAACTTTTTAAACGTCATACAGGAAAAAATCTCATGGAATACGTTACGGAATACCGGATGCAAAAGGCGAAGTCATACTTGAACCATGTGGAATATAAGGTGGCAGATGTGGCGGAAATGGTAGGTTACAAAGAGGCGAAATATTTCAGCAGTGCTTTTAAAAAAGCATATGGGATCACACCCCTGGAGTATCGGAACAGGCGTCAGAGCCATTTGATTTAGTGTGAATAAGACGGGAAAATGACCAAAAAGTCTCTCCTGTCTTTATTTTATTTGGTCATAATTACAAATAACTTAATATTTTGGTATAAATAGTAATCTTATAGAATTGCGAGGGCTGCCAGAAAATGATAATCTATTACTACAAACAACACACTAACGTCTGTGAACCGTGTCGACAATTGAAGAAATGTCAGATATTAATGTGAACGGACGCAAAAAAAGGAGGAACTTAGTATGAAGAAAAGATTTGGCGCATTACTCATGGCAGCGGTAACAGTAGCAGCACTCGTACTCAGTGGCTGCAGTACTGGCGGTAAGACAGAGGGTGCAGCTGAAACTAAGGCTCAGGCAGGAGGGAAAAGCGCGGCGGACTATAAAATTGTCCTCATTCTTCCCGGGCCCATCAATGACCAGAGCTGGAACGCAACAAACTATGCAGGTCTTACAGCCTGCAACGAAAAACTGGGCACCAAAATGGAATACGTAGAGAACGTACAGGCATCTGACTATGAGTCAACCTTCCGTGAATATGCGGAACGAGGCTATGACCTCATTATGGCAGCCGGTTCCCAGTTTGACGAGGCGGTAGCAGCAGTAGCTCCCAATTATAAGGATACCACTTTTTGTGCGGTAAACGGCTCCAAATGTGACGGAGATAATGTGGCTCCTATTTTCCCAAAAGAATATGAAGCCAGCTATATAGCTTCCATTCTTGCAGGAAATATAACAAAGAACGGAAACTTCGCAACCATCGGAGGCTTCCCCAATGAACCAATGGAGCATTTGATGGATGTATATGAGAAAAATTCTGTTAAGATCGCAGAAAGCCGCGGCATATCCGGTGCAAAGGCTACAAGAGCTTATGCCAACAGCTGGAACGACGTAGCACTTGGCAAACAGATGGCAGAGCAGATGATCGACAACGGTGCAGACACCATGTTTGTATACGCCAACGAAGTAGGTCTTGGCAGCATTGAGGCAGCTAAGGCAAAAGGCGCTAAATTCATAGGTTTTTCCAGTGACCAGACAACCATCGATCCGAATACTGTTGTAGCTTCTGTAAATTTTGATTTCAAGAATTTCTATATCTGGGCTCTGGGCCAATATATGGATGGCAAGCTTTCCGGAAATATGGTTCATGAAGCCGGTATTAATGAAGATATCTTTGTACCGGTATATACCGATAATATTTCCCAGGAAGTTAAAGATGCGGTAGACCAGGGAATCAAGGATTTTAAGGACGGCAAGGTAGATTTACAGGCGTTTTTTGAGAAGTAAGATATAACCGGAGGGCTGACACAGGAGAAAAACAGGATTGTTTGAACTGGGTCGCCCTCATCGTATGAAGAGGAGGAGCTTCGTGAATACACCATTTTTTGAATTAAAGAATGTATCAAAGTATTTTGCCAGGGTCGTGGCAAACAAGGACATTTCTTTTTCGGTAAATAGGGGAGAGGTGTTGGCATTATTGGGAGAAAACGGGGCAGGGAAAAGCACGGTTATGAAAATCCTCTATGGCCTTTATAAGGCGGATGAGGGGCAGATCCTGATGGATGGTAAGGAACAGAGGATTACTTCCCCAAAAGATGCCATGGCTTTGGGAATTTCCATGATCCAGCAGCATTTTTCTCTGGTGTCCGCCCATACGGTTACGGAAAATATTATTTTAGGCAATGTGAACGGTGTGATTGATTACGAAAAATGCAAAAAGGAAGTTGAGGAGCTTTCTGCCCAGTACGGGTTTCAAATTCCTGTTGATGCAAAAGTGGAGGAGCTTGCGGTTGGAGTGCAGCAGAAGGTGGAAATCCTTAAGGCCCTCTATTTAAAGACAAGCCTCCTGATTATGGATGAGCCTACGGCAGTGCTGACGCCCCAGGAGGCGGAAACGCTGATGGAGTTTGTAAAAGAGTATACGTCCAGGGGAAATTCTGTTATTTTCATCACCCATAAGATGAAGGAAGTCATGGAGGTGGCGGACAGGATCATCGTTATGCGAAACGGAAGGCTTACGGGAGATCTTTCTGCAAAGGATACCAATGAGGTGGAGCTGACAAGGCTCATGATGGGGAAAGAAATGGTGCCCCCAAAGAGGGAGCAGACAGAAGAGCAAAAAGAAAGAAAGGTCTGTCTGGAGCTGTCTTCCGTCACTGTGCAGCGTAAAGGAGAACCTCCTCTTTTAAGTGATTTGTCATTTGAAATCATGGAAGGTGAAGTCTTTGGAGTGGCAGGAGTCAGCGGAAACGGCCAGGAGGAGCTTTGCGAAGTAGTTTGCGGTGCCCTTCCTGTGACCTCGGGAAAAGTACTTTTAAATGGCGCGGATATTACCTCCACTTCCATCAGGGAACGCATTGATTAGGGAATCGGATACGTACCGGTAGACCGATACCGGGATGCCATGGTAGGAGAGATGACCCTGGCTGAAAATATGATGCTAAAAACAAGCTTTGATAAGAAGTGGATCTCACATGGCTTTTTAAATAAGAAGAAACTTCAAAAAGACACACAAAATGCCATTGATGAATTTGATATCAAGGCACCGGGACCGGATGCCCAGATCAAGGGATTATCAGGAGGTAACCAGCAGAAAGTGATTCTTGCCAGAGAAGTGGGAAACGCAGGAAAGGTGCTGATCATGGACCAGCCTACCAGGGGACTGGATCTGGGAGCCATCAATAACATTCATAACAACATCCTGGCAGAGCGGAAGAATGGAAAGGGGATTCTGCTGGTATCCACCGAATTGTCGGAGATTTTCCAGCTATGCGACAGGATTGCCGTTATCTACAAGGGCTCCTTTATGGGAATCTACGACCATGACCAGCTTAACACAGAACGGATCGGTCTATTAATGGCCGGCTACAAAGAGGAGAAGGAGGCGTAAAGCATGAATACAAAAGTCAGGGACTTAATTGTGACAAATGCTGCTGCCATCATTGCCGGCTTGCTCTTAAGCGGCCTCATGCTTTTGCTGCTGCATATCAACCCGGTCGAAGTATTTGTATATTCCATCAATGCCATGTTTACGGATAAATATACCATGGGGGAAGTGTTTTTAAAGGCGACACCCCTTATATTTACAGCGCTGGCCTTTGCGTTCACGTTTAAGGCAAATCTGTTTAATATCGGCGCACAGGGACAGTTTTATATGGGTTCTATTGCAGCCATTGCCTTATCTTTGCAGCTTGACGGAAAGGTTCCCACAGCAGTGCTTTTAATTCTTGTGTGCCTGACAGCGGCACTGGCAGGTGGGCTTATGGGCGCTTTGATCGGATTTTTAAAGGCACGCTTTAAAGCCAATGAATTCCTTGTCAGCATGATGTCTACTTACGTTGCTTTGGCAGTCATGAATTATCTGCTGCGCACATTTTTAAAAGAATCCAAAGGAGAGTATCCCCAGACCGATGCCATAACAAGGTCAGCATGGCTTCCTGTTATCGTAAAGGGGACCAGGCTGCATATCGGATTTGTGCTGGCGGTTCTGGCGGCCGTGGGTATCTGGGTGCTTCTCTATAAAACCCCCCTGGGATACCGGATCCGGGCAGTGGGAAGCAATGCCTCTGCCTCCAGGATGTCAGGAATTGATTCAAACAAGATCTTTGTGGCCGCATTTTTTATCAGCGGCGCCCTGGCGGGTGCAGCCGGATTTACGGAAGTAAACGGTGTTCAGCATATGCTGATTCAGGATTTTAACAGCGGAGTGGGCTCCGCAGGCCTGGGAATCGCAATACTTGCTAATGCCAATCCCATCGGAATCATATTCGCCTCGCTCCTGTTCGGCGCTTTAAGTGTCATGGGGAATTTAATGGGGCGCATGCCGGGAGTCAATGTTCCTGCAAGCATTGTGGATCTGATGCAGGGGTTTGTCATGCTGTTCGTTATCATATCCTATTTCTTCCGGCATTATCTGGAAAACAGGAGAGAGAAGCGCAGACTGCAGAAAGGAGCGTGAAACAGGTTATGATCATAAGCTTATTAAAACGTGCACTGATGATGAGTACGCCCCTGCTGTTTGGCTCCATTGCAGAAGTCATAGCAGAGCGTTCGGGCATGATGGTTACCGCAATCGAAGGGATCTTCCTTATGGGAGCCTGGGGTGGATTCGTGGGAACCTATTTAACCGGCAGTGCATTCATCGGAATTCTTGCCGCCATCTTTTCGGGACTTGTTGCAGCAGCCGTGTATGGCGTGGTATGTATTTATTTAAAACAGCACCAGGTTGTAACAGGAACGGCCATTAATGTGCTGGCAGCCGGAATCTGCACTTACCTTCAGCGGGTATTGTTCGGCGTTCCCACCGCGCCCCTTAAAATCAGCCCTCTGCCTGAGATCGCTATTCCCGTTCTCAGTAAGATTCCTGTTATGGGTCCGGTGTTTTTCCAACAGAATATATTGACCTATGTGGTTTATTTACTCATTCCTGCGTCCTATTTTCTCTTATTCAAGACATCCTTAGGACTGACAATCCGTTCAACGGGGGAAAATCCGGAGGCAGTGGATGTAGCCGGTATCAATGTAAATGCAGTCCGGTTCTTTACAGTTCTTTTGGCCGGAGTGATGGGAGGTATTGCAGGCGCATTTTACTCCGTTGGATATTTGGGAATGTTTACCACAAATATCATCGGCGGACGCGGCTGGATCGCATTTGCCATATGCTTTTTGGGCAACTGGAATCCCAAAGGAGCTGTTTTGGGAACCGTGGTATTCGGGCTTACGGAAGCCATTGCCATTTATATGCAGTCAGTGGGAGGAGGAAGCTACTTCCCCAATGAATTATTCATTGCCCTGCCTTATCTGCTGACCATTATATTGACCGTATCCAGAAGAAATTTCAATGTACCCGCTAAGCTGGGAGTCGCATACAGCAAAGAAAATTAATAATGAAAAAGACAGGCATTCCCTGGTCAGTTTGTTCCAATTTACTGACTTAGGGAATGCCTTTTTTCCATTATATGGAAATCCTGATAGAACGGCTGTTCACTGTTACATGCAGGCAGGATCAAATTGAAAATTCTTCGAAATTGTTCTTGCTATTTCACGGTAAATGTACTAGAATTAAAGCATAAGTGGTGGAAAGTGGTGCAAAGTGGTAGAAAATGGTGGGATAGTGGTCCAAAACCCTACCGATGTACAAGCAGGTGATTGGTATGTTCATGGGTGAATACAATCATACAGTCGATGCAAAGGGGCGTCTCATAGTCCCATCGAAGTTCAGAGAGCAGCTGGGAGAAGAATTCGTCGTTACGAAGGGTTTGGATGGCTGTTTATTTGTGTATGATAATGATGAGTGGACTGCCCTGGAAAATAAATTAAAAAGCCTGCCGCTGACCAACACCAATGCCAGAAAGTTTTCCAGATTCTTTCTGGCCGGAGCAAGCGCCTGCGAAGTGGACAAGCAGGGAAGAATTCTGCTTCCGGCAGTTTTAAGGGAACATGCGGGAATCGAAAAAGACGCAGTTCTTGTAGGAGTGGGAAGCCGTATCGAAATCTGGAACAAGGATGCATGGATCGCAGCCAATACCTATGAAGATATGGAAGAAATCGCGGAAGCTATGGAAGGACTTGGTATATGATGTTTGAACACAAGTCAGTGCTGCTATATGAGACCATTGACAGCCTGAATGTAAAACCAGACGGAATCTATGTAGATGGAACGCTGGGAGGAGGCGGACATGCTTTAGAAGTGTGCAAGCGCCTTGGAACTTACGGAAGATTAATCGGAATTGATCAGGATGGAGACGCCATTAAGGCAGCTACAGAACGGCTGAAGGCTTATGAAGATAAGGTGACGGTCGTAAGGAGCAATTACGAAAACATAAAGACAGTATTAAAGGATTTAGGAATCGAACGAGTGGACGGAATTTACCTGGACCTTGGGGTATCCTCTTACCAGCTTGACATACGGTCAAGAGGATTTACCTACAGGGAAGAAGATGCGCCTTTGGACATGCGTATGGATCAGAGGAATGAACAGACAGCAGCCGATATCGTCAATACCTACAGTGAATTTGACTTATACCGGATCATAAGGGATTACGGAGAAGATAAGTTTGCAAAAAATATTGCAAAGCACATTGTAAGGGAAAGGCAGATAAAGCCCATCGAGACAACAGGAGAGCTGTCTGAGATCATCAAAGGGGCGATTCCTGCAAAGGTAAGGGCAGTGGGTGGACATCCTTCCAAACGGACATTTCAGGCGATACGGATCGAACTGAATAAGGAACTGGAAGTTTTAATGAAGTCCCTTGATACCATGATCGATCTGTTGAATCCGGGCGGACGGTTATCCGTTATCACCTTTCATTCTCTGGAAGACAGGATCGTAAAAACAAGATTTAAGA
Organism: Lacrimispora sphenoides JCM 1415; assembly: GCF_900105615.1. Taxonomy (NCBI): domain Bacteria; kingdom Bacillati; phylum Bacillota; class Clostridia; order Lachnospirales; family Lachnospiraceae; genus Lacrimispora; species Lacrimispora sphenoides. The sequence goes on along the minus strand of NZ_LT630003.1, from coordinate 2,285,997 downwards.
CCAACGAAGACCCATGTATCTGCCCGTCTAATTTTCCGGTCTGTGTTTGCGGAAAAAAGAGCAAAGGCAAGGTGATTACAAGAAAACCAATCGTACCGTCGGAAGAAGAGATTGAAGAAAACAAACGTTCAAAGAGTTCAAAGCTTCGGGTATTTGAACGAATTTAAAAAGGGAGGAAGAGAGAGTGGCTGCAAGAAAGAATGTGCGTTCCTATGGGAGCTCCACTTACGTACAGGGGAATACTGTCCGTAAAACCATGCCGGTTCCTATGCCGGTTCATACACCAGAAGAAATCCGTCGTCCATCAGTTAACCATCAGGTCAGAAGAAATCGTGAAAAGGCCTTGCAGATGGATTTGCCTTATGTGATTATGCTGACCATCGCCGCAGTCTGCACCCTCTGCCTGTGCGTGAATTATCTGCATTTGCAATCCTCTATTACAGCCAGTATTCATGGCGTTGAGCTTTTAGAAGCAAAACTGGAACATTTGAAAACTGAAAATAATGCATTGGAAATGAATATCAACACTTCTGTCGATTTGGATCATGTGTATAAAGTGGCTACTAAGGAACTTGGTATGGTCTATGCGAATAAGGACCAGATCCTTCACTATGATAAGACGGAAAGTGAGTATGTAAGACAGAATGAGGATATCCCGAAGCACTAATAAAAACAGGAATAAAAAGAGTAAGGTATTTCCCCGTTATATGCAGGAAAAGCTGGCGATTACTGTACTGGTAATTACGCTGGCTTTGTTTGCATTAGTTATGACGCTGTATAATCTGATGACAAATAAAAAGGAAGATTACAATCAGATCGTGCTGTCCCAGCAGGAATATGACAGCCGCATCATACCCTTTAAGCGCGGGGACATCATGGACCGCAACGGAACCTATCTGGCGACCAGTGAAAAGGTATATAACTTAATCCTGGATCCCAAACAGATCATGTCAGACCAGGATTCTTACCTCGAACCCAGCGTAACGGCTCTGACAGAATGCTTTGGCTATGACCGGACGGAAATCATGAACCTCATACAGGAAAAGAAAGATAAGCAGTATGTACGCTATGCGAAGCAGCTGACTTATGACGATAAACAAAAATATGATAAGTACAAGGCAGACCAGGCGGATGCGCTGAAAAAAGGCGGGAAGGCCATTAAGGGAATCTGGTTTGAGGATGAGTACAAAAGGGTGTATCCCTATAACTCCATGGGCTGCAATGTCATTGGCTTTGCCAACGGTGACGGCATGGATGGAACCGGTGGGATCGAGCAGTTTTATAATATGACCCTTATGGGAATCAACGGAAGGGAATACGGATACTTAAATGATGACTCCAACTTAGAGAGAGTCATAAAGCCTGCCTCCAATGGCAGCACCGTGGTTTCCACCATGGATGTCAACATACAGAAGATCGTAGAAAAATATATTAATGAATGGGAACAGAATACAGGAAGCAAACGGGTAGGCGTTATCGTTATGGATCCCAATAACGGCGAGGTCCTTGCCATGGCAAATGACAAGGCATTTGATTTAAACAATCCAAGAACCTTAAGGCCGGAGTACACCGATGATGTACTGCGGCAGCTTGGGATCAAGGAAGCCATGGACGATTACAAGAGAAAGAATAAAAACGCCCAGCCATTAACGGAAGCAAACGTTTCAGAGCACTATTCGAATGAAGAGATCATGTCTCTGGGGACTCAGGTGGCATGGAACCAGACCTGGCGTAATTTCTGCATCAGTGACGGATTTGAGCCAGGCTCAACAGAAAAGATTTTTACCATATCTGCCGCCATGGAAGAAGGGGCGATTACCGGAAAGGAAACTTATGAGTGCAACAAGTTCCTTGAAGTGGGAGGGCATAAGATCAACTGCGTCAGCAGATATGGACATGGCCTTATCACTGTAGAGGAAGGCCTGATGAAATCCTGCAACGTGGTCATGATGCGGATTGCTCAGCAGATGGGAAAAGAAAAGTTCTACAAGTATCAGCAGATTTTCGGTTTCGGCTCCAAGACCGGAATTGATCTGCCTGGAGAAGCGGATAATAAGACTCTTGTTTATACTCAGAATACGGCGGGACCTACGGATCTTGCAACCAACTCCTTTGGACAGAATTTCAGCACGACCATGATCCAGATGGCTGCTGCTTATAGCTCTGTGATCAATGGAGGTTCCTATTATGAACCTCATGTGGTGAAGCAGATCCTTAACGAACAGGGTTCTGTCATTAAAAAGGTAGAACCGGTTCTTGTCAGGGAAACAGTATCGGAATCAACCACCAAATTCATCAATGAAGCACTGTTTAAGACCGTCAATGCTGAGGGAGGAACAGGAGGCGCTGCAAGGGTGGTAGGATATAAAGTTGCCGGTAAAACCGGTACTGCGGAGAAGATCCCCCGTGATAAGACCAATTATGTGGTATCCTTCTGCGGTTACGCTCCGGCGGACAATCCTCAGGTTTTGGTTTATGTTGTGGTTGATGAGCCTCATGTGGAGGATCAGCCTCACAGTACCTATGCCAGCCAGATTTTCCAGAAGATTATGGCGGAGATTCTTCCTTATATAAATGTATTTCCGGATACAGACACAGAAACCTCTCCATTGCCGGAAGAAGCAGCAAAACTTCCTGAGCAGGAAGGGATAACCAGTGAAACAGAAAGCGCATCCCAGGGAGAAAATACGTCTGAAGAGTCAGGTGCAGAAGAGACCACTGGGCAGGCTCCTACCATGGAAAACGGAAATCCGATTCCGGATGAGTATTTAAATCCTTCGGAAGAATACGTCAACAGGGAAGAAGGGGATGACGGTTCTGATCTCCCGGCCGCACTTCCGACCGAAGAGACCACGGCCCAATAAGGAACTTTTTTTTAAGAACTCATAAAAAGTCCTGAAATTCATATACTGTAGAAATAATGGTGATGGAGCAGTGCATGAGTTCAAATAAGACACATCACAGAGAAAAAATAGCCATCCTGTTTTTCCTGTTATTTCTTGCCATGACAGGGCTTATGGGGCGGCTTATTTTTCTAATGATCTTTCGTTCGGAACATTACAGTGCTATGGCATTGGACCTTCATGAACGGGAAAGGACCATTAAAGCCGCCAGGGGAAATATCATTGATGCCAATGGAACCGTCATTGCCACCAACCGGACGGTGTGCACCATATCGGTCATACATAACCAGATCAAAAAAGCTGATGAGGTTGTGGCAGTCCTTTCCAAGGAGCTTGGTCTTCAGGAGGAGGAAGTTCGGAAAAAGGTAGAAAAGTACAGTTCAAGGGAAATTATTAAAACCAATGTAGACAAGGCTATGGGAGACATGATCCGGTCCTACCATTTAGACGGGGTAAAAGTGGATGAGGATTACAAGCGTTATTATCCCTATGATACCCTTGCCTCCACAGTTCTTGGCTTTACGGGAGGAGATAATCAGGGCATCATCGGCCTGGAGGTAAAATACGAACCATATTTAAAGGGCCTTAACGGAAAGATCCTGACCATGTCCGACGCAGCAGGAATAGAAATAGAAAATGCGGCGGAGGATAGGATCGAGCCTGTGGCTGGGCAGGATCTGCATATCAGCCTGGATGTCAATGTCCAGCGTTATTGTGAGCAGGCAGCTTATCAGGTTATGGAGAAAAAAGGCGCAAAAAGAGTGTCAATTATTGTTATGAATCCTCAGAATGGGGAAATTATGGCAATGGTAAATGCACCTGAATTTAATTTAAATGATCCGTTTACACTAAGTGCAGACGCCGGAGTCCCGGCATCTGACAAAGAAAAGCAGGATCTGCTAAACAAGATGTGGAGAAATCCCTGTATTAACGACACCTATGAACCAGGATCCACCTTTAAGATCGTTACCGCAGCCGCAGGGCTGGAAGCAGGAGTAGTGAAGCTTGATGACCATTTTTCATGTCCGGGCTTCCGGGTCGTAGAGGACCGTAAAATCCGGTGTCACAAAGTGGGAGGCCATGGCTCGGAAACGTTTCTCCAGGGCATGATGAATTCCTGCAACCCTGTTCTCATCGACGTAGGACAGCGCCTTGGCGTAGATAATTATTATAAGTATTTTGAGCAGTTCGGCTTAAAGGGAAAGACCGGAATCGATCTTCCCGGCGAGGCATCCACTATTATGCATAAAAAAGATAATATGGGGCTTGTGGAGCTGGCAACCGTTTCATTTGGCCAGTCCTTCCAGATCACGCCGCTGCAGCTGATTACGACCGCTTCTGCTATAATTAATGGCGGAAACCGTGTGACACCACATTTTGGAGTGAAGTCAGTAAGCACCGACGGAGCTTCGGTCCATGAATTTACTTATCCGGTAAGCGAAGGGATCATATCTGCCCAGACCAGTGAGACCATGCGTTATATCCTGGAACAAGTTGTGGCGGAAGGAAGTGGAAAAAGAGGGCAGGTCGACGGCTATCGGGTGGGCGGAAAAACAGCGACCTCCGAAAAACTTCCAAGAAGTTTAAAAAAGTACATTTCATCCTTTATAGGCTTTGCACCGGCGGATAATCCCCAGGTGATTGCACTCATTACGATCGATGAACCTGAGGGGATTTATTACGGCGGAACCATAGCTGCACCGGTGATTGCCGACATTTTTAAGAATATTCTTCCATACCTGGGAATAGAGCCAACAGAGGAAAAAACTGCTTCTGCGTTTCGAATCTATGGTTGATTATTCAGGCAAAAAGACGTATACTACTTACTGTGTACTTTTGAAATACAAATACATAAAATATTGAGGTGTGACATGATTAACGAAACGATTCTGGCAATCATCATAGCATTTGCAATCAGCGCCATGCTGTGTCCCATTGTAATACCATTTCTTCACAGATTAAAATTTGGCCAGGAGGTCCGCAAGGAAGGACCTGAAAGCCATTTGAAAAAGCAGGGTACTCCGACCATGGGAGGACTTATCATATTGACCAGCATCATCATTACGTCGCTGTTCTATGTGAGGGAATATCCGAAGATCATTCCTGTGCTTTTTGTGACAGTTGGATTTGGTATCGTTGGGTTCCTTGATGATTACATTAAGATCGTAATGAAGCGGTCAGAGGGGCTTAAGCCTGTTCAAAAGATGGCAGGGCAGTTAATCATTACAGGCATCTTTGCCTATTATCTGCTTCATTCAAAGGATGTGGGGACGGGAATGCTAATTCCCTTTTCCGGAGGCTTTGAAAAAGGGCTGTATCTGAATTTAGGAATATTCTTCGTACCGGCGGTATTTTTTCTCGTAATAGGGACTGATAATGGTGTGAATTTTACCGATGGCCTGGATGGGCTTTGCACCAGTGTGACCATTCTGGTGGCGACCTTTTTAACCGTGGTTTCTATCGGGGAAAATACCGGCATCAGTCCCATTACCGGAGCAGTTGTGGGAAGTCTTTTGGGATTTCTGCTGTTTAATGTGTATCCTGCCAGGGTGTTTATGGGGGATACAGGTTCCCTGGGACTTGGAGGATTTGTTGCTTCCAGCGCCTTTATGATGCAGATTCCTATTTTCCTTGCCATTATCGGTTTTATTTATATGATCGAAGTATTATCCGTTATCATTCAGGTGACATATTTTAAAAGAACAGGCGGAAAGAGGATTTTTAAGATGGCCCCCATCCACCACCATTTTGAACTGAGCGGCTGGTCGGAAACACGGGTGGTAGCGGTATTTGCTATCGTGACTGCGGTTCTTTGCATGCTTGCATACCTTGGATTATAGGAGAGAAACCATATGAATCAGAAAATTTTAGTTGCCGGCAGCGGAAAAAGCGGCATTGCCGCCGTGGGCCTGATCCTTAAAACAGGTGATGAAGTAATTCTTTACGACAGCAATGCTGCCCTTCATAAGGATGAGCTCCTTCATCAGTTTGAAGAGGGAAGGATTTCAGTTTTGTTGGGAGAGCTTAAAAAGGAAGATCTTACAGGGGTAAGCTTATGTGTCATAAGCCCTGGTATATCCTTAGAAGCCCCCTTTGTTGCTGTCCTTAAGGAGGCGGATATCCCGGTCTGGAGTGAAATTCAGCTGGCTTATCACCATGCCAAAGGAAAGCTGGCGGCAATCACTGGGACCAATGGTAAGACAACCACTACGGCCCTTATCGGGCAAATCATGAAAGCATATTATGACCATGTGTTTGTAGTGGGCAATATTGGGGTCCCGTATACAGAGGAAGCATTAAAGACGACTGAGGATTCGGTAACGGTAGCAGAGGTCAGCAGCTTTCAGCTGGAGACGATCACCGACTTCCGTCCGGATGTGAGCGCGATCCTGAACATAACGCCAGACCACCTGGATCGTCATAAAACAATGGAATGCTACATAGAAGTAAAGGAACGAATAACATCAAACCAGAGACCTCAGGATTTTTGTATCTTAAATTACGATGATCCTGTTTTGCGTGAGTTTGGAAAAACCATCAGACCAAAGGCTGTCTATTTTAGCAGCCGCCAGTCTTTAGCAGAAGGCTACTGCATGGATGGGGATAAGATTATCCGCAACCATGATGGGGAGAGGACAGAGATCGCAGACATTCGCGAGATACAGCTCTTAGGCCGCCATAACCATGAGAACATCATGGCCGCAGCTGCTATATCTGCTGAAATGGGAGTTCCCATGGAGGTCATCGCTCAGGTGATCAGGGAATTCAAGGCGGTAGAGCATCGGATTGAATTTGTTGCGGAAAAGGCCGGAGTGAAATATTACAATGATTCCAAGGGAACCAATCCGGATGCAGCGATCCAGGCAATAAAAGCCATGCCAGGGCCAACGTTACTCATTGCCGGAGGTTATGATAAGAACTCCCAGTATGATGAGTGGATTGAATCCTTTGACGGTAGGGTTAAATATATGGTGCTTCTGGGGCAGACCAGGGAAAAGATCGCTGAGTGTGCAGCCAGACATGGTTTTACCAATGTAATGTATGCAGAAGATATGCAGGAAGCAGTAAAAGTATGCGCTTCTTATGCCAACAGAGGAGATCATGTGCTCTTATCACCGGCCTGCGCCAGCTGGGGGATGTTTAAGTGCTATGAAGAACGCGGCGAAATCTTTAAGGAAAGTGTCAGAAATTTATAAAAGCAATGAACCATGCAGAAACATGTGTAAAATATTTGCGTGGGAGCTTGCTCACTAAGCAAATATTTTACACATGTTTCTATAGGGCGAACGCCCGTTATTCATCATTTGGCGGTGCCCTTCCGCCAAATGATGAATGCATGGTGGGTGATATATATAAATAAAAATGAATCAACAGTTGGCGAGGAGGAATGATATGGCAGAAAAAGGGCCAGTGAAGAAAAAAAACAAACCGCGCCGTTTTTATGATTACAGTCTTCTGTTTACTGTTATATTTTTGTCTGTTTTTGGTTTGGTCATGATTTACAGCGCCAGCTCTTATGCAGCTCAGCTTAAATTCAATGACGCCGCTTATTTCATGATGAGGCAGGCCAAGATAGCCCTGGCAGGCTTTGTTATCATGATTGTGATATCCAAACTGGATTACCACTGGTACGCGAAGTTCGCTGTGTTTGCTTATGCTCTTTCTTATGTCTTGATGATTACCGTATCCTTAGTTGGACGTAAAGTAAATGGTAAGAGAAGGTGGCTGGGAGTGGGAAGCCTTTCCTTTCAGCCTACGGAATTTGTAAAAATTGCTCTGATTGTCATGCTTGCTGTTCTGATTGTTCAGATGGGAAGGAATATTAACACGAGAAATGGCGTTCTACTGGTTATTGTGACGACCCTTCCCATAGCTGGAATCGTAGCGGCAAATAACTTAAGCTCCGGAATCATCATCATTGGGATCGCTTTTGTCATGCTGTTTGTGGCATGTAAAAAGAAATGGCCGTTTTTTGCCTGTGGTCTTGCAGGCGTAGGCGCGCTGGCCTTTGCAGGACCAATGGCTGCTGTTCTGGAAAAGCTTAATATTCTTCATGATTACCAGCTGGGCCGTATCCTGGTATGGCTGGAGCCGGAGGCTTATCCCTCGACCGGAGGTTATCAGGTGCTTCAGGGGCTGTATGCCATAGGTTCCGGCGGCCTGGTAGGCAGAGGGCTGGGAGAGAGCATACAGAAGATGGGGTTTGTACCGGAAGCACAAAATGATATGATTTTTTCCATCATCTGTGAAGAGCTTGGGCTTTTCGGAGCGGTTTCTGTAATTTTGATATTCCTTTTCATGATCTACCGGTTCATGCTCATTGCGGATAATGCACCGGATTTGTTTGGGGCTTTGCTTGTTGTAGGTGTTATGGGACATATTGCCATACAGGTTATCTTAAATATTGCGGTTGTAACCAATACCATCCCAAATACCGGTATCACCCTTCCTTTTATCAGCTATGGAGGTACCTCTGTTCTTTTTCTGATGATGGAAATGGGCATGGTTTTAAGCGTTTCCAACCAGATAAAGCTGGAAAAATAATGGGATGTGAAAACATTCTCTCACTTTTAACATAGGATAGTATATAAGAAGCCATGGGAGGTACCGGATTGTCAGTCATACAGGTCCAGGGGTTACGATCCTTAAAAGGTGAGATAAAAATTCAGGGTTCCAAGAATGCTGTTCTGCCCATGATGGCAGCGGCGGTTCTCCATAAAGGTACAACAGTGATTCATAATGTCCCCAGGATACAGGATGTGTTCTGTATGCTGGGGATACTTGAGCATATTGGATGTATATGCTGCTTTGACGGCCATTCCTTGACAATTGATGCTCGGGATTTGACACAGGCGGAGATACCGGAAGAGTATATAAAAAGCATGCGTTCGTCTATTATGCTCTCCGGTTCCTTGCTTGGAAGGACTGGCAATGCGGTCACCAGCTTCCCTGGAGGATGTTCCATAGGAGAGCGGCCCATAGACTTACACTTATCTGCCTTTCGGAAACTTGGTGCTATCATTGAGGAAAAAGGTGATAAGCTTATAGTGTCCGCAAATCAGTTGACGGGCAGCCATATTTATTTTCCCTTTCCCAGCGTGGGAGCTACGGAAAATGCCCTGATGGCAGCTGTGTATGCCCAGGGGATTACCGTGATACATGGAGCAGCAAAGGAGCCGGAGATCATCACCCTATGTGAATTTTTAAACAATATGGGGGCTAAAATACATGGAACCGGTACTTCCATTCTGACAGTCACAGGCGTAAACGAGCTTTGTGACTCTGAATTTACTGTGGCAGGGGACAGAATTGTCGCAGGAACCTATTTAATGGCTGTCATGGCTGCTGAGGGAGATGTCGTAATACAGGGAATCCAACCCGGACATTTAGCTTCCGCCATCTCACTTGCCGATAGAATGGGCGCGGAGCTGAAACGGTATGAAAGCTGCCTGGAAGTATCCATGAGGGGACGCCCCGATTGTGTAGATGTCATAACAGAACCCTATCCGGGCTTTCCCACGGACCTTCAGTCACAGCTAATGGCGGTCATGGCATCCGCAAAAGGTACCGGCAGAATTAAAGAAACGATCTTTGAGGGAAGATTTGGAACTGCAAAGGAGTTGCATAAGCTTGGCGCAGATATTATAATAGAGGGGAAGCGTGCTGACATACGGGGACTTTATCCTTTAAAGGGAAACCGTGTAACAGCTACGGACCTGCGGGGAGGCGCGGCTCTTGTAGTTGCAGGGCTGGCATGTGAGGGCGTGACTGAGATTCATGAGTGCCATCATATTGAACGAGGATATGAAGACATCTGCCGTGACTTGAGCAGTCTTGGTGCAGCGATCAGAGGGATGCAATGAATGATTTAAAAAAGAGCAGAAGAAAAATTAAGTTTGGAATTACAGCTGCCGTGATCTTGTTGGGAACTGCCATCTTTTTGTCGCTGCAGATCAGGAATATTACGGTGAGCGGTAATAAAAAGTATACATCGGAACAGATCGTTGATATTTTGTTCAAGGACAGCTGGGACCGGAATGCGGTTTTTTGTCTCTATAAGGATCGTTTTAAAAAACATGAACAGATCCCTTTTGTAGAAGATTACAAAATCGTATTCTTAAGCCCGGTAAGAGTGGAAGTGATCGTCTATGAGAAATCGGTGGTAGGCTATGTATCCTATATGGGCAGTTATATGTATTTTGATAAGGACGGGATCGTGGTAGAGAGCTCCAGCGGAAAACTGGAAGGAGTTCCTTGGGTCACGGGGCTGCAGTTCGGGCATATTGCCCTGCACCAGCCCCTTCCGGTGGAAAAGGGGAAGATTTTCAATGAAATTCTGAACCTGACTCAGCTTTTATCAACGAAGGCGATTCCTGTTGACCAGATCCGTTATGATTCCCGGGGGGATGCTACTCTTGTTATGGGAGAGATTCGTGTTTTCCTTGGAAGCTATGACCAGATGAATGGAAAAATCTCTGAGCTGAAGGATCAGCTTCCTGTTTTAGAAGGTTTGTCAGGGATTCTATATCTGGATACTTATGATGAGGCGGAAACAGTCACATCTTACCGTTTTGTGAAGAATTAATGAATTTACATAATTTGCTTGGAATTTTGTTTAAAAAGTGGTTGATATTTTTGGTAAAATCAAATATTATATTAATTAGGTTTATAGAGTAAGCTGTTTATGGTTAAAGGAGGATATAATCTTGTTAGAGATTAAGATAAATGAGGCGGACAATGCCGCAAGAATTCTGGTAATCGGAGTAGGCGGTGCTGGAAATAATGCGGTCAACCGCATGATTGATGAGAATATAGCTGGTGTGGAATTTCTAGGAATCAACACGGACAAGCAGGCTTTACAGTTTTGTAAGGCTCCTACAGCCATGCAGATCGGAGAGAAACTGACCAAAGGTCTTGGTGCAGGTGCCAAGCCCGAGATCGGTGAAAAAGCGGCAGAGGAGAATGCGGACGAGCTGGCTCAGACCATGAAGGGCGCGGATATGGTATTCGTTACCTGCGGAATGGGAGGCGGTACCGGTACCGGAGCTGCACCTGTTGTGGCTAAGATCGCAAAAGATATGGGCATTCTAACCGTTGGTGTTGTAACAAAGCCATTCCGCTTTGAAGCAAGAACCCGTATGAGCAATGCCGTTAACGGTATTGAGCGTTTAAAAGAGAGCGTAGATACATTAATCGTTATCCCTAATGACCGTCTTCTGGAAATCGTAGACAGACGTACTACCATGCCGGATGCCTTAAAGAAGGCAGATGAAGTCCTTCAGCAGGCCGTACAGGGTATTACGGATTTAATTAATGTACCCGGACTTATTAACCTGGACTTTGCAGATGTACAGACTGTCATGACAGATAAGGGCATTGCCCACATCGGTATCGGAAGGGCAAAGGGTGATGAGAAGGCATTAGAAGCCGTGAAGCAGGCGGTATCCAGTCCATTGCTTGAAACTACCATTGAGGGCGCTTCTCACGTCATCATCAACATTTCCGGTGATATCAGCCTGGTTGAGGCCAATGAAGCAGCCAGCTACGTTCAGGAGATGGCAGGAGATGATGCCAATATTATCTTTGGAGCAATGTATGATGAGAATGCTCATGATGAAGCCAGCATCACCGTGATCGCTACAGGTCTGGACATGCAGGCTGAGACTCCGGTATCCAAAGTTATGACGAATTTTTCCAACTCTAACTATAAACAGCCGAAAGCACCGGCACAGACCCAGGCCGGGAATCAGGAGGCAGCCGCCACTGCAGCAACCCCTGGATATAACCAGAATTATAATCCTAATTACGGGAATGCGAATTATTCCAATCCAGCTTACAACAATCAGAATTATCCAAATAATAACAGCAACTATAATAACCAGAATTATGGAAATCAGAACTACGGTTCAGGGAATTATCAGAAACCGAATTATGCAGGGCAGAATAACCCTCAGGGTACTCCCCAGGGAGGCGGACAGCCTTATCGCCCGACTGTGAATAAGGAAGTTCAGATCAATATTCCTGATTTTTTGAGAAATAAAAGATAAAATTTATCAGATTACATAATCAGGCAGGTTCCGATGAACCTGTCTGTTTTTGAAATACCCTGCATGGGCAGATAAGATGAAACACCCTACGGGTATACCTTTATGCCCAAAAAGCATGGGCAGATAAGATGAAAGGAGTGGCAGAATGTCAGAGAGAGAACAGGATTGGGAGATTTCAGAGGATTACTACAACAGCGGAGAAGATGAAAGAAGCCTGTCTCTGGAAGATTTTATCACAGAGTCAGATAAACAGGCGGCTGACTTTGAGCCTTTCGGTCAATCGGATGAGTTGTTGAAAAAGACAATAGCAGATGTTCATCAGGTGCTGGTGCTGGCTCAGGAAGGAAAGAATATTGCTGAGATTGCTTTCATTACCGGACTACAGGAGAAATATGTTTATGATATACAGGTTTGTGCCCAGGGATTCAGGGAGGATGACGAGATTGCCGTGGCTCATCTGGTACTGGGATAAAGGAGGGATTTTGGGATGATGAAGAAGATTTGTCCGATTTGTGATCTTCCGGTTAATGAGGCGAATTATTGCCCGAGGTGCAGGAAGTTGATCCGACAGCCCCTTTTGTGGAATTCGGAGTATTATTTGAATGAGAGGCGCCCGGCTAATAACGGCCATAATGTTCATAAGCCAGATGGAGCCGGAAAGCCGCAGAAAAGGAATGTACAGGGAGCGGCAGGACGGAAAAGTACGATTGAGAGGCCGGTAAACCCCAGGCAAAATGTAGGAAGACCTTCCTCTAAGCCGGCCGGCAGCCATAATCCGCCACAGACTTCCCGGCCAGGCCAGGAAAAAGGAAAGAAGAATTCCACTGTGCCTGTGGTGATATCCATTGCTCTGTTTGCTCTTATCAATATTCTTCCAAGGATCATTGGAACGGTAAACCGGGCCATAACGGACGAAAAGATCAGTAACTATGAGACAGTCGTTCCATATGATGATTCCGGCTTTACGGAGCTTTTGGAAGAGGATGTAAAGGCAATTGGGGAGTCTTGTAACGGCTATGATCATTTTCCAGTTGACGGCAGACAGGTGGCAGCTTCCATGGAGCAGTTTTTTAACGAAACCAACTATGGCTATGAGATAGAAGAGGGTGCTGTTTATTCTGATAATTATCAGTTTGAAGATGAGGGCGGCCCAATATCCTATTATGAGACCGTGGAAAGCTTCACCTTTGAAGATGAGGCAACCAGTCAGCTGGATCCAGGAGATGAAGATTACGTATATCAGTATGTAGATATTAATTATGATACTGCCACCGGAGAGCTTCATGATTATATTTCTTCCCTGAAAGACCGGGAAAATTCCCTTGTCTTTTTAGGAGAGTTTTTAAGGCTTGTAGAAACAGAAGCAGGTATTCCTCAGGAAGAAAGCAGCATTCCTGCTATTATGGAACAGGCCGGGACAGGAGAATGGCAGGAAGATGGAGCGTTCATTACAGAAGGGATGTTTGATATCAACCTTTATCTTACCAAGGATGGGGTCAGAATTTACGTTTCTTACAGCAATCCTCAGGTGATGGAAAGCCAGGAGACGTAAGCAGAATCTATTGCGGGAAGCAATTTTTTGTGGTAAAGTGTTAAAATAATAAAAAGCAGCTTTTTGGGCATGCCATGGCGCTAATGATGAAACGAATGATAGGAGACAGACAGCATGAAAATTAAAGATATATTGAGCCAGGGAAAGCCAACCCTATCCTTTGAAGTGTTTCCTCCCAAAACTGAGGATAAATATGAGTCAGTGGAACAGGCTGCGTCAGAGATCGCAAAGCTGAAACCAGCTTTTATGAGCGTCACTTACGGAGCAGGCGGAGGAACCAGCCAATATACCGTTGATATCGCTTCTGCACTCCATCACCAGCATCATGTGACGGCTCTGGCTCATTTAACCTGTGTAACCTCTACCAAAGAAAAGGTACACCAGGTTCTTGGTGAACTGAAAGAGGCTGGAATTGAAAATGTGCTTGCTCTCAGGGGAGATATGCCTACCGATGCTCCTGCTAAAAAGGAATACCATTACGCCTCTGAGCTGATCAGGGAGATAAAGGAAGCCGGGGATTTCTGCATTGGCGCGGCCTGCTATCCGGAAGGTCATGTGGAATCCGTCAGCAAGACCATTGATATGGATTACTTAAAACAGAAAGTGGAAGCAGGCTGCGATTTCGTTACCACCCAGATGTTTTTTGACAATAATATTTTATACAATTACCTGTATCGCATCCGGGAAAAAGGAATTACGGTTCCGGTCGTTGCAGGAATCATGCCTGTCACCAATGTAAAGCAGATCATCCGAAGCTGCCAGCTGTCAGGTACCTATCTGCCTTCCCGTTTCAAGGCTATAGTGGACAGGTTCGGAGATAATCCGGCAGCCATGAAGCAGGCGGGAATTGCTTATGCCACAGAACAGATCATTGACCTTATCGCCAACGGAGTGAATGCCATCCATGTTTATTCCATGAATAAGCCGGATGTGGCGTTAAAAATCAAGGAGAACCTTTCCGAGATATTGTGATTCTTTTAACCAGGGTCCGGCTCCTTTAAAAAAGGGGCGGACCCATTTAAAATGAAAAAACGGAGGAACAGCAATGGAAATCAGCCGAAGAGAGATCCGGCGATATCTGGGATACGGGAAAAATGAAGGTGATGAAGCCGTAAATACCCTGATTGAGGAATGTATCAGGGAGCTAATGGCTGCGGCATCTCCTAAAAGCATAAGCCGGGTATATCCCCTGGAGCTGCTTTCTGATGACTGGATCGATTTTACCGTATTTAAGACCAGAAGCCGTAATTTAAGCCGTAATTTACAGGACTGTGAACAGGTGATCTTATTTGCCGCTACGTTAGGTGCAGGGGTGGATGTGCTGCTGCATAAGTATACAAAACTGCAGATGAGCAAGGCGGTCACCATGCAGGCAGCGGCCACCGCCATGATTGAGGAATATTGTGATGAAGAGAACCGGAAGCTGAAGGAGGAGTATGAGGACAGGCAGCTGTATTTAAGACCCAGGTTCAGCCCGGGCTACGGAGACTTCCCTTTAGAATGCCAGAAGGATATTACGACAGTTTTAGAAACGCCTAAAAGGATCGGTATCATGCTGACGGACAGCCTTCTCATGACCCCTTCCAAGTCTGTCACTGCGGTGATGGGAGTCAGCGGAAAGCCTTACCGTTGTGAGATAAAGGGATGCGAATCCTGTGGAAAAACGGACTGTGCATACCGGAGAGATTAGAAGATACAAACGCAGATGGAGGGAATGTATGGCAGCGATTTTAGAAGAGATAAAGAAGAGGATTGTATTTTTTGACGGCGGAACGGGAAGCCTTTTGCAGGCAAACGGCCTGGAACCGGGAGAACTGCCGGAAACATGGAATGTAAAGCATCCGGATATCATTACAAAGCTTCACCGTGATTATCTGGAAGCAGGTGCAGACATCATAAAAACAAATACCTTTGGAGCCAATGGATTGAAATTTTATAAAGGTGCGGAATTCGATCTGGAAGAGGTAGTGACTGCAGCCTTAAAAAATGCAAAGAATGCGGTGGAGACAGCTTCTTATCCGGCCGGAAAGGAAAAGGGGTATATTGCCCTTGATTTAGGCCCTACAGGAAAGCTTTTAAAGCCTTTAGGAGATCTGGCCTTTGAGGAAGCTTACAAAATGTTTTCCCAGGTAGTTAAAATCGGAGAGCGGGAGGGAGCGGACCTGGTGCTCATTGAGACCATGAGCGACAGCTATGAGGCCAAGGCGGCTGTACTGGCTGCAAAGGAAAACTGCAGTCTTCCCGTATTCGTGACCACGATTTTTGATGATAAAGGAAAGCTTTTAACCGGAGGTAATGTTGAATCTACCGTTGCCCTTTTAGAAGGTCTGGGAGTTGATGCCCTGGGAATCAACTGCGGCCTGGGTCCGATACAGATGAAGGGCATTTTAAGGGATATCATGAAGGTGGTTTCCATACCGGTCATCGTCAATCCCAATGCAGGACTTCCAAGAAGCGAAGGAGGAAAAACGGTATATGATATCGATGCGGCTGAGTTTGCGGCTGCTATGAAGGAAATTGCAGAGGAAGGAGCCTGTGTGATCGGCGGCTGCTGCGGAACCACGCCAGAACATATTGAGAAAACAGTGGCTCTCTGCAAAGATCTTCCTGTGAGACTGCCGGATAAGAAAAACCGTACCGTGATCTCTTCCT
This sequence comes from Lacrimispora sphenoides JCM 1415, assembly GCF_900105615.1. Taxonomy (NCBI): domain Bacteria; kingdom Bacillati; phylum Bacillota; class Clostridia; order Lachnospirales; family Lachnospiraceae; genus Lacrimispora; species Lacrimispora sphenoides. Next base: position 2,269,843 of record NZ_LT630003.1, on the reverse strand, counting down.
ATGCACAGGCGGTTGTGATTGACAGGGAACCGATCATCATCGGAGAGAGGATCAATCCAACGGGAAAATCCAAATTCAAGCAGGCCCTTCGGGATCATAACCTGGAATATATTCTCCGTGAGGGAGTGGCTCAGCAGGACAATGGAGCACATGTCCTGGATGTGAATGTGGGACTTCCTGAAATTGATGAGCCTTCCATGATGGTGGAAGTGATAGGGGAGCTTCAGAGCATCATCGACCTGCCTCTTCAGATCGATACCTCCAATATAGAGGCAATGGAACGGGCAATGAGGGTTTATAATGGAAAGCCTCTTATTAATTCCGTAAATGGGAAAAAAGAAGTGATGGAGGCTATTTTTCCTCTGGTAAAACAATATGGAGGCGTTGTGGTCGCTCTTGCCCTTGATGAAGACGGCATTCCTGAAACAGCAGAAGGCAGGATCGCTGTTGCAAAGAAAATCTACAATAAGGCCGCAGAATATGGAATTGATAAGAAAGACATTATAATAGATGCCCTCTGCATGACCGTAAGCTCTGACAGCCGGGGAGCACTGACGACCCTTGAAACTTTAAGACGGGTCAGAGATGAGCTGGGAGGCAGGACCATACTTGGCGTTTCCAACATTTCCTTCGGCCTCCCGCAGAGAGAAATCATCAATGCCGCCTTTTTCACAATGGCCCTTCAAAACGGCCTAAGCGCGGCCATCATAAACCCCAATTCAGAAGCCATGATGCGTTCCTATTACAGCTTTCTGACTCTTGCGGATATGGATCCTCAGTGCAGCGGCTACATCGCGGTTTACAGCGGCCAGGTAGCTACTCTGGGTGAGACCGTGAGGCAGGGGACCTCTTCTCTGTCAGGAGGCGTTTCCGGAGGGGAGATGTCCCTGCCAGAAAGCATTGCAAAAGGCCTTAAAGACCGTGCATATGCAGCAGTAACAGAGCTTTTAAGAGAGCAGGAGCCTTTAACCATTATAAATGGGGAGATGATTCCGGCACTTGACCGGGTGGGAAAGGGCTTTGAAAACGGAACCGTATTCCTTCCGCAGCTTCTGATGAGTGCAGAAGCGGCCAAGGCCGCCTTTGAAGTCATAAAAGAGAAGATGGCGGAAGGCGGCGTGGCACAGGAGAAAAAAGGAAGGATCATCCTGGCTACGGTCAAGGGAGATATTCACGATATCGGAAAGAATATTGTTAAGGTCCTCCTGGAAAACTACGGCTATGACGTTATTGATCTGGGAAAAGACGTTCCTCCGGAAAAAATCGTGGAAACTGCAGTAAAGGATGAAGTAAAGCTGGTAGGCTTAAGCGCCCTCATGACCACCACCGTCCCCAGCATGGAAGAGACCATCAGACAGCTTAGGGAAACCGCTCCTTCCACAAAAGTAATGGTAGGAGGTGCGGTTCTTACGGAAGGATATGCAAAAACCATTGGTGCGGATCAGTACTGCAGGGATGCCATGGCTTCTGTGAATTATGCGGAAGGACTATTTCAGGTAAAATAAGACGACGATTGACAAATATCGAATGAATGGTATAATATCCACGAAAGCAATGAGTAGTGCGAAACAGGGCATGAAAAGATTTTCGTTGTGCTCGCACATAAGAAAATCTTTTTATGGCTTGTTTCATAGGGTGAATGCCCGTGAGGGATCGAATCCGGAGGATTCGATCCCTGCACTACAGATTTACGATACAAAATATCTGGAGGTAAAAATGGGAAAGATTATTTTAACAGGGGACCGGCCCACCGGTAAGCTCCATATCGGCCACTACGTTGGTTCATTAAAGCGCAGGGTGGAGCTGCAGAATTCCGGTGAATTTGACGAGATTTTTATCATGATAGCGGATGCACAGGCACTTACGGACAATGCCGATAATCCGGAAAAAGTTCGTCAAAATATCATAGAGGTTGCGCTGGATTACCTTTCCTGCGGTCTGGACCCGAAGAAATGCACCCTTTTCATCCAGTCCCAGATCCCGGAGCTTACGGAACTGTCCTTTTACTATATGAACCTGGTAACCGTATCCAGGCTGCAGCGGAATCCTACGGTAAAATCCGAGATCGCCATGAGAAACTTTGAAACCAGCATCCCAGTAGGCTTCTTCACCTATCCGATCAGCCAGGCAGCTGACATTACAGCGTTCCAGGCTACCACAGTGCCCGTTGGAGAGGATCAGGAGCCCATGATCGAGCAGACCAGGGAAATTGTACGGAAGTTCAATTCCGTCTACGGCGATGCCCTAGTGGAGCCGGAGATCCTGCTTCCGAATAATAAAGCCTGTTTACGTCTTCCTGGAACCGACGGAAAAGCCAAGATGAGCAAGTCCCTTGGAAACTGCATCTATTTATCTGATCCGGAAGAAGAAGTAAAGAAAAAGGTCATGAGCATGTATACAGACCCGAATCACATCCAGGTTTCCGACCCGGGAGAAGTGGAAGGAAATACGGTATTCACCTACCTTGATGCATTCTGCAAAGATGAAGATTTTGAAAAATATCTGCCGGATTATAAGAATCTTGACGAGCTTAAAGACCACTATAAACGGGGAGGCTTAGGCGATGTGAAGGTGAAGCGGTTCTTAAACAGCATCCTTCAGGCAGAGTTAGAGCCTATCCGCAGAAGAAGAAAAGAATACGAGGCAAACATCCCTTACGTATACCAGATATTAAAAGAGGGAAGTGACAAAGCTGAGGCAATGGCAGCCAGGACCTTAAAGGGTGTGAAAGATGCCATGAAGATCAATTATTTTGATGATCTGGAGTACATTGAGGAGCAGGCAAGGAAGTATAAGGGCCAGGAATAGAGGCGTATATGAAGATTGTTTCCATCACCGAGATCTTACAATGCAATGAATATATTAAAAACAAAGGTTTGGAATTCAAGATCCATTTAAGGGACGCCTGCGGGAAGCAATCCTGCTGGATCGAGCCATTCCAGGAAACACCCAGCAGCGTACAATGGGAGGAGCTTTATGAAGCTCTGGAGGAGTTTTTTGGCAGACTACGTTATAAGCTGGAATACGGAGAAGATAAAACAGACTTCTGGCTGTTGTGATATCTGAGACAGGAAAGCCGGGAAGGTACAATAGAAGCTTATTCTTTGTACCTCCCCGGCTTTTTTCTATACCAAAAACCAAATCTAAACGTTGAGCTTTCCACATAGTAACACGTACCTTTCCCCTCATATTCTCAGGTTCCCCCCTGAACAACAGCCAAACTGTAAATACACGCGTTAACAGTCCATGTTAAATAAGCAGTATTAATTACTTGCTTTCCAAATATTAATCTAACTAATAAATCAAATTAAAATTAATAATAAATAAAAGATTAAAATTTTATTAAATTTTCTTGAAGAATTGAGAAAAAACAGTTATAATAAAATGGTAACTTAAAAACGAGAATCTCTCAAAATAAAATGAAAAGGAGTTTTACCATGGAGCAGTTTTTTAAACTCAAGGAAAATGGAACGAATGTTACTACTGAGATTATTGCTGGAATTACCACATTTTTTGCCATGGCGTACATAATTATCGTGAACCCGAATACTTTAAGCCAGGCAGGAATGGAATGGGGAGCAGTATTTTTAGCAACCATTATTTCTGCGATTATAGGGACTTTAGTTATGGGGCTTGTAGCCAATGTACCCTATGCTCAGGCACCAGGTATGGGTTTGAATGCTTTTTTTGTTTACACTGTTTGCTTTGGACTGAAATTTACATGGCAGCAGGCTTTATCAATGGTTTTCGTCTGCGGACTCCTTAACATTTTCATCACAGTAACCAGGATACGTAAGTATATCATCAAAGCCATTCCAGTAAGTCTGCAGAATGCCATCGGCGGAGGCATTGGTATCTTTATTGCATACATAGGTCTTCTGAATGCAGGTGCCATCAATTTTGCAGCAGGCGTTCCTGCAATGTCAGTGATTTCAACAAAAGCTCTTATTTTATTTATGATTGGTCTTGTATTAATTGTTATATTAACCGTTATGGATGTAAAAGGCGGTATATTAATCGGTATTATTTTAACAACTTTGATCGGTATTCCGTTAGGCATTACAAAGACAGGAGATACCGTGAACTTTTCAGAAGCTTTATCAGTGCTTCCAACGACGTTCGGAGTAATTTTTACGGCAGAAGGACTTCCCGCCTTATTTAGTGATGCGGCTAAGCTTCCTCTGGTATTAATAACTATTTTCTCATTCAGCTTATCCGATACCTTTGATACCATCGGAACTTTTATTGGAACAGGCCGCAGAAGCGGAATCTTTAGTGCGGAAGATGAAGCTTCCTTAGAGTCGGGCAAAGGGTTCTCTTCCAAGATGGATAAAGCGTTATTTGCAGATGCAACAGCGACTTCCATTGGAGCCATTTTTGGTACCTCAAACACAACCACTTATGTGGAAAGTGCAGCAGGTATCGGAGCTGGCGGACGTACCGGGCTTACTTCCGTAGTTGTAGCTGTTTGTTTTGCCGTAAGTGCATTCTTAGCCTCCTTTATCAGCGCAATTCCATCTGTAGCAACGGCTCCGGCTCTTGTTATTGTTGGCTGTATGATGATTTCTTCGTTTAAGGAGATTGACTGGAGTCAGTTAGAAGAATCAGTTCCTGCCTTCTTTGCTGGCGTGTTTATGGCACTTTGCTACAGCATTTCCTATGGAATTGCAACAGCATTTATTTTCTACTGCATCGTAAAGATCTGTAAAAAGAAAGCAAATGAGTTAAATCCTATTATTATAATAGCAACCATTCTGTTTATTGTAAACTTTGCATTACAGGCTTTTCTGTAAGTTCAGGTTTTAGAATATTCATTGGTGGATCCTGCAGAAATTACAAGCTTTTGTCCCTGTATCACGCAGGGGCAGAAGCTTTTTTCTCATTAAAGGAAAAATCAGTAATAATTATCAATGTCAGTGTTGAAATTACTGGTAAAATGTGATATGATGATTCTATGAATTAGGACAAACTAACTCATAATAATAATGGAAATAAGCCATATTAATGGAGTATGGCTGCCAAGGCGGATCAAAATTTTGATTAAGTCAGCAGCTTAGAGAACGGCATCAGAAGTGTTACCAATATGATGATGAAAGATGATAAGGTAACTTAAAAAGAATTCCCGTAAGGGATCCTTTCCATAGTGGAAACCATATAAAAGAAAAGGAGATAAACCATGAATTATCTGGAGATTGAAAAAGTAATAGGAAGAGAAATAATTGATTCCAGAGGAAATCCTACCGTAGAGGCTGAGGTACATCTTGCAGATGGGACTATGGCCAGAGGAGCGGCGCCAAGCGGTGCTTCTACCGGTGAGTTTGAGGCTCTGGAGCTTCGGGATGGGGACAAGGCCCGTTATGGCGGAAAAGGTGTCTTAAATGCGGTTCATAATATTAACACAGTGATCCATTACGCGATCACTGGAATGGATGCTTCCGACATTTACGCCATTGACCAGGCTATGATTACCGCAGATGGGACACAGGATAAGTCCAGACTGGGAGCCAATGCCATATTGGCAGTATCCATCGCCTGTGCCAGGGCGGCGGCTATGAGCATGGGAATTCCCCTTTACCGTTTCTTAGGCGGAATAACCGGCAATCGTCTCCCGGTTCCTATGATGAATATTTTAAACGGTGGAGCTCATGCTGCCAATACCGTAGATGTACAGGAATTTATGATCATGCCGGCAGGAGCCTCCAGTTTTAAAGAAGGTCTCCGGTGGTGTACAGAAGTATTCCATTGCCTGGCGTCCATATTAAAGGCAAAGGGCCTGGCTACCGCAGTAGGAGATGAAGGCGGTTTTGCTCCGGATGTGGATAGTGACGAGGCTGCCATTGAATTGATTCTTGAGGCCATCAGAAAAGCAGGATATGAACCAGGGCGTGATTTTGTTCTGGCTATGGACGCGGCTTCCAGTGAATGGAAGGGTGCAAAGAAGGGCGAGTATATCCTTCCTAAGTGCGGCAAGCATTTTACCTCTGCAGAACTCATCGAGCACTGGAAAAGGCTGTGTGAAAAATATCCTATTTATTCCATTGAGGATGCTCTTGATGAAGAAGACTGGGAAGGCTGGGAATTGCTTACGAAAGAATTGGGCAGCAAGATCCAGCTGGTTGGTGACGACCTGTTTGTAACGAATACAGAGCGTTTAAAGAGAGGAATCTTAAACGGATGCGGCAATTCCATTCTGATTAAGCTGAACCAGATCGGTTCCGTTTCGGAAACTCTTGAAGCGATTAAGATGGCTCACAGTGCAGGTTACACGGCCATTGCTTCCCACCGTTCCGGTGAAACGGAAGATACCACCATTGCAGATCTGGCGGTTGCTCTTAATACGTGTCAGATCAAGACGGGAGCACCAAGCAGAAGCGAACGTGTGGCAAAATATAACCAGCTGCTTCGGATCGAAGAAGAGCTGGGAGAAAGTGCGGTTTATCCGGGAATGGATGCATTCCATATCCGGCGGTCATAAGGAATGGAGAAAGGCCCGGCAGGTCTGGCATTTTAGACCTGCCGGGCCTTTTTTACTTCTGAAGCAGCGAAACTTAAGCTTGGTATTTTGTTTCGCAGACTCTTTGTTCCGGATTGGAAAAGGAATTGATGAAAGGGACAAAGGATGATATGCTATAAGCCATAAGAAGCTAATGCCTGTTTGAAAAAACGGGAAAAAAGGTGCGATCCGCGAAGACGGTAAACGGAGTAATTGATTGTATTTACAGAAAAAGATAGAGGAAAAATCGGGAATATACAAGGCTTTCTTTCAATACAATGAACAATAGCGTAATGGTGCCAAGGGCATTTTCCGGCAGAGAAATAATGTATTTGAAAGTGAGATGAAAAAGTTGGCAGAAGTAAAACGGATCAGATGCGGAAGTGTGAACACCTATCTGATTGAGGAACATGGAAGAGCCGTTCTTGTAGATACCGGAAGGAACGGATTTGAAGAAAAAGTACTGGCCCAGTGCCGGAAAACGAAGGTGGAACTGATTGTGCTCACCCATGGTCATGCGGACCATGTGCAGAATACAGCCTATCTTAGAAAGGAACTGGGAGTACCGGTGGCCCTTCATAAAGAAGATTTAAGCCTTATAAAGGACAATTTTACGGAACCTCTCCGTTTTCAGGGAATGTTAGGAATGGCGGTTGCGGAGGTTACAGCGAAAAGTTTTGAAACGGACCGGATACCAGAGTTTATCCCGGAAATCTTTATCGGTGAAGGTGACTGGCTGAAGGATTATGGAATCAATGCCAGGATCATGGGGCTGCCGGGGCATACCAGAGGGTCCATAGGAATTGATCTTGATGAAAAGGCTGTCATAGTAGGTGATGCGCTGATGAATATGTTTTATCCCGGGTTGTCCCTGGTGTATTGGAACAGGGCGGAGATGTTAAAAAGCGCGGATAAGATTAGCGCTCTTGGCGCAAGAAAGGTATATTTCGGTCATGGAAGTCCGGTGGAAAACCGGGCGTGGAACAGGACAGGGATTTAGACAAAGGTTTAAGACGGTATGGTACGGATTTATCTGGAAACGTATGAAGTAACCCAGAGTAAGGAAAAGAGGGAGCAGGAACACGGGCTTGGAAAAGAGCTTCTTCGAATGGGACTTAAGGAGTTATATGGAATGGACTTTGAATTAAATGACCAGCCGGTCATTTTAAAAGAAGAGCATGGCAAACCATATTTAAAGGACTTTCCTCACATCCATTATAACATCAGCCACACAGATGGCCTGGTAGCCTGCGCAATTGGAGACAGGCAGGTGGGGATCGATGTGGAGAGGATACGGCCCTTCCGGCAAAATATCCTTAAAAAGGTTTTTTCTGATGCCGAAAGACACCGTATGGAGGAAATACCGGAGTCAGAGCGTTCCCAGTATTTCTTTCGCATATGGACATTAAAGGAAAGCTGCTTAAAAGCGGCAGGCCTAGGTATTACCGTCCCCCTGACTTCCATTTCTTTTGAATGGAAGGAGGAGGCTTCTTTTGCATGCTCTGTCCCAGGAGCATCCTTCCATCAGACCATGCTGAAGGGGGGCTATGTACTTTCCATATGCACTCTGGGTGATGAGGAAATTAATTTTGGGCAGAACCTTGTTTTTTCTGCCGGAGCTGAAAGCCTTTTGACCGGGCCTTGCTTTCAGAAACCATAAGGCCGGCCAGGGTCATCACGATTCCGCAGGCAGACTGGAAACTGATGCGTTCGTCAAGCAGAAGCATGGATGAGATCACGGTGATTACCGGGACTGCATAGATGTAGACGCTGGTCTTTACAGAGCCCAGTTCCTTTACGGCAAAATTCCAGGTGGCAAAGCATAGGGCGGAAGCGCCCAGGCCCAGAAACAGAATATTTAATAAATTCTTTGTGTCAGCAAGGCGGTAAAAGCCCAGACGGAAAGGGAGAATTGCCAGTGCAGGAACCATGAACAGAAGGCCGTAGAAGAAAATACGCCTTGTTGTTTCAACGGTCCCATGGCCGTATTCTCCTATTTTTTTTGTAATTACGGAATATGCGGCCCAGGTAACAGCGGCAGCAAGTGCAAGAAAATCTCCCTTGGGGTTTATCTTCATGCCGGCTGACTTCTGAAAGCTGATCAGGCTGATTCCAATGATAGCAATTAAAAATCCGGCCAGGAACCGGGGACCGGGTTTTTCCCCTTTTAAGAACAGCCAGTCAAACAGGGCTGTAAAAAATGGGGCTACGGCAATGATTACGCTGACGTTGGCGGCAAGGGTTATGGTAAGCGCAAAATTTTCCATAAGAAAATATAAAGTAACGCCGCATATTCCGGCGGCTGCGAAAAGAAATTCCTGTTTTTTGCTTTTTGTCCGCAAAAGGCGGGGACAAGCCAGCCATAAGGCAACATAGCCGATGAGAAAGCGGAAAAACAAAATTTCAAGAGGAGTAAAAGCCTCAAGAAGAACTTTGGTTGAGATAAAAGTGGTTCCCCATACGAATATGGAGAATCCGGCGGCCAGATGTCCGTATAAATTGTTCTGCTTATTCATAATTGTCTTCTCCTGTAAGTAATTTTATTAGATTTTAACACAGATCATTAAAAATGTCTTGCAGAATGCCTCTGATATTGAAAAAATGGAACTTTGCTGAAAACAAAGCTTATGAAATCACAAAAATCGGGCAAAAATCTCAGTAGGAATAAAGAGCAGATTGGAGGAAAAGCCATGAAAACCATGACAGACAACTTTTTAATTTCCTTTCTTCAGAGATTTGACGAGCACCCTTTTGATGTAAAGCTCCGCGGAGAGACCTATCATATCGGGGAAGGGAATCCGGCGTTTATTGTGAACTTAAAAGAGGATATTGAGGGCAAGGATTTGCTGACCAGCACTTCGCTGGCACTTGGAGAAGCCTATATGAAAGGAACCCTGGATGTGGAAGGGGATCTGTATCACGCTTTGAATCATTTCCTTGGCCAGATGGGGAAATTTTCAATGGATCAGGGAAAGCTTAGAAAGCTGATTTTTTCATCCCAGTCCAAAAAAAATCAGGAGAAGGAGGTCACTTCCCATTATGATATCGGCAATGATTTCTACCGCCTTTGGCTTGATGATTCCTTAAGCTATTCCTGTGGATATTTTAAGACGGAAAATGATACCTTGCACGATGCCCAGTGCAATAAGGTGGAGAGGATATTAAAGAAGCTGTACTTAAAAAAGGATATGACTCTTTTGGATATCGGCTGCGGCTGGGGATTTTTACTGATTAAGGCGGCCAAGGAATACGGGGTGCAGGGAGTTGGGATCACCTTAAGCAAAGAGCAGAAAAAGAAATTTGAAGAACGGATCGAAGAGGAAGGCTTAACGGGCAGGGTGTCTGTGGAATTAATGGATTACCGGGATTTAAAAAGCTGGGGCAGAACCTTTGACCGGGTCGTCAGCGTTGGCATGCTGGAACACGTGGGAAGGGATAATTACGAGCTGTTTGTAAAAAATGCGGAGTCGGTGTTAAATCCCGGCGGATTGCTTCTTCTTCACTACATCAGCGCTCTGAAGGAATATCCCGGTGATCCGTGGATGAAAAAATATATTTTCCCGGGAGGCACCATACCAAGTCTCCGGGAAATGATCAATATTCTAAGCGAACACCGGTTTTACACCCTGGACGTGGAAAGTCTTCGCCGTCATTATTGTAAGACATTGCTTTTATGGGGACAGAATTTTAATGACCACCGTCCGGAAATCGAGGAGAAAATGGGCACAGAGTTTGCCAGAATGTGGGACCTATATTTAAGCTCCTGTGCCGCCACGTTTAACAATGGGGTCATCGATCTCCACCAGATTCTTGTATCCAAAGGGATAAACAATCACCTGCCTATGACAAGGTGGTATGAATAGCTAAGAAAAACCGTGCCTGTCCTGTCGTTTACTGAGGAGAAATAGTTGCCGTATTTGTGAAAGCATGTTATGATTCCATAGGATAAAATTGACAGGAAGTGGAAAGGGATCTTTGTATAACCGCATGAACAAAAGAAAAAAGAACTGGCTCCTGGTCCTGATTTATACAATCATGATTCTCCTTTGTTTTGGCATTGTCATGGTTGTGGATCACCTGGATACCTCCGACCGTGACAGGAAGGAAACGACCGGAAGTCCTTATGAGGAAAGCTCAGATAAATCAGGCCAGGAGGAAAGTACAGAAATAAATGATCTTATAAACCCTGATCCAGAGATAAATGGTGAAACGGGGAAGCAGGAAACCAGGAAAGAGATCAGGAAAAAGCAGCCGGCTAAGCCGCCTGTGATAGAAGAAGAGGAAGAGCCGGAGGAATATAAACCTCCTGTGATCGTGGTCGCCTCTGATGTCCATTATTATTCTCCGGATCTGACAGATTATGGGGAAGCCTTTGAAGAGATGGAAAAAGGTGACGATGGAAAGCTGGTCCATTATATTCCTCAGCTCATGGACGCATTTACGGCTGAAATGGAGGAACTTAAGCCATCTGCCGTGATTCTGAGCGGAGATCTTACTCTTAATGGGGAAAAGGCAGGGCATGAGGCATTGGCTCAGAAACTTGAGATACTGGAAGAAAAGGGTGTAAAGGTGCTTGTCATACCTGGAAACCATGATATCAACAATTATTTTTCAGCCTCCTATTTCGGCAAAGAGAAGGAGGTGGCGGATATCGTGGATCCAGAAGGCTTTTATAACATTTACCGCCGTTTTGGATATGACCAGGCAAGGAGCCGGGATGAGGATTCCTTAAGCTATGTTTATGAGCTGGATGAAAAAAACTGGCTTTTAATGCTTGACTCCGCCCAGTATGAACCCCTTAATAAAGTAGGGGGAAGAATCAAAGAAGAAACCCTTAAGTGGATGAATGAACAGCTGGAAGAGGCAAAGGATCTGGGGGTAACCGTGATACCGGTTGCTCATCATAACCTGTTAAAGGAAAGCATTCTCTATCCAAACGACTGCACCCTGGAAAACAGTCAGAATGTGATAGAGCTTTTGGAATCTTACCGGGTTCCTGTTTACATAAGCGGTCATCTGCATTTGCAGAGGACAAAGAAGCATAAGCCGGAACCGGGAGAGCGGGAAGATGCATACCACATCAGTGAGGTGGTGGCGGACTCCTTCGCTATCTCTCCCTGCAGATACGGCATTCTTAAATGGACGGAGGATGGAAGACTGGTTTATACTACCAGGGAAACGGATGTGGAACGCTGGGCAAAAAGTGCGGGAGTTTCTGATGAAAACCTTCTAATGTTTAAGGAATACGGCATGAAATTTCTTATAGATGTGATCAGCAGCCAGGTTTCCGGCAAAATCAAAAACCTGCCGGAGGAGCAGGTGGAAAAGATGGCAGGATTATATGGGGATATTAATAAAGCCTACTGTGAAGGGACTCCTGTTAATGCAAAGGAGATACGGTCAGAGGAAGCCTTCCGTCTATGGCAGAGGAATCTGCCTGACAGCAGGATGTTTGCTGAAATCGGCATGATTCTTAAGGATACAGGTAACGATCACAATACCTGGGAGTATGATCTTCAGAAAAAGGAGTGAAACAGAAGGGAAAAGCAGGGGACGCCTCTTTACAATTAATTTCATATCGTGATATAATTATGAAATAATATTACACAAAATATTGCACAAAGTTTGAGGTGGATTGTCTATGCAGGAAAATATTAGCGTATCCGGTGTTCTCTGCTCATCCTATGATTCGTTTTTTGAAGCGGAAAAAAAGATTGCGGATTATATTCTGGCACATAAAAGTGAAATAATCGATATGACAGTAGCGGAACTGGCTCTGGCAAGCGGAACAAGCGATGCCACTGTATCCAGATTCTGCAGAAGGTGCGGATTTAACGGTTTTCATCACTTAAAGATCAATCTGGCAAAAGAGGTGGCAGAGGAAAGAGGCAATTCCATTGAAGTCTCCAATGACATCAGCCGGGACAGCATTGCTCAGTCCCTTCAGAATATATTGGCCAATAAGGTAGCGGAACTGACCCAGACCATATCCATGATGGATCCGGAAGAGTTAGACCGGATTTTGTCTGTGATTGAACATGCCAGAACCGTGCAGCTGGTTGCTGTGGGAAATACCATACCGGTCGCTCTGGATGGCTCTTTTAAATTCAATCAACTGGGGATTCCGACCGTATCCGGTACCATCTGGGAGACACAGATGGCTTATACCTGCAATCTTAAGGAAGAGGATGCGATCATCATCATATCCAATTCCGGCTTTTCCAAGCGGTTAATGACTCTGGTGGCAGTTGCAAAAGAAAACCATACGCCAACCATTGCCATTACGAATAATTCGTCATCTCCTCTTGGACGTGCCTGTGATTACCATATTACGACTGCCACCAGAGAAAAGCTTCTTCTGGGAGAATTCTGTTTTTCCAGAGTGTCGGCTACGACAGTGATTGAAATATTGTATCTGTTTTTGTCTGTCAGCAAAAAGGATTCCCATGACCGCATCAGGCGTCATGAGATCGCGATTTCCGATGACAAGAAGTAAATCAGTTCCGCCGGTAAAACCGGCGGTTTATTTTAAGGAAAGACCCGTCTTACCTACCACATGCATACACATTCTTTCGCTGGCCCTTCCGGGCCTTTTTCTATGCAGTTTTTTCCCAAATCCCCTTAAAATTATAAATAGGATTTTATATTTCAAGAAAAGATGAAACTGAAAATCTTATAAATATACTCATTTATGTCGATATAATACACAAGAAGCTGGAAAAGGAAGGGATAAAGAGAGAATATATGCAGAAGATTTTACAATTACCTGAGAAAAAAATTTAAAGGAGATGTTAAGATGAACGAAGGAAAATTACTATGGAAAAACAGACTTTCAGTAAAGATTCCGATTACAATGGCTATAATAATCTTAATTGTCATTGTAGCAATGTGCTCCAGTTTAAGTTTGTTAGCAGGTACTACCGTAACCAGAATGACGGAGAAGGAGCTGAACTATATTGCAGATGAAAATGCAAAAGAAGTGCAGTCGTATTTAGACAGTATGCTTGTATTTTCCCAGGCGTTATCCTTAGAGGTGCAGAGATATCAGGCGCTTAACATGGCGGAAGCAGACAAAATGCTGAAAGATTCTTTACAGGGGGTATTAAATAATAACAAGATATTTTCAGCATATTATGCGTTTGAACCAAACAAATATATGGCGAATACACCCAACGGACTTTCTTATTATGCATTCCGTGACGGCTCCGGTATAGGTCTTGATGTTTTGAATGATTTTGGAACATATGAAAATGAAGATTACTATTTACCTGCAAAGAACAACTTATCCGTTCATGTAACAGAACCGTATGAGTACCAGCTTTCTACCGGTGAAAAGGTCTGGCTGATTACATTGAGCAGCCCTATTGTAAATAAAAACGGTGAATTTTTAGGGGTTGCTAATTGCGACATCGATATGTCCAGTATTGCTGGTCTGGACTACGCAGACGGAGGATATAAAACTTCCTACAGCTATATAGTCACAAATAATGGAACCTGCCTGGCACACACAATAGACAAAGGAATCGTTGGCAGCGTGCCGCAGTCTGTTTCAGATTATGAAGCGATTCGGAATGCAGTAACAGGCGGAAATTCGGTAACAGTTAAAATTAAGAATTCTTTTTCCCAGGGAAAACCTGCATTGGCTATTCATAAAGCACTTCATGTAGATGGGACTGATGTGAACTGGTCGAGTGCTTTTGTAGTGAATGAAAGCGAGGCAATGAACTCAGTGACAAATATGACTTTCGCACTAGCGGGTATTGGTACGATTGGATTAATTGTACTGATATTAGTCAGTGTTATGGCACTTAAGAAAGGTCTTGCTCCAGTGGATTCCGTCATGGATCTGGCAGAAAAGATGAGAAACGGTGATCTTTCCCACAGCAATAGGGACATGATTTATAAAAATGATGAATTAGGATTGCTGGCTAAGATTTTTACGGAAACTTCGGAAGTATTGGGCGGCTATATCAATGAAATCTCGGAAGTGCTTGAACATGTAGCTTCAGGCAATCTGGTTGTTTCAATTGACAGGGACTTTATGGGAGATTTTAATAAAATAAAGATTGATTTAAGCCGTATATTAAATTCTCTAAATAGTACGTTCCACGAAATGAGGGCAGCTGCTGAACAGGTGGCATCCGGTGCCGGACAGTTTTCTGACAGCTCCCAGTCATTGAGTCAGGGGGCAATCGAACAGGCTAGCTCGGTAGAAGAGCTTTCCGCTAAAATCATGGAAATCACCAATCAGGTCAAGGAAAGCGCAATGTACGCGAATAATGCAAATGAAAAGGCTGAGACTGTAGGAGCAGAACTGGAAAAAAGCAATAAACAGATGAATGAACTTTTAAAAGCCATGAATGATATCACTGTAACTTCAAGCCAGATTGGAATTATTATAAAGACGATAGAAGATATTGCATTCCAGACCAATATATTGGCTCTTAATGCGGCTGTTGAAGCGGCCAGAGCGGGAGAAGCAGGAAAAGGATTTGCAGTTGTTGCAGATGAAGTAAGAAATCTTGCATCAAAGAGTGCAGAGGCAGCTAAGAATACGACCGGATTAATTGAAAGTTCCCTTCATTCCGTAGAAGAAGGTGGTAGATTTGCTGAGATTACAGCGACTTCACTTGGAAAGGTTGTAGCAGGCGCCAAAGAAATTATTTCAGATATTGCAGAAATTTCAGAGAAATCAAAAGTGCAGTCTTCCTCTTTAGAAGAAGTTACCGCAGGCATTGATCAGATTTCAAATGTCGTTCAGAACAATGCGGCTATCGCTGAGGAAAGCGCAGCGACCAGTCAGGAATTATCGGCACAGGCTCAGATGCTTAAAGAACAGATTGCAAGATTTAGGATTAAATAAAAGTACATGAAACTCCAGGTTTGCACAAGGTCAGGATGGCTGTGCAAACCTGTTTTTTTACAAAAGCTTTATTTAAGAGCGATTTCTATAATAAACAAAGCTGAAGTTGCAGATATTATGAGATAGGCTTACGGTTATGTTAACAAGTTAATTGATATAAAAGGACGGTTTTTTTCTTGCAATTATGATAGAAAAATTGTGCAAGATCCTGAAAAAACACAAGAAACAATATTTCTTGAAGAAACATATTGACGAAATAAATCAATCGTAGTATATTGTAAAAGAGGGAAGAAATAAAATTTTATATATAAAAGGAGAGGTGACATATGATTTACACCGTAACATTTAATCCGGCATTGGATTATGTCGTAAGGGTAGATCACTTTGCACTGGGAGCAGTCAATAGAACGAAGCAGGAAAGCATCTATTATGGGGGAAAAGGACTCAATGTATCTGCGGTTTTATCGACTTTGGGGTATGGAAATACCGCACTGGGCTTTGTGGCAGGGTTTACCGGAGATGAAATTGAACGGGGAGTGAAAGGGCTGGGATTTCATTCGGATTTTATCCGCGTTGAAAAGGGGCTGTCCAGGATCAATGTGAAGCTTAGATCCCAGGAAGAAACAGAAATCAATGGCATGGGCCCTGAGATCACCGGAAAAGACGTAAAGCAGCTTTTTGAAAAGCTGGACCGTCTGACAGCAGGGGATGTGCTGGTCTTATCTGGCAGCATTCCTAAATCCATTGACGATGACATCTATGAGCGGATCATGGAGTCTTTAGACGGAAGGGGAGTCCGTATCGTGGTGGATGCTACAAAGGATTTGCTTATTAATGTACTTCCTTATCATCCGTTCCTTATTAAGCCCAATAATCATGAGCTGGGAGAAATGTTTGGCGTAACCTTACATGGCCCGGAGGAGATCATTGATTACGGAAAGCGTCTTCAGGAAAAAGGTGCCAGAAATGTACTGATTTCCATGGCAGGAGACGGAGCGATCCTGATTACGGAAGAAGAGGAAGTATTCCGGATGGGAGTGCCTAAAGGAACGGTGAAGAATTCCGTGGGAGCAGGAGATTCCATGGTGGCAGGATTTATTGCAGGTTACTTGGAAAACGGCAGCTTTAAGCATGCCCTGCGTCTGGGAAGCGCAGCGGGAAGTGCCAGTGCCTTTTCGGAGGGGCTTGCAGGCAGGGAAGATATTATGAGATTGTATGAAGAATTATCAAAGGAGGGGTTTTGATGAAAATTTCAGAATTGTTAAAAAAGGAAAGCATTGAGCTGGGAGTAAAGGTTACAAGCAAGGAAGAAGCCATCGACAGGCTGGTCGGCTTAATGGAAGCCGGCGGAAGGCTTAAGGATCAAGCTGGATACAAGGAAGGCATTCTGGCAAGAGAGGCCCTTGGAAGTACGGCGGTTGGTGACGGAATCGCCATTCCCCATGCAAAGGTGGCAGCGGTAAAGGAGCCGGGCCTTTCTGCGATCGTAGTGCCGGAAGGTGTGGATTATGAGGCTTTTGACGGTTCCCTTGCTCATTTGATTTTCATGATCGCGGCACCTGAGGGAGAAGCGGATGTTCACCTGGAGGCGTTGTCCAGGCTTTCTACTCTTCTTATGGACCCGGATTTTAAGGGTGATTTAACAAAAGCCAGGTCAAAGGAAGAATTTTTACAGCTCATTGACGATAAAGAGTCAGAACGGTATCAGAAGAAGGAAGTAAAAGCGGAACCGGCGGCAAAGGTTCCCAGGGGATATCAGGTTTTGGCAGTGACTGCATGTCCCACTGGAATTGCCCATACCTTTATGGCTGCAGAGAACTTAGAGCAGCAGGGGAAGAAGCTTGGAATTCCCCTTAAGGCGGAGACCAACGGAGCAGAAGGAGTAGGCAATGCTCTGACAAAAGAGGAGATTGCCGCAGCAGACGGAATCATCATAGCAGCGGATAAGAAGGTTGATATGGCCCGCTTTGACGGAAAGCGGGTGGTCGTGGCCACTGTAACAGAAGGAATCCAAAAGGGAGAAGAACTGGTCAAACGGGCAGTCAGCCCGGAAACTCCTGTTTACCATCATTCCGGATCTGCTTCCTCATCAGAAAGCGGAGACCAGGAGAATGTCGGCCGCTCCATCTATAAACATTTGATGAACGGCGTTTCCCATATGCTTCCTTTCGTGATCGGCGGAGGTATTTTGATCGCCCTGGCGTTCCTGTTTGATGATTATTCCATTGATCCTTCTAATTTTGGAAAGAACACTCCCCTGGCCGCTTATTTAAAAACCATTGGGGAACAGGCCTTTGGAATGATGCTTCCGGTTCTGGCAGGATATATTGCCATGAGCATTGCAGACCGTCCCGGTCTGGCAGTGGGATTTGTCGGCGGGCTTATTGCTAAAATGGGTGCAACGTTTGCAAACCCGGCTGGCGGAAGTGTAAACTCAGGCTTCCTTGGAGCCTTGTTAGCCGGGTTTATCGGCGGTTACATTGTAATCATGCTTAAAAAGGTATTTGGCAAGCTTCCAAAGTCCCTGGAAGGAATCAAACCTGTTCTTTTGTATCCTTTAATCGGTATTTTCCTTGTAGCTGTGGTAACGACCTTTATCAATCCTTTTGTAGGCGCTATTAACGATGGACTTACAGGCCTGTTAAACGGTATGGGCGGCACCAGCAAGATCATCCTTGGAGTTGTCGTGGGAGGCATGATGTCCGTAGATATGGGAGGTCCTGTGAATAAGGCTGCTTATGTGTTTGGTACGGCTCAGCTGGCGGAAGGCAATTTTGATATTATGGCAGCTGTTATGGCTGGCGGTATGGTTCCGCCAATTGCCGTTGCTCTCTGCACCACATTTTTTAAAAAGAAATTTACGGAGAAAGAGCGTCAGTCCGGCGTGGTCAACTATATTATGGGATTATCCTTTATTTCTGAGGGAGCCATCCCCTTTGCAGCTGCTGATCCCATCCGTGTGATTCCTTCCTGTATCGTCGGTTCTGCAATAGCAGGCGGCCTTTCCATGGCTCTTGGCTGTACCCTTCGGGCACCTCATGGCGGGATATTCGTCCTTCCTACCATTGGAAATCCCTTGGGATACCTGTTAGCCATTGTCATTGGTTCTGCTGCAGGCTGCCTCGTAATGGCGGCATTAAAGAAGAATCTGGAAACAGAGTAAATTATTTAAAGCGTCCCGGCATAACGGCTGGGGCGCTTTATGCTTACCGGTCAGGTATGGTTGGGGTGGATTTTTAGATGATTATGTTCTATAATTTAGAGAAGCAGGATAGAATCGCCCAAAAGAGAACAGGAAGGAGAACAATATGTACCAATGCTGTATATTTGATCTGGACGGAACCATTATCAACACCATTCATTCCCTTGCTTACAGTATAAGCCTGACCATGGAGCATTTTGGCTATGGATCAATCGATGTGGATCACACCAAGAAGTTTGTAGGGGATGGATTTAAAAAGCTGGTGGAACGGGCCCTTATTTATTCGGGAGATGATAAGCTGATCCATTATGAGGAAGCCCTTGCATTTTATGAGGAAACCTTTGAGAAAAACTGCCTTTACAAGGTGGAGGCATACGAAGGGATGACAGAGTTTCTGACATTTCTTAAGGATAAGGGAATTAAGATCGGGGTTCTGACCAACAAAGGTCATGAACGGGCCGTTGAATGCGTGGAAGCCGTTTACGGCAAAGGATTTTTTGATTTAATTACCGGAGAGGGCAATGGGGTCAAATGCAAGCCTGATCCATCAGGAGCCTTCATGACAGCAGAGTATTTTCATGCAAAGCCATCGGAATGTCTTTATTTTGGAGATACCAATACCGATATGAAGACAGGTATCAATGCTGGAATGGACACGGCAGCCGTAACCTGGGGTTTTCGTGAACGGGCGGAGCTGGAAGCATTTCATCCCAGGTACATGATAAATCATCCCAATGAGATTAAGTATGTTTTTGAATAAAATTTCAAAATAAAGGGAAATTAAGGAGAGATATGAATGAGTATCTCTTCTTTTTATTTGACAATATGGGAGGAACCATGACGAAACACTTAAAATGGGGATTGATTATGATAGCGGCCGTCTGGGCCGCCTTAATTGGGACGATGCTTGGATATGCCTGGAACATCATGCATATGCCCAAAGCTCCCAAGCTGCAGATGCCTCAGCTTCAAAATACGAATATAAGCATTGAGACCCAGGAAAAGATGGAGGGCTACTGGACGGTAGCGGTGTTTGGCGTGGATTCCAGGGAGGGGACCCTGGATAAAGGGACCCGGTCGGATATGCAGATGATCCTTAATGTAGATCTTGGAACAGGAGAAATACGCATTGTTTCAATCTACCGGGACACCTATTTACGGATAGACGAGAAGGAGCGCTATGATAAGATCAATGAGGCATATTTTAAAGGAGGACCGAAACAGGCCATAGAGGCCCTAAAGGATAATCTGGATCTGACCATTGACGATTACGCGTCATTTAGCTGGAAGGCCGTTGCTGATGCCATCAATCTTCTGGGAGGGATCGATGTGGATATCAGTCATGAGGAATTCCGGGTGATTAACGGCTTTATTACGGAAACGGTGGAATCAACGGGCGTAGGCTCCTATCACTTAAAAGAGGAAGGCCCTAACCATTTGGACGGGGTCCAGGCAGTTGCCTATGCAAGGCTCAGAAAAATGGATACGGACTTTAAACGGACGGAACGTCAGAGAGAAGTGGTCGACTTAGCGCTTAAAAAGGCCAGGGAAGCGGATGCCGCAACCTTAAGCAAGGTGGCTGCTGCCGTGCTTCCCCAGATATCCACCAGCGTCGGAATGAAGGATCTGCTTCCTATGATGAAAAATATAAAAAGGTTTCACCTGACTGAAACGGAAGGATTTCCATCAAAGCTTAAGGATGTCATGATCGGTAAAAGAGACTGTGTTGTCCCGGTGACCTTGGAATCAAACGTAAAAAGGCTTCATCAGTTCCTGTTTGATGAAGAAAACTATGAACCCTCAGAGACGGTAAAAGAGATCAGCAGACAGATCGAGCTCCGGATAAAAAATAAGAAATAATAGGTGTTTGGCCTGTAGAGACAGGGGGAAGTTTTTCTTCTTATGCCTTTTACAGGCCTTTTCCTGTTTTAAAAAAAAACTATCCTTTTCCTTCTGAATAAAATGTGCTATACTATGCTGATGGAATCAGATAGGAGAATGATAATGAATAAAAAAAGCTTAAAAAAACTCCTGTTTTTATGCCTTGCCATTCCTTTTGCAGCCGTGGCATTATTGGGCTGCAGCAGAAATGAAAGGCCCTCATATACGGGAGAATCTAAGCTCAAGGTTGTGACGACCCTGTTTCCATATTATGACTTTACAAGACAGGTGGCCGGTGACAAGGTGGAACTGACCATGGTGGTTCCGGCAGGAATGGACAGCCATTCCTTCGAGCCAACTCCCGCAGATGTACAGGTCATCCGGGAGGCAGATGTTTTAATATGCAACGGCGGGGCCTTAGAACACTGGCTTTCCCAGGTTCTCAATGCAGTTGATTCCGGTTCCATGGCGGTTGTCACGGGTATGGACCAGGTGAATGCGGTGCAGGAAGAACTGGTGGAAGGGATGGAAGAGGAAAAACACCATGAAGACGATGACGGCCATGGCGGGGATATAGAATATGATGAGCATATCTGGACCTCTCCTGTGAATGCCATGATCCTGGTGGAGTCGATCCGGGATACCCTTTCAGAAAAAGATCCGGAAAACCGGAGTTATTATGAAGAGAGAGCAAAGTCATACCTTGAAAAGCTTAAAAAACTCGACGATGAGTTCCGTAAGGTGACAGAAAATAAAAAGCGGGATATGATCGTTGTAGGAGATAAATTTCCGTTCCGTTATCTGGCAGATGAATACGGCCTGTCTTACCGGGCAGCGTTTTCCGGCTGCAGCACGGATACGGAACCAAGTGCAAGAACCATTGCATATCTCATTGACAAAATGCGCTTGGAACAGATTCCGGTGATTTATTACCTGGAGCTTTCCAGTCACCGGGTGTCTGAGATCATTGCAGAGGAGACAGGGGCAGAACCCCTTTTGCTTCATTCCTGCCACAATGTTTCAAGAAGAGAGTTTGACAGCGGTGTCACCTATCTCGACCTTATGGAGCAGAATGTGATTAATTTAAAAAGAGGATTGGATGAATGAGCCCATTAATACAATGCAGTCATGTGGATTTTGGATATGAGAACCAGGATGCTGTAGTGGATGTGACTATGGACGTTAATCCGGGGGAGTATGTCTGCATCGTGGGAGAGAACGGTTCCGGAAAAAGTACTTTGATGAAGGGACTTTTAGGGCTGTTAAAGCCCACAGGCGGGGTCATATCCGTGTCCGATGAATTGAAAAAGAGCGGGATCGGCTATCTGCCTCAACAGAATGCGGCTCAAAAGGATTTTCCGGCAACGGTCCGTGAGGTGGTCTTATCCGGCTGTTTAAGCCGCAGAGGAAGCTGGCCCTTTTATTCCGGTAAGGAAAAAAGGCTTGCAGTTAAAAATATGGAGCGTTTAGGAATTATGGGCATTGCCGGTAAATGCTACCGTGAATTATCAGGAGGCCAGCAGCAGAGAACCCTGATTGCAAGAGCTCTTTGCGCCACGGATAAGCTTCTGATCATGGATGAACCTATTACAGGTCTGGATCCCTCGGCCATTGCGGAATTCTATGAGATTATCCGTAAATTGAACCGTGAGGAAGGGGTTGCCATTCTAATGGTATCCCATGATGTGGCCAATGCTGTAAAAGAGGCGGACATGATCCTTCATTTGAAACGGGAGGTCTTATTCTACGGGACAACAAAGGAGTATTTAAAAAGCAAAGCCGGATATTTTTATACAGGGGGTGCGTGAAGTTGGGAATGATGAGTGAAATGCTGTCCTATCCGTTTCTGGTACGGGCCTTGGCAGGAGGAATCCTGGTTTCTTTATGTGCTTCTCTTTTAGGCGTCAGCCTGGTGTTAAAACGGTATTCCATGATTGGTGACGGACTGTCTCATGTCTCCTTTGGAGCCTTGTCCTTTGCAGTGGCTTTTGGCTGGTCTCCGTTAAAGATATCTGTTCCGGTGGTGGTGATTGCTGCATTTTTCCTGCTGCGCATCAGGTCGAACGGAAAGATGAAAAGTGACGCAGCCATCGCCATGATATCTGCCGTTGCACTGGCGGCGGGCATTATCGTTACCTCCATGACGACCGGAATGACGACGGATGTAAGCAGCTATATGTTTGGAAGCATACTGGCTATGAGCAAGGAGGATGTCCGTTTAAGCGTGATCCTGTCCTTTTTTGTGCTGGGGCTGTTTTTGATTTGCTATAACAAAATTTTTGCAGTGACCTTTGACGAAAGCTTTGCAAGGGCAACGGGAGTGAATGTATCCTGGTACAATGTTTTGATAGCGGTACTGACCGCCGTCACCATCGTTCTGGGTATGAGGATGATGGGAGCCATGCTGATCTCCAGCCTCATCATTTTCCCTTCCCTTACCTCGATGAGGGTATTTAAAAGCTTCCGTGGAGTGGTGATATCTTCCGGAATTTTATCAGTTGTTTGTTTTGTGATCGGCATGATGGCATCGTACCGTTATTCTACCCCGGCGGGAGCCAGCGTGGTGATGGTGAATCTGGCGGCATTTTTGATTTTCTCAGCTATAGACTATGGAGTGAGAATGAGCCGGGCCGATAAAAAAGCGGGACAGGGTACCGCAGGAAAAGAGGAATGACAGTGAGATGAACGTGGAAGAAAAAAGATTAAAGCGTGCCAGGCGGCACGTGAGTCAGACCCAGTTTATTGCTTATGGTTTTTTCTGTCTGATCTTAACAGGAGCCCTGCTATTGATGCTTCCGATTTCCAGCAGGGATGGACAGTCTGAAGACTTTTTGAGCTGTCTGTTTACTGCGACCAGCGCCTCCTGTGTGACGGGACTGATCGTCAGGGATACCTGGACCCAGTGGTCTTTGTTTGGACAGATGGTGATAATTACAATGATACAGATCGGGGGCCTTGGGTTTGTTACGGTGGGCGTGTTTATCTCCATCGTGCTCAGGCGGAAGATAGGCTTAAAAGAGAGAGGGCTTTTGCAGGAAAGCGTTAATACGTTGCAGATCGGCGGAGTTGTAAGGCTGGCGAAAGGGATTATAAAAGGAACCTTTCTCATTGAAGGAACAGGAGCCATACTTCTGGCCCTCCGTTTTGTTCCTAAATACGGGTTCTGGAGAGGAACGTTTTATGGCATTTTCCACTCCATATCAGCCTTCTGCAATGCAGGATTTGATTTAATGGGAAATCTGAAGCCTTTTAATTCCTTAGTTTCCTATTACGATGACTGGCTGGTGAATCTGGTCATTATGTCTTTAATCATCATAGGCGGTATCGGTTTTATCGTGTGGGAAGATATCTATAAGAATAAGCTTCACTTTAAAAAATATATGCTGCATACCAAAATGGTTTTGGTGAGTACCACAGTTCTGGTTTTTGGAGGAGGACTCCTTTTCTATCTGCTGGAGCGGAACAATCTTTTGGTTGGGATGAATGCAAGCGGACAGATCTTAACCTCCCTGTTCAGTTCCGTAACTGCCAGAACAGCCGGTTTTAATACCACTGATACGGCATCATTGACCGATGGAAGTAAGCTCCTTACCATAATCCTCATGTTCATCGGAGGAAGCCCCGGGTCAACCGCGGGAGGTATTAAGACGACTACAATCTTTGTCCTTCTTATGTGCGTACATTCCAACATCAAACAGACCTACGGGGTCAATATATTCGGAAGGCGTCTGGAAGAGGGCGTCATCAAGCGCGCAGGCGCTATTTTGACCATCAACCTGTTTTTGGCTCTCTCTGCTTCCCTGGCGATTATGGCAATTCAGCCTTTGGGATTTTCGGACATACTGTTTGAAACGGCATCAGCCATCGGAACAGTGGGTATGACCACAGGTATCACAAGGGATCTTTATTCTGTATCAAAGGTGATCATTATTATCCTCATGTACAGCGGAAGGATCGGAAGCTTGTCCTTTGCCCTGGCATTTGCTCAAAGTCATCGCAAGGCTCATGTGGAACAAGTAGCAGAAACCATTAATGTGGGTTAAAGGAAAGGGAGTAAAATCATGAAATCAGTATTAATTATTGGACTTGGCCGGTTTGGCCATCATCTGTGTCTTAATATGGCGAGGCTTGGAAATGATGTTATGATCGTGGACCAGAAGGAAGAGTGCCTGGAAGACTTACTTCCATATGTAACCAGCGCAAAGATTGGTGACTGTACCAATGAAACGGTATTAAAAAGCCTGGGAATCGCAAATTTCGATCTGTGTTTTGTATGTATCGGAACGAATTTCCAGAGTAGTCTGGAGATCACCAGTCTGGTAAAGGAACTGGGAGGCAGAAGAGTGATCAGTAAGGCCAACCGTGACATCCATGCCAAATTCCTGCTGAGAAACGGAGCGGATGAAGTCATTTATCCGGACCGGGACATTGCAGAAAAGCTGGCCGTCCGCTACAGCACGGATCATGTGTTTGACTATATTGAGCTAACTCCGGAATACTCGATCTACGAGATCCCGCCTCTTCCGGAATGGGTGCATAAATCCATAAGGGAAGCGGATATCAGAAACCGGTATCACATCAGTGTCCTGGGAATCAAGCGGGAGGGCAGGGCCCAGCTCATGCCGCCGGCAGACTATGTAATCCAGGCTCAGGAGCATTTGATGGTGATTGGCAAAAGAGAGCATATTGAGCATATATTAAAGGAACTAAAGTAAAGAAGCAATAGGAGGTTTGTTATGCCTGCATGGTTAGCTTCTAATGGTTCGACGGTTTTAGTAGCCCTTGTCCTATTGGTACTGGTGTGTTTTTCAGTCAGACAATTCATAAAAAATAAGGGAAAAGGCGGCTGCGGACATTGCAGTGGAGGATGCAGCCACTGCAGCGGTAGCTGCGGTCATTGTGTTTTTGGAAATGCGGATGATGAACAGAAGGATTGAGAAAGAGTAAAAAGCGGAAGGAGGATGCCTGATTTTTATGCGGCATCCTCCTTCCTGTCTTTTCTTTATTTTAAATCAAGTGTTAAGTCTCCGTATTTAATCCAGCCGATTTTTCTAAGTATTTCACCAAACAAGAGAGTGAGAACGGCGGGCAGTAGGAAGCAGACCATGAGGATTCCAAGCCACATAAAGGTCCCGCCTCTCATTGCCGTGTAGACACCGATGGGACCTACCAGCCCGCAGGTTCCCATACCGGAGCCTGCCGGAATGTTTTTTAGCTGGAATACCATGGTGGCGATGGGGCCGGTTATCATAGAAGTAAGGGTGGGGGCGATCCAGACCTTTGGATTCTTCACAATGTTTCCCATTTGCAGCATGCTGGTGCCAAGACCCTGAGCCATAAGGCCGCCTACCCCGTTTTCCCGGAAGGAAAGGACGGCAAAGCCGATCATCTGCGCACAGCAGCCGGCTGTGGCAGCTCCCCCTGCCAGACCATCAAGAGATAAGGCGATACAGATGGCAGCGCTGCTGATGGGCAGGGTGAGAGCGATGCCGATCAGAGCAGATACCAGGATTCCCATAAAAAATGGCTGTAATTCAGTAGATGTTTTCACAAGTATGCCAAACCAGTTCATAAAGCCAGCTACGCCCGGTCCTACGGACTGTGCAATGAGAACTCCGGAGATGATGGTCACTCCGGGGGTGACCAGAATGTCCAGCCTCGTTTCCTTTGAAACGATCTTCCCAAGTTCCGTGGCAACCACCGTTGCAGCGAGAGCGCCCACAGGCCCGCCAAGAGTATTGCCGGCAATTCCAACGGTTGCTGCGGAAAAAAGAACTAAAGCAGGGGCGTGGAGGGCATAGGCGATGGCAACTCCAAGGGCCGCGCCGGTAGCACTTTTCGCGTAATCCGCGATCACGTTGAAAATAGTGAGATTGAATTGCTGGCCCAGAGTACCGAATATGGTTCCGATCAAAAGAGACGCAAAAAGGCCAAATGCCATAGCACCCAATGCATCAATGAGATAGGTCTGGACAGTAATTGTGACGTTTTTCCTTTTCAGGAACTCTTTTACGCCGCATTTTTCCATATTAAAAATCTCCTTTAAATAGTTTGGTGCACACATTTGACCTTTGTCAAAGCAGTTGTCATGTATTCTACCATAAAATGATCGAATTGCAAGGTTTTTTGAAGAATTTCCTCGAAAATGATAATTTTTTAACAATATCTGCAGGAAAAACCCATGGCCCTCTGCTTGACTTTGCTAAAGGTTTGTGACACAATAAATAAATGTAATTTCATGCATAACCCTGGAAAGAAAAGAGGTACATTTAGATATGACAAAAATTGATATTATATCCGGTTTCCTTGGAGCCGGGAAAACTACTTTTATTAAGAAGCTGCTGCAGGAAGCCATAGCCGGAGAGCAGGTTGTCCTGATTGAAAATGAATTTGGTGAGATCGGTATTGACGGAGGCTTTTTAAAGGATGCGGGAGTTGAGATCCGGGAGATGAATTCCGGCTGTATCTGCTGCTCTCTTGTAGGTGATTTCGGCAAATCCCTTGAGGAAGTGCTGACAAAGTACCATCCGGACCGTGTGATCATTGAGCCGTCAGGAGTAGGAAAGCTATCTGATGTGATGAAAGCGGTTATTGACGTTGCTTCTGAGGTGGAGGTGACCTTAAACAGTGCGGTCACCATCGTGGATGCGCAGAAGTGCAGGATGTATAGAAAGAATTTCGGAGAGTTTTTCAATAACCAGATCGAAAATGCAGGAACTATCGTATTAAGCCGTACCGATATTGCTCCTGCCGACAAGGTGGATCAGGCACTCCAGATCATTCGGGAGCTGAATCCAAAGGCGTCTGTGGTAACGACTCCCTGTGATGAATTGAGCGGAAAACAGCTTCTTGAGATTATAGAAAAACCGGATACCATGGCTGAGGATTTGATGAAAGAATTGAAAGAACACCGCCATCATCAGGATGAGGGCTGCGGCTGCGGAGGCCATCATCATGACCACAACCATGTGCATGGTGAGGAATGCGGCTGCGGAGGCCACCATCATGACCATGAGGAGTCAGAATGCGGCTGCGGAGGCCACCATCATGACCACGAGAAATCAGAATGCGGCTGCGGAGGCCACCATCATGACCACCACGAGCATGGTGAGGATTGCGGCTGCGGCCATGATCATGACCATCATGCAGATGAAGTATTCTGCAGCTGGGGCCTTGAGAATGTGGCGCCTATGAGCAAAGAAGAGTTGGACAAGATTCTTGATGAACTGGCTTACGGAGATAGTTTTGGAGATGTACTTCGTGCCAAGGGGATGATTCCAGGTGAGGAAAAAGGTACATGGCTTTATTTTGATCTGGTGCCGGAGCAATACGAGATCCGAAACGGAGCGCCGGAATATACCGGAAAGGTATGCGTGATCGGAGCGAATTTAAAGGAAGAGGAACTCAAGAAATCCTTTGAAAGATAACAGAATGGAGGGAACCCCTTACAGGGATACCTTAATGCCCTGAGAAAAAGGGCAGGAAAGAGGGAACCATGAGCAACACAGATAAAATGGATGACGACTTTATGCCGGTATTCCTCATAAATGGATTTTTGGAAGCTGGAAAAACCCAGTTCCTTCAGTTCACCATGGAGCAGGATTATTTTCAGTCTGACGAGAAGACTCTGCTGATTGTTTGTGAAGACGGTGAAACTGAATATGACCAGGCCCTGTTAAAGCGCACCAGGACAGCTGGAGTGTTTATAGAAAGCATAGAGGAACTGAACCCTGACAGGCTTTTGGAGTTGGAACTGCTTTATAATCCGGAGCGGGTTTTGATCGAGTGGAATGGAATGTGGAATCTGGATGAGCTAAAGCTTCCTGATGATTGGAGAATCTATCAGCAGATTACCCTGATCGATATGTCCACCTTTGAATTGTATTCTGCCAATATGAAACCTTTGCTGTATTCCATGGTCCGTAATTCGGAGATGGTTATATGCAACCGCTGCGACGGAATCGAAGATTTATCCGGCTACCGGCGGACCCTAAAGGCCATGTGCCCCAAGGGAGAGATCGTATTTGAAGATTCTGAGGGAGAGGTCAATGAGATCCCGGAGGAAGATCTGCCTTATGATTTGGGAGCAGACGTAGTGAGCATTTCACCGGAAGCCTATGGGATCTGGTATCTTGATTGTATGGAAAGACGGGACCGTTATGAGGGAAAGACTGTGGAATTTACCGCTATGGTTTTGAAAACTCCTGATTTCCCCAAAAATTATTTTGTGCCGGGACGTATGGCAATGACCTGCTGCGAGGATGATATGACCTTTTTAGGCTTTGTCACCAAGGCAAGGGAAGCCAGAGAGCTGGAAACAAAACAATGGGTCCGTGTCAAGGCAAAGATTGCATATGAGTTCTGGAGAGATTATGAAGGAGAAGGCCCCGTGTTGTATGCGGAGTCTGTGGTTCCGGCTCAGCCGATTAAGGGATTTGTGCAGTTTTAGGAAAAACAGACGGGAATATCGCCGCTTGTTTCAAATAATATGATTTAAGGATGATAAGAGGCCGCCATGCTGACAGAAAATCAGCAGGGCGGCCTTTCTATTTGTGCAATGAGGCATTTAAACAAATAAACACCACCTGACTCCATATTTATCAATAAAATCTGTCATCAGAGAACTGAATTCGCATGGCGCAAGCGGCATAAGAATTTTAGCATCCGTTTTCAGTATTTCATATGCTTTTCTCACCTTATCTTCATTTCCTTCTCCATAGTGCAGACAAAACTGCATGACATTGCCTGTAACCGTTTCTTCGCCGGTTATGGCATATTCTGAGTTTCTTTCTGCCACAGCCAGTATTTCTCCCTGAATGTCAAGCTCGGCATGATAAAATGTTCCGTCACTATTTGGATAGCTGCTGATAAGAGCAGCATCAAAAGCCTTTTGATAAAGAGCTACAGCTTCATCGCTTCTTGTAACATATGCCTGCATCATTGACCTTTTCATAAAACCCCTCCTGTTTATGATTCCTGTTGTGTACGTGATCCGGCTGCCGCAACCTTCTGCACATTGAAAAGCTGCCTTTCTCTGTTTCCAGTTTTTACTATAGCACAGGCCAGTCACCTTTACAATTAATTTTTCTTCACTGAAAACCGGTAAAAGGCAGAAAAAAGCCGTAGATCTTTAAAGTCTACGGCTTTTTTCAAGGACTGCTTACATTGGAGGAACCGGTGTCGGTCTTGCCGGGTCAAAAACATCAGGTACATTAAACAGATCCGTTAAGCTGTCAGGATAATAAAACATCCGGTATCCGTCAAGGTTTCTGCGGGCCTGGCGGAAGTAGTCGGTGCCCATCTGCATCCAGGTCGGCTTGCTGGCGTCTACGTTACAGAAATAACGGAAGCCAAGAGATTTTAAATAAGTAAAACGTTCATTGTCATTGGTATAAGGGGTCCAGCTTCCGATATCACTTCCAAAGGGGAAGAGGATAATATCTGTAGGTCCGGTTAAGGACTCAACGTTACGTTTCCATTTGTCACTGTCTGCCTTAAAATGGTTCATGGAAATCTGTCCCATGTTCCGGTGGCCCCAGCTGTGGGAGGACAGCTCCCAGCCGTGATCCTTTAAGGACTGGGCTACCTTTGCAGCCTGCTCCCGGTCTGCTTCATAATTGGGATTGGTATCCTTGTAGGATTCATCTGTCCGGTATCCCAGGATCCCGTTATATCCGGTAAAGGCCAGAATTCCGCGCGCTCCTTTGTAAGAAAAGCCTGGATGGGTTTGTACGAAGCCTTCAAGTATCGGAACCAGATCATAATCGCCCACAGATACGCTGCCGTCAGCCATTGTCATCTCGCAGGTGGGATATCCATCCTCTCCGATGATCATGCGGGTGGCAAAGCCGTCGCCCTGCATATATTCGTAATAGCACACATCATCCTGAGACAGGACAAAGGCTTTCTTGCCTGGAGGAAGCATGATATCTCCGTATACAAATTTAGGATTTCCGTTCTCATCCTTCGTCTCATATGCAAGATCATGGATCTTCACAAGAACATATCCCTTGTCATACATAGACTGCATCATCTTAAGGAATTCCGATTTGGTCGTCATCATCTGGTTGTAGCCCCCCTGCTTGGAATCTCCATCAAAGGCTTTTGAAGTGTCGATGATAAGAGAATGGAAAAAAACATGGGTCACATCCTGGGGATTGAACCGCACCAGGGCTTCCTTGGCGGTATTATAACCTGCAATGGCAGAGGTCACTTCTTCCTTTGCGCTGAACTCGGGGTCAGACTGGAGAAGACTGATTGCCCCATCGTAATCGTATTCAATAGAAAGGGCATCTGCCTGGGAAAGCAGGGACTTTAATTTTTCTTCTTCACTGGCTTGTCCGCTTGTGGCCTCTTCGGCGGAAGGATCCGGAGCTCCTTCATCGGAAGGGTGTTCTGCAACGGAAGTATCGGCAGGCAATGCCTTGTATTTCAACCTTTTGCTTATCGCAACCCCGCACAAAGTCAAAACGGCAACGATTAAAATTCCAAGAAGAACGATCAGGATAACCTGTAATGCATGGTCCCGGCCTCCTCCAGAATTTCGTCCACGAAAGTCATGTCTGTTCATAGTACAACCTCTTAATTCTGTAGTATTGGGGCAGTATTGATAGATTTTAAACATACCCGGTACAAGTATAGCATACTTTACCGGAAGATGAAACGAAAAGATGGCAATTATTTTTGGAAAAAATGGCATATGTAAGGGAAGCAGTCCCATACAATGGTACAAAGGAATTTTAGGGGATCGTGTATCATATGAAGAGAGTTACGGCATTTGTTTTAAGCTGTCTTCTGCTGTTTTTCTGTTTATGCTTTCCGGCGGCAGGGCAAGAGCCGGATGTGACGGTAGCCTCGGACATGATTATCCAGGCAGAAGAGGCGAAACGGGTGAATGCGGAGGGCGGTCCGGCTTTGCAGTCCCCCAGCGCCGTTCTGATGGAAGCGTCAACTGGACAGATTATTTTTGAAAAGAACGCGGATGAAAAAAGGAGCCCGGCGAGCATTACGAAAATTATGACTTTGATACTTATTTTTGACGCGCTGGATTCCGGTAAAATCAAGCTGTCGGATGAGGTTGTTACAAGCGCCCACGCAAAGTCCATGGGAGGCTCCCAGGTGTTCCTGGAAGAAGGGGAAATTCAGACGGTGGAAACCCTGATTAAATGCATTGTTATCGCATCGGGGAATGACGCTTCGGTAGCCATGGCGGAATACATAGCAGGAACAGAAGACGAATTTATTAAGATGATGAATGAGCGTGCGGCAGGACTTGGGATGACAAACACTCATTTTGAAGATTGCTGCGGACTTACCGATTCTGCCACCCATGTCACAACGGCCAGGGATATTGCGATTATGTCCAGAGAATTAATCACCAAATATCCTCAGATTCATAACTATTCCACGATCTGGATGGAGAATATCACCCATGTGACAAAGCAGGGAACAAAGGAATTCGGTCTTTCCAATACCAATAAGCTATTAAAGATGGCTACGAATTTCACTGTGACCGGTTTAAAGACCGGTTCCACATCAGTGGCAAAGTATTGTCTTTCTGCAACTGCAGAGAAGGAGGGAGTCCGCCTCATTGCCTCAATCATGGCAGCTCCGGATTACAAAGTCAGGTTTGCCGATGCCCAGACTCTTTTAAACTATGGATATGCCAACTGCAAGCTGTATGAGGATAAAGAAATGCTTCCTCTTCCTGATATGGTGGTTGATAACGGAGTAACGGATCAGGTTCCGTTGAAATATGGCGGTTCCTTTTCTTATTTGAGCCTTAAGGGAGAAGATTTCTCAGCCATTGAAAAGACGCTGGAGCTGGCACCTTCCATTTCTGCTCCGTTTGAAGAGGGACAGAAGGCCGGGAACCTTATTTATACCCTTGGAGGGAAACGGATTGGAGAAGTTCCCATATTAACTGCGGAGTCAGTCAGGGAAGCCAAATTTGCCGATTATTTTAAGCGCCTTTGGAAGGCCTTTAATCTGTAGTATATTTATGAGATAAACACTGCCCTGTAAGCGGTACACAAAAAATATGTGTACCGCTTACAGGGTATTTTTTGTTATTGACGGAAGTTCAAGGAAAGGATAAGATTAGTTAGTGCATGTGTGAAAACGAATCGTGGGAGGTAAACAGGTGGGAGATCGATTGCTTGCCCTTTGGTATCAGATGTCTTTGAAAAGGAAACTATACGTGATCATAGGAAGTGTCGGGATCATTATGGCAGCTTCCATTTTCATCAATCTGAAAGTGGCATATATATTTATCAACGATGTGAGCATTATCATGGATGATAACCTGGCCTGTTATAAGTTTCAGGAGTCCATGGAGAATGAAAGGGGATTGTTTGCCCAGGTATTAGCAAACAATACTCCGGAAAATAAGGAGGCATACCGGCAGGGCTGCCAGGAAACCAGAGTATATCTAAACAGCCTGCCCTATGATTATGATAAAATCGGGGAAGAGCGCTATGGGATCACCTGGAACATCAAAAACGGTTATGATACCTATGAAAAGCAGCGGGAAAAAGTAGTGGAAATGAATCAGAATGATCCAAACTATATCAGGGAACTGTACAAAACATATAATATGCAGAAATATCTGGACCTCTATGGAACACGTCTGACCAAGGTGGTTTTAATGGGAGGAAATGATTATTACGAAATTCAGATCCCTGTGCTTAAGCGCATGCCTTACATTCTGGTCGCCATCAGCGTTTTCGCTTTTTTTGTGCTTATGATCCTTTTGCGTTTTATTACAGGCAGCATTGTAAAAACAGTGGTGCAGCTTGCTACGGTCTCAGGTAAGATCGAGAAGAACGATTTTTCGTCCCCTGACGTCCATTGGGATGGCAGGGATGAGATCGGACAGCTGGTAAGCGCATTCAACAAGATGAAGCATGCCACCCGGGACTACATCACAGCGACGGAAGAGAAACGGCAGATGGAAGAAAAGCTGTACCGGCATGAACTGGAGAGGGCGGAGCTTGAGAAGCGGTTTTCCATGGCCCAGCTTCAGCTGATCAAGAGTCAGTTGAATCCCCACTTTCTCTTTAATACACTGAATATGATTACCAGGATGGCACAGATGGAGGAAGCGCCGGTGACGGAGGAAATGCTTGTGGCAATCAGCAGTCTTCTTCGTTACAGCCTCCGGACGTCCAATGCCTTTGAACCTCTTGAGCAGGAGCTTAAGGTAGTAAAGGATTATATGTACATCCAGAAGATGCGTTTTGGAGACCGGATTCAATGGGAAATCAACTGCAGCATGGACCTATACAAGGAAGAGGTGCCGGTCTTCATGCTGCAGCCGTTGGTGGAAAATGCGGTAATTCACGGGATCCAGGAAAAGGAGAACGGAGGAAGCATCAACATACGGATCGAGAAAAGAGGAGAACTTTTATGGATATCCGTAGCGGATACGGGAAAGGGCATGAACTCAGAAACCCTGACAGCTATCAGGAATGCCATTGAAACAAAGGGGACAGGCCTTGGAATCGGGCTGGGGAATATATATAGAAGGATTTCTTATTACTACGAATATGGAAAGGTGACCATTGACAGCGGAGAAAACAGCGGCACAGTGGTACAGATAGAATTTGGTCGGAGAAGGGATATAATGGATCATGTATCGGTTAATGATAGTGGAAGATGAAATGATAGAGCGGATTGTGCTCAAAAAGATGCTGCTGAAGAAATTTGGAGAGGAATGCCAGGTCTTTGAGGCTCAGAATGGAAAAGAGGCAGTAGAGATTTTTAAAAGGGAAGATATCCAGGTGGTGATCCTGGATATTGGTATGCCGGGAATGAACGGAATCCAGGCTGCGGAAATCATGAGGAAGGAAAATAAGGATTGCTGCCTTATTTTCCTGACGGCCTACGACCGCTTTGACTATGCGAAAAAGGCGATTTCCATCAGGGCTATGGAATATCTTCTGAAGCCTTATTCACAGAAAGAGGTCTTGAACGTGGTTGAGGAGGCTCTGCGGATTGCAGGGGAACAAGAGGATAAGCAGGGGGAAATCAAACCGCATAAGGAAAGAGAAGAGGAGGAGGCCCATCCGGTTTTGGATGAGGAGTCTGATTTTAGCGGCAGCCGCTTGTCTGTAATGACATCCATGGTGGAGGAATACATCCGGTCCAATTATATGAATGATATTTCAATGAGCGAAACAGCCCGGGCCGTGGGGTATTCAGAGCCTTATTTTTGCAGGATGTTCAAGCTGCAGTTCGGGCAAAGCTTTACCTCTTATCTGGCGGAATACAGAGTGGAGGAAGCGAAAAAGCTGCTGGCCCAGCCCAATGTGATCGTAAAGGAGGTAGGAGTCAGAGTGGGTTACATGGATTCCAATTATTTTACAAAGGTTTTCAAACGGCTGGAAGGGGTAAATCCTTCGGAGTACAGAATGTCCAGTCTGAAAGACCTCCAAAGTTAATCTGTTTGTTAAAATGCCTGTCATGATGAGATGACAGGTGTTTTTTTATGTACATTTGGCTGAAAGGATAAAATTCTACTATGGATGATAAAAAGTTACGATAGAATCTGTCGGGGCCTGTCGTTATAATGGATTCAAACACAGAGAGTGTATAGAAAGCAGAGAGGAGGAAGGGGCATGAAACAGGAATTGTTTCGAATGGAAGGGATAAGTAAAAGCTTCCCCGGAGTCAAGGCTCTCGATAAAGTAAGTCTGTCAGTGAATAAGGGGGAGGTCCTTGGGCTTGTCGGTGAAAACGGAGCCGGTAAATCCACCCTGATGAAGATTTTATCCGGTGTTCACCGGGCAGATGAAGGTGAAATATTCATTGAAGGTAATAAGGTGGACATTGATTCCGTTGCAAAGGCCCATGAGCTTGGTGTATGTATCATCATGCAGGAGTTGAATATGTGCGGTCATCTTAGTGTGGCAGACAATATATTCATCGGCAGGGCCCATAAAAAAGGAATTTTTATCGATGACGGCAAGATGCATGAGGAAGCGCAGAAGATCCTTGATGATCTGGGTATTGAGCTAAATACCTATGCCCATGTGGGAAGTTTAAGCATTGCTCAGCAGCAGATGGTAGAAATTGCAAAAGCGATCAGCTTTAATTCAAAAATACTGGTTCTTGATGAGCCGACAGCAACCCTTACAGAAAAGGAGATCGAGCAGTTGTTCGGTATCATCCGCCGCTTAAAAGAAAAGGGAGTGGGTATGGTTTATATTTCCCACCGAATGGCGGAACTTAATCAGATCTGTGAACGGGTTACGATTATCAGGGATGGCCAGTACATAGGTACCAGGAATCTTAATGAGATCACCATGGATGAACTGGTAAATATGATCGTTGGACGTTCTTTGGAGGATAAATATCCTAAATACAAGCGTAACATCGGAGAAATAGTTCTTGAGGCCAGAAATGTCCGCAGAGGCACTAAAGTAAATGCGGATTATTTTTGTGTGAGAAAAGGAGAAATCCTCGGAATATCAGGACTGGTAGGAGCGGGAAGAACAGAGCTTATGCGCTGCATCTTCGGTGCGGATCAGGCGGATTCCATGGAGCTTACGCTGGAAGGAAAACCAATCAAGATCAACTCTGTGATCCAGGCCATTAAACATGGGATCGGATATGCTACGGAGGACCGGAAGCGTGATGGTCTGGCTCTTGGCCTTGACATTAAATATAATACGAACATGGCCCATCTTCCAAACATCACTCATTATGGATTTATCAATGACAAGGAAGGGCTTAAAAATGCGGAAAAATATGTAGAGCTTCTGCGTACGAAAACCCCAAGCGTACACCAGCTTTGCGGAAATCTTTCCGGAGGCAATCAGCAAAAGGTAGTTTTAGCCAAATGGCTGTGCAATGATGTAAAGGTGCTGATCGTTGACGAACCAACCAGAGGAATCGATGTAGGAGCCAAGTATGAGGTGTATGAGCTGTTTAACAAGCTGAGCGCCCAGGGAGTGTCCATTATCATGATTTCTTCTGAACTGCCGGAGATCCTTGGCATGAGCGACCGGATTCTGGTCATTCACCAGGGTGAAATCAACGGAGAATTAGATGCAAAGACCGCTACTCAGGAAGATATCCTGTATCTTGCGGCAGGTTATAACAAACTAGAAGGAAAACCGGCGCCCGTGTTAACAGGCAGCGGTAATAGAAAGGGAGAGTAAGGATGGGAAACTTAAAAGCAATGGTGCAGGAAAAGAAAGGCGGTTCGTTCAACAAGCTAAATGCAGCCACACGGCGGGCAATCTACTCACTGTGCATCCTGGTCGGACTGTTTGTGCTGTTTTCGATTCTTCAGCCTGCTAAATTTTTAGCCCCGGCCAATCTGCAGAACCTTCTGCAGCAGATCGTTACCTATACCATCATCGGCTGCGGCCTGACCTTCTGTCTGGTCTGCGGAGGAAACGATTTATCTGCCGGCGCTTCCATGGCACTGTCAGGCATTATTATGGTATCACTTCTGATGCAGGGACTGCCTCTTGTGGTATGTATCGCACTTTGTCTGATCATGGGTATCATGACAGGTATTATGAATGGATTTTTTATTGAAATCCTGGGGGTTGTGCCCTTTGTTGCAACTCTGGCAACCCAGTGGGTATACCGAGGCATGGCAAACGTGCTTGTAAACGGCGCACCTCTGTATACAACGAACATTCCTTCTAAGGAAATTCAGAAACAGTTTTACGTTCTGGGCGGCGGAAGGATCGGAGGGGATGGACTTCCCTACAGCGTTATCATTACTTTGGTTTATGCTTTGGTTTTAGGAATTGTACTTGCAAAAATGCGGATCGGACGCCAGATCTATGCCTGTGGTTCCAACTTAGAGGCTGCAAAGCTTTCTGGAATTAATGCAGTAAAGACACGTATGTTCGCATATTGTATTTCCGGTTTATCTGCAGCAATCTGCGGAATCCTGGTTGCTTCCCGTCTTTCCAGTGCCCAGCCTACGGCAGGAAACGGTTATGAGATGGAAGCAATTGCAGCGTCTGTATTGGGAGGCATCTCCATCCTGGGCGGAGAAGGAACGATTCTTAATACGGTAATCGGAGCCTTGATGATGGGTGTAATCCGGAACGGACTGAACTTAAACGGTGTCAATTCCTTCTGGCAGCAGATGATCGTAGGTATTATCCTGTTGATTGCAGTAGCATCTCAGACAGCGAAGAAGAGCGGAGACTTAGGGGCAATCAAGCGGTTTTTTGGCTTGAAAAAATAAAACAAACAATTCAGGAGGAAAATGAAATGAGAAAAGTAACGGCAGTTTTGTTGGCAGCAGCTATGGCAGTTGCCGGTCTGACCGGCTGTGGAAGCCAGTCAAGCAACGCTACCACTGCGGCAGCAGAATCCAGCCAGGGGGCGGCTGCTGAAAAGGCGGAAGAATCTAAAGATTCCGCTAAGGGTGATACAGCAAAGGGAGAGAAAACCATTTACGTAATAGTAAAGGTTCTTGGAAACCAGTACTGGAGCGTGCTTCAGGCCGGTGCAGAACAGGCCGGTAAGGAACTGGGATGCAACGTAGTAGTAGTAGGAACTGCTCTGGAATCAGATATTGAAGGCCAGCTTACCCTGCTGCAGAATGCAGTATCAGCACAGGCAGATGGAATCGTAATCGCTCCTTTAGACAGTGTATCCCTTGACGCTCCGATCACAGAGGCGTATAATTCAGGAATACCGGTAGTTCTGGTAGATACAGTGATCAATAGCGAAAACTACAGTGCTGCTCTTTTAACCAATAACGTAGAAGCAGGTAAAGTTGCTGCTGAGGAACTTATGCGCAGGCTGAAAGACAAGGGCGTTTCTGAAACAGAAGATGCTCAGATCGCCATTCAGGTTGGCTCCACCGGTTCTCAGACCATCAATGACCGTGTGAAGGGCTTTAACGAGTACTGGCAGGAAAATGCTCCTGAAAAATGGCAGGTATTAAACAATGATATTAAGGTAAACGATGGAGATATCAGCAAGGCAGTAGGTTTCTGCCAGGACTTTATCACCACATATCCGAACTTAAAAGCAGTGTTTGGTCCTAACAACGGTTCTACCGTAGGATTTGTAACTGGTCTTACAGAATCCGGACGCACCGACATCTCCATGGTTGGATTTGACTTCTCTGCAGAAATTGAAACCATGATCCGCAGCGGCGAATACGATGTGTCTTCTGTAGTACAGCGCCAGTTTTATATGGGATATGACGGCGTAAAGACAGCTCTTGAACTGTCTGCTGGAAACACTGTAAAAGAAAAGACAGTAGATACAGGTGTAATCCTGGTTAATACTGATAATGTTGATGACGCTGAAGTACAGAGCATCATCAATCCATAATCAAAAATAATATAAATAACAAGCGCTTCCTCTGTGCCCAGGGGAGGCGTTTTGGGGGTAAAAGGAATGGACAAACAGATTGCAAAAAGGGCGGCTTTGATTGTTTTTACAGTGGCTGCAGCTTGCTTTTTTATCATTCTCCTGAAAGCGGGAAATCCGGGGAAAGCTCTTTTTTTAGGGGGCAGGAAAGAAGCGCCGGAATATGTGCTTTCCTATGCGGATAACCAGCCGGAGGATTATCCAACCGTACAGGGAGCAAGGAAATTTGCAGAGCTGGTGCAGGAAAAGACGTCCGGAAGGATCAAGATCAATGTGTTTGCCGGCGGTGAAATGGGGAGTGAAAACGAAGTGGTAGAACAGCTTCAATACGGCGGGATCGATTTTGCCCGGGTTTCGGTCATGATCCTGGCTGAAATAAAGCCTAAATTTAATGTACTGCAGCTGCCTTACCTGTACAGAGATGAAAAGCATATGTGGAAAGTGCTTGATGGAGAGATCGGAGAGGAATTTAAGGAGGATTTAAAGGAAAGCGATCTGGTGGCCCTTTCCTGGTATGATGCAGGTGCCAGACATTTTTACAATTCTTCCCGCCCTATAAAATGCATAGAGGATATGAAAAAGATGCGCATTCGCGTTGCCAATTCCGACATGATGTCGGCTATGGTGGAGGCACTTGGTGCCAGGGCGGTTCCAATGGCTTATTCTGAAGTTTATGCAGCCTTAGAAACCAGCACCATCGATGGTGCGGAAAACAACTGGCCATCCTATGAAACCATGGGACATTATGAGGTGGCAAAATACATCACGCTGGATGCCCACACCAGGATCCCTGAGATGCAGGTGGCCTCCCAGGCTACCTGGGAGAAGTTAAGTGATGCGGACAGGAAGATCATTACGGCCTGCGCTGAAGAGTCTGCCAGGTATGAAAGAAGACTGTGGGAGATTCGTGAGGAGAATGTCAGGAAGCGGCTGATAAAGGCCGGCTGCATTGTCACGGAGCTTAGCTCGTCAGAACAGGTGCGCTTTCGGGCAGCTGTCATGACAGTTTATCAAATGTATTGCAGCGAATATATTGATGTGGTAAACCGGATCGCCCAGATACGGTGATGAATGGATAACGGATGACTTCAAGGTGAATTGCCTGAAGCATCCGTTTTTATTTTTTTATGGGGGTAGAATAAAAAATTCAATAGGTGTTGACAAGTAATATTATATGGCATATAATATTATTGTACGACGTATAATATAGAGAAAAAAATAATATTATATATCAGTTCAATAGGAGAAAGGAAGGTGGGCAATCGTGGAACCAAAACGTTTGTACCGGTCTGTAAAAAACAGAGTCCTCTGTGGTGTATGCGGCGGTATTGGAGAATATTTTCAGGTGGATCCTGTTATGATAAGGCTGATATGGGTTCTTTTAATGTTTCTTCAGTCATGGCGCCATTTGTTCCGTTCGTTTATGGGATTTTCTCTGGTAGGAGGAAGCCTGGTCCTTTACGTCATTGCTGCGGTCATCATACCTCAGGCGCCAAAGGATGAAATAAGATAACGTTGTTCAAGTATTAAGAATAACCCTTTGGGTATACCTGTATACCCGGAGAATTTGAGCAATCATAAGGATACACCCTTCGGGTATACCTGTATGCCCGGAAATGTGGGCAATCATAAGGATACACCCTTCGGGTATACCTAAATGCCCAGAACGCGTGGGCAATTATAAGAATAGGAGTGGGCACATGGTTTTTAACACAGGAGCAGCATTATTGGACGCCATTGTCCTTGCAATAGTGTCAAGGGATCAGGAGGGTACCTATGGTTATAAAATCACGCAGGATGTGAGAAATGTCATTGAGATTTCAGAATCAACCCTTTATCCGGTACTTCGAAGATTGCAGAAGGAAGAGTGTCTGGAGGTTTATGATCTGGCATTTGACGGCAGGAACCGAAGATATTATAAGATTACGGAAAAAGGAAGGGTTCAATTGAATCTCTATAAAGGTGAGTGGGTAGGCTACTCCCAGAAAATATCCCGGATTTTTGAGGAGGCACATATATGAGCAGGGATGAGTTTATGAGAGAGCTGGAGTATCTGCTGTCGGATATTCCAGATGAAGAGAAGGCGGATGCCATCGAATATTACAGGGATTATCTGGAAGAAGCGGGGCAGGAAAATGAAGAAAAGGTAATCAAGGAGTTTGAAAGCCCTGAGCGGATTGCAGCGATTATCCGCTCGGACATATCCGGGAATTTAGATGACGGAGGAGAATTCACGGAGACTGGCTATCGGGATGAACGGTTTAAAGATCCGAATTACCAGATGGCTAAGAGGTATGATCTTCCGGAGGTATCCGATGACGGCCGATACGGTCACGAAGGACAGGAGAAAAAGCATAACAGGCGAAGAAGAGGCATGGATGGTAACCGTACCGTAAAAACTGTTTTATGGATCATATTAATCATTGCAGCTTCGCCTATCCTTATGGGAATCGGAGGAGGTCTTGTTGGCTTGTTAGGAGGAATTTTAGGCTGCCTTTTGGCAGCAGTTGTTGGAGTCGGGGCGCTTACCTTTGCTCTTTTAGCGGCCGGGGTCGGTTTGATTTTGGGCAGTGTCGTCTCCATGGTGATTCATCCCTTAAGCGGAGCCCTGCTTTTAGGACTGGGAGTCCTGTTCCTTGGCTTAGGAATGATCGCTCTGGCCCTCTGCGGTTCTTTTTATGGGAGCTTTCTTCCATTTCTTTTCAGAAGCTGTGTGAATGCCCTTAGCAGGTTATTACATGGAAGGAGAAGCCGTTTATGAAAAGGTTTGTAAAGATTTGTTTGATTGCCGGAAGTGTCTGCGTCCTGATCGGCGGGGGGATTTCAGCCGTAGCCGCTGTGTTGGGAGGAAATTTACGGGATATAGTCCCTCAAAGAGTCATTGAATGGGAAAGGGAAATTTCGGGAGTTACTCTGGATGGTATTTGGGAAGGGGTTAATTTTGATGATATTTATGTTCCGGAAGTTTTTAATATAGGAGATAAGGGGCAGGAAATTTTTTCTTCTCAGGAAGTAAGAAATCTGGATATAGTAATACGTACAGGAAATGTTGTTTTTGTGGAAGATCCCAAGGGAAATGAGGTTAAGATTTTCTGCAACAGGGATCAATCCTGTTTTATCCTGTACGAAGAGAATGGTGATTTGGAGCTTCAGGAATACGATGGCTGGAAAAGAAAGGATGGCCCGGATCTGCTTTTTACGGTTCAGGTTCCAAAGAATTACCGCTTTTCCGACGTTAACTTAAAATCAGTTCATTCAAGCCGTTTCTCAGGCTATGAGGGTTCCGGTCCGGCGATGACGGCTCAGGCTCTTTCCGCAGAAGAACTGAATATTGAAACAAAGGCCGGCGCCATAAAGATCAATGGCGGCAGCGTGGGAAATCTTTCCGTGGAAACCAGTGCCGGCGCTGTGGAATTTTCCGGAATGACTTCCGGAGATGTTGAGGCGGTATGCCAGGTCGGTGCCATAAAGCTTGAACTAGCCGGGAAAAAGGAAGATTACAATTACGATATTTCGTGTAAGATGGGAGCTGTTAAGGTCGGAGATGAAGGCAGCGCGGCCTTAAGGGGCAGGAAGCAGATGGATAACGGGGCAGGAAAAGATATGGATCTGGAATGTAAGACAGGAGCGATCCAGGTGGATTTTATGAATGAATTATAATATATAGCCCGCCCATCCGATTATCGGAAGTGTTTTTTGTTCCGATAATATTAATGATAGGATTTACAGGTCAAAGAACAGAAAGGAGATAAACAAATGGAAGACAATCAGAAGAAATTATACCGTTCCGATACGGACAAAATGCTTTGCGGGGTATGTGGCGGAATTGCGGAATATTTTAACGTGGATTCTACCCTTATCAGGCTTTTGTGGGCAGTGCTGGCCTGCACAGGCACGGGTATTGTGGCCTATTTCATTGCGGCCATCATCATCCCCAGAAGATAAAAGGGCATTGCAAAGGCAGGAAACTAAAAAACAGGCTGAAGCGGACCAGAGTTCCGCCGCAGCCTGTTTTTTTTGAAAATTCTGGAAGGAATGTACGTTTAATTCTCCCGGTAGGGGGCATACTCTCTTTAGATTTAAGAAAAGGAGATTTGAAAATATGTCAAAGGGAAAGAGAAACGAACCATTTGATCCTCGTAATATGAAGCCGGAGGAAGTACTTAAATTTGAAATTGCATCAGAGCTTGGCCTTGGAGATAAGGTAATAGAGAACGGCTGGCGCAGTCTGAGTGCAAAGGAAAGCGGCCGTATCGGAGGCCTGATTACAAAAAGAAAAAGAGAATTGAAAAACGAAGCTCTGTTAAAGGGTGAAGAAGTATAGAAAATGCCCTGCGGGCATCCCTTAGCACCCGATAGAGCGGGGTGGGCCCTGCCTGGAACGCGTGGGCAGAAACGAAGAAAACTCAGGATTTTCTTGCACCGTAAGAGAAAATATTTTATAATAAACCTTAAAAGGAAATATCCTGTGGGTATCCCGTCCGGTAAAGCGGGACAGGCTCTGCACAGAAAGCATTGGCGGGAAAGAGGAGATACGTTTTGGATATTCCGTGATGCCTGGAAAGAATGGGCAGGAAAGATGCAGGAAGATGGAAAAACAGGAATTAAGAAGCGGATTCACAACAGGAACCTGTGCCGCTGTTGCTGCCAAAGCAGCAGCGGCCATGCTGTTAACCGGGAGTGAATTACAGCATATGACACTTATGACGCCAAAAGGAAGGTCGGCTGATCTTCCTCTTTTTCATGTTGTCCTGAAACAGGAAAAGGCGGTATGCGCTGTTAAAAAGGATGCAGGAGATGATCCGGATGTAACACATCAGGCCATGGTGTTTGCCAGCGTTCAATATTCTTATAAAAACGAAGAAGGACAGACCGGGGGAATCTACCGCAGAGACGGAGAGGAGGGGAAAGACCCACTTTTTCTTACTGCCGGAGAAGGGATCGGCTGGGTGACAAAACCTGGATTATCCTGTCCTGTGGGCATGCCGGCCATTAATCCAGTTCCCCGTGACATGATCTTTTGCGGGGTGGAGGAAGCCAGAAAGGAAGCGGGCTTTGATGGTTCCTTAACAATTACCATCTGGATGCCGGAAGGAAAAAAACTGGCGGAGAAAACCTTTAATTCCAGGCTGGGAATTGAAGGTGGGCTTTCTATACTGGGAACAACAGGAATCGTTAAACCCATGAGTGAAGAGGCGCTGATTGCCACCATACGTCTGGAATTACATATGAAGGCGGTGTCAGGAAAGAAGCAGGTAATCCTGGTTCCGGGAAATTATGGGGAAGCTTTTATACAGGAAACACTTGGCCTTGACTTAAAGGATGGCGTGATCTGCAGCAATTTTATCGGAGAAGCTTTACAATCGGCAGGTGAGGAGGGATTTCACCAGATCCTGTTTGCAGGGCATATCGGGAAGCTGATTAAGACTGCAGGAG
Source organism: Lacrimispora sphenoides JCM 1415 (assembly GCF_900105615.1). NCBI lineage: Bacteria > Bacillati > Bacillota > Clostridia > Lachnospirales > Lachnospiraceae > Lacrimispora > Lacrimispora sphenoides. The sequence continues at coordinate 2,225,611 of NZ_LT630003.1, read as the reverse complement.
GTGTACCCAATACCCATTCCAAATATGGGGACCGCCGTATGGAAATATTGTGGGACTGCACTGCCCCTTTCTCAGAGGACAGGGACGGATTAAAAGAGAAGATACTGACAGCCAATACCATGGAGGAGGCCGCGGGAATCCTTAAAAGCTTAGGGATTTTAGAGCCTGTTATGAAAGAGGTGGTGGACAGGATCCAGGGATATATGACTCTCTGGTCAGGAGGGAGAAAGGTGGAAGTGGTGACATTTTCCACGATGTACGGTATACTGGGAATGAGCCGGGGAGCAATGGAGCTTATCGGCTTGTTTTCCGGTACAGAGTCCGGACGGAAAGAACAGGAGGAATAAACAATGGCTGGAATCATGTACGGGATCGGTGTAGGGCCGGGAGATCCGGAGCTTATGACATTAAAAGCGGTAAAAAGGATCAGGGAATTAAATATCATTGCCATTCCCCATAAAAATAAAGAACAGTGTACGGCATATCAGATTGCAAGACAGGCAGTGCCGGAAATAGAAGAAAAAGAATGCCTTCATCTGCACATGCCCATGACAAAAGATGAAAATGTGCTTAAGGAAAGCCATGATCAGGCGGCCAGAACGGTAATGGAGTATTTAAACAGGGGAGAAGATGTGGGATTTATCACCCTGGGAGATGTAAGCATTTATTCCACCTTTACATATCTGATGGAACGGCTTTGGAAGGAAGGCTATGAAACCCGCTTAGAAAGCGGAATTCCATCCTTTTGCGCCGTAGCGGCAAAGCTTGGTATCCCTCTTGCATCAGGAGCAGAGGAGCTTCATATCATACCGGCCTCTTACCAGGTAAGAGATGCCTTAAAGCTGCCTGGAGTAAAAGTGCTTATGAAGGCCGGCAGGCAGATGGAAGCGGTGAAAAGAGAACTGAAAGACTGTGGGGCCAGCGCCGTGATGGTGGAAAACTGCGGAATGCCGGATGAACGGATTTATCGTTCCCTGGATGAGATTCCGGAAGATGCAGGCTATTATACTTTGGTGATTGTGAGGTAAGTATGGTACATATCGTAGGAGCAGGTCCGGGAGCGCCGGACTTAATTACAGTGAGAGGCAAGGAGCTGCTTGAGAGGGCGGATGTGATCATTTACGCAGGCTCTTTGGTAAACCCAGCCCTTTTGGAATACAGAAAAACCCAGTGTCAGGTTTATGACAGTGCCAAAATGACCCTTGAGGAAGTGATTGCGGTTATAGCGGAGGCGGAGCGGCAAGGAAAGATGACGGTAAGGCTCCATACCGGCGATCCCTGTATTTATGGCGCAATCAGAGAGCAGATGGATGAACTGGAGGAAAGAGGGATCTCTTATGATGTATGTCCGGGAGTCAGCTCTTTTTGCGGTGCAGCCTCCTCCCTTAAAATGGAATATACCCTTCCTAAAATCACCCAAAGCGTGATTATTACCCGCATGGCAGGCAGGACACCGGTGCCGGAGCGGGAATCCATCGCTTCCTTTGCGGCACATGGAGCTACTATGGTGATCTTTTTAAGCACCGGCATGCTGGATCAGCTGTCAGAGGAACTGATAAAGGGCGGTTATCTTCCGGATACTCCTGCCGCTATCGTCTATAAGGCCACCTGGGAGGACGAGAAGACCATAAGCTGTACGGTGGAAAGCTTAAGTGCAAGTGCCAGACGGGAGAATATAAAGAAGACAGCCCTGATTCTTGTGGGCAATGCGGTAGCCCAGAACGGCTATGAACGTTCCAAGCTTTATGACCCGGTTTTTACTACGGAATACCGGAAGGGAACGGGGGATGAATGATGAAGCTTTCGATCATCTGCTTTACGGAAGCAGGAGCCAGGCTCAGCGTAAAGCTGGTTAAAGAGTTATTAAAAGCAGGACAGCCTTGCGAAGCCTATGGACGGTCAGGGCTTCTTAAGTCCTGCCCTGACGGGGATCTCATGATCCCTGTTTCTGCATCCCTGTCAGAATGGACCAGGGAGCAGTTTTTACAGAAGGAAGGAATCGTGTTTATTGGAGCGGCTGGTATTGCAGTCCGGGCAATTGCCCCCTTTTTAAAGAGTAAGGCAGAAGACCCGGCTGTGGTGGTCATGGATGATATGGGCAGATTTTCCATTTCCCTTTTATCCGGTCACCTGGGAGGAGCCAATGAACTGGCAGAACGGCTGGCAGGAATAGCAGGCGGTCAGGCAGTTATAACCACTGCCACGGACATTCATGGAAGATTTGCAGTAGACTTATTTGCCAAGGAGCAGGGACTGGTCATTACAGATTTAAGAAAGATAAAAATGATTTCCTCAGCCATTCTTAAGGGTGAAACTGTAGGGTTTCACTGCGATTTTCCGGTTTCAGGAAAGCTTCCTTCCGGGCTTATCCCAGGGGAGGCTTCTGGTGCAAATCTTTGGATCACCATGAAGGAGAGCGGGAAAGAGGAGTCCCTTAATGGATCCTTAAAGCTGGTTCCAAGGCTTCTGGTTCTGGGAATCGGATGCAGAAAAGGGGTTCCTGCCAAAACCATAGAATGGGTTCTTGACCGGTTTTTCAAGGAATGGAACTTATCCCCGGAAGCACTGGCCGCGTGTGCCAGCATTGATTTAAAGAAGGAAGAAGAGGGCATCTGCCAGCTCGCTGCTTCTAAAGGAGTCCCGTATTACACTTATCCGGCGGTTGTGCTTGAGGAAACAGAAGGGGAATTTACTTCCTCCTCCTTTGTCAAGCAGGTCACCGGAGTTGATAATGTATGCGAACGGGCGGCCCTTGCCTGCGTAAAGGAATTGGGCGGCGGTAAATTGCTGGTAAAAAAGCAGGCGGCAGACGGGGTGACGGCAGCAGTGGCTGTCCGGGATTGGAAGGTGCAGCTAGATCCGCATAATTCATTAGGAGGTAACTTATGACAAAGTCAGGAAAACTTTACGTGGTAGGAATCGGACCAGGTTCCTACGAGGATATGACCATAAGGGCCATTAAGGCCCTGGAAGAGAGTGAGGTCATTGTAGGGTATACTGTATACATAGATTTGATCAAGGAGCATTTTCCGGATAAGGAGATGCTTACTACGCCGATGCGCAGGGAGCAGGAGCGTTGTTTGATGGCCATTGAGGAAGCAAAAAAGGGAAAAACCACAGCCATGGTATGCAGCGGAGATTCAGGTGTTTACGGCATGAGCGGATTGATCCTCGAGATGGCCCGGCCAGAAGAAGACCTTGAGATTGAGATCATACCCGGAGTGACTGCGGCCTTAAGCGGAGGTGCGGTTTTAGGCGCTCCTCTGGGCCATGATTTTGCGGTTATCAGTTTAAGCGATCTGCTCACTCCCATGGAATTAATTAAAGACAGGCTTAAGGCTTCTGCCCAGGCAGACATGGTCATCTGTCTTTATAATCCTTCCAGTAAAAAGAGGGCCGGTTATTTGAAACGGGCCTGTGAGATCGTAATGGAATACAAAAGCAGGTCAACCATCTGCGGCCTTGTAAAAAATATTGGCAGGGAAGAGGAAGAAATGGCGGTCATGACTCTGGAAGCACTAAGAGATACCCAGACAGATATGTTTACCACCGTTTATATAGGAAATTCCATGACAAAAGTGATCAATGGCAGAATGGTAACACCGCGAGGATATAAAAATGTGTAGAGTTTTAATATTTGGAGGCACCACGGAGGGCCGGATCCTGGCGGAATACTGCCATGAAAAGAAGATATATGCATGGGTCAGTGTGGCTACCGGATATGGAAGGTCAGTACTTTTGGAAAGTCAGTATCTCCACATTCATGAGAAACCCATGACTGCCCATGAGATGGAAGGTTTTATCGGGAAAAACGGCATCACTCTTGTACTTGATGCCACTCACCCCTATGCCACGCTTGCAAGTGAGAACATACGAACCGCCTGCAACCATACAGGAACTTCCTGCATAAGGATTGTAAGAGAATCTTCCGAAGATTTAAAGCCGGGTGATCAGGGGGAAGGAACGGTTCTGTGGGTCAGTGACTTAGAGGAAGCGGTCCTTTCCTTACAAAAAATACCTGGAAATATTCTTGTCACAACAGGAAGCAAGGAGCTTTCCGCCTTTACCAAACTGGACTCCTGGGAAGAACGGGTTTTTGCCAGAGTCCTTCCCGGCCTGTCCGTAATCTCTGCCTGTGAGCAGCTGGGAGTTAAGGGGAAACATTTGATTGCCATGCAAGGCCCTTTTACCGCCGAGATGAACCGGGCCATGATAAGACAGTATGACATTAGCTGTCTGGTGACGAAAGAAGCCGGCCATGCGGGAGGTTTTCCGGAAAAGATGGAGGCAGCGGCAGAATGCGGGATAACCGCAGTTGTCATAGGAAGGCCTGGAAAAGAAGAAGGAATGACTGTCAGGGAGGCTAAAAAGCTTTTATCCGATTATAAAGAGGAGAAGGCCCAGTCTCAGGCAATGCCAGAGCTTCAGATCCGGACTGAGAAGAGAACGGTATCCCTGATCGGAACCGGCATGGGCGGAGAGGATCAGATGACCGTAAAGGCGTGGAAGGAATTGCAGCAATGCGATGTGATCTTCGGTGCAGAGCGGATGCTCTCCGGCATCTCTCCTGCAGTTCCCCGTGCCGTTAAAATACCCTTTTATACAAGTAAGGACATTCTGCCCTGTCTTGATGCGCATGAGGAGTATGCCAGGATCGGAATCCTGTATTCCGGTGACACAGGCTTTTACAGCGGGACCAAAAAGATGGCGGAAGCATTGGCCAGGGAACCATATTGTCAAAGATATGACACGGTGGTTCTGCCGGGAATCTCATCGGTTTCTTATTTGTGCTCCCGGCTGAAAACGGACTGGGAGGATGTGCGGCTTGTGAGCCTTCATGGCCGGACCTGCGATATAATAAAGGAATTAACCCTTAATCCCAGGGTATTTGCCTTATTGGACGGAACCAATACGGTGAAAAGTCTGTGCCGACTTCTTAAGGAACAGGGATTTCATGAAGTCAGGCTGTCCGTAGGCGAGCGGCTTTCCTATCCGGATGAACGGATAACCGTTGGAACCCCGGAAGAGCTGGAAGGGCAGGATTTTGATAGGCTGTCTGCTGTGTTAATAGAGAGGTAAGGTTTAAAAGAATAACTGGATATGCAGGCATATCCGCATGATTCATTAGGAGGCAATTTATGAGAGATGAACTGTTTATCCGGGGAGATGTGCCCATGACGAAAAGTGAGGTCAGGGCTGTTTCCATATCAAAGCTGGAACTGGAACCTGACTCCGTCCTGTATGATATAGGGGCTGGAACCGGTTCCGTATCCATAGAAGCGTCCCGGTATCTCACAGAAGGCCGGGTATATGCAATTGAAAAGAAGGCGGAAGCAGTAGATCTTATAAAGGCCAATAAGGAAAGATTTGGAGCAAGCTGCCTGGAAATCGTTGAAGGAACCGCACCTGAGGCATTAGACGCTCTTGAAGCCCCTACTCACGTATTCATCGGAGGAACTTCCGGCACCATGGATCAAGTACTATCCCTGGTTTTAAAGAAGAATCCAGGGACCAGGATTGTAATCAATGTAATTGCTCTGGAGTCCCTTGCAGAAATCCTTTCCTGGCTGAAAAGGCATTCTGTCAAAGCAGAAATCGTTCAGGTTCAGATATCCAAAGGAAGGGAAGCGGGGGATTACCATCTGATGATGGGGCAGAATCCGGTTTATGTGGTTTCCTTTGGCGGGGAAGGGAGGAACGATATTGGATAATTTCTATCCCAGACTGATGCTTGCGGCCCCTAAAAGCGGCAGCGGAAAGACCATGATGACCTGTGGGCTTTTAAATGCATTACTTTTAAGGAAGCTGTCCTGCCGCTCTTTTAAATGCGGTCCGGATTACATTGATCCCATGTTTCATAAATATGTGCTTGGCATTGAGGGTGGAAATCTGGATACATATTTCCTGGATAAAGAGCAGGTCAGGGAACAGTTTTTGGACCAGGCAAGAGGAGCAGGGATTTCCGTCATTGAGGGTGTTATGGGATATTATGACGGGGTGGGAGGAGACACCACCCAGGCTAGCTCCTATGAGGTGGCATGCGCCCTTGATGTGCCGGTGGTCCTGGTTTTAGACTGCAAGGGAGCCAGCCTGTCCCTTGCCGCGGTGGTGAAAGGCTTCCTGGAATATAAGGAAAACAGCCGCATAAAGGGCGTGATCTTAAACCGGACATCATCTGTCATGGCAGAACGGCTGAAACCGGCCATGGAAGAGCTGGGGGTACATGTTTACGGATATTTGCCGGAATGTGAGGAGGGGGCTTTGGACAGCCGCCACTTAGGGCTGGTTCTGCCAGGAGAACAAAAGGGTCTTAAAGATCAGCTGAATCAGCTGGCTATGAAGCTGGAGACCACGATAGATATCAATGGACTGATAAAGCTGGCCCAGGCTGCCAAGACTTTGCCGCCTCTTCAAGGTGGATTAAAAAGTCAGGTTTTCCAGGCACCCCAGGGAGAAGAAGTGCTTATAGGACTTGCCTTAGATGAGGCTTTCTGCTTTTATTATCAGGAGAACTTAGGGCTTTTAAAAGAGATGGGGGCAAAGCTCATACCCTTTAGCCCGATCCACGATAATAGGCTGCCTTCAGGAATTTGCGGCCTTTTGCTTGGCGGCGGATATCCGGAGCTTTATTGCCGGGAGCTTTCGGAGAATGAATCCATGCTCCGGGAAATAAGGCAGGCGTCAGAACGCGGCATTCCCATACTGGCTGAGTGCGGAGGATTCCTGTATCTTCATGAACAGCTGGAAACAAAGGACCATAAAACATATCCCATGTCCGGTATTATAAAAGGAAAGGCATTCCCTACAGAACGGTTGTTAAGGTTTGGTTATTTTGAGGCATTTCCCAATGCGGATACCCCATTTTTGAAAAAGGGCGAGTCCATCCGGGGGCATGAATTCCATTATTGGGACAGCACGAATAACGGATCTTGTATGGAAGCAAAGAAACCAGGCGGGAAAAAAAGCTGGGGCTGCGTTCATGGGGAAGGAAATCTCCTGGCAGGCTTTCCCCATTTTTATTACCCTTCCAACCCTGTACTGCCAAAGCGTTTTGTGGAGGCCTGTAAAGGATTCATGAAAGGGGAAGAATAATCGATGGAAAAATCTTTGACTAGGAAAGGCTTCAAACAATGAATGATGAATTAAGTACATATCTTTCACAGATCCGTCCTCCCAGTGCTTCCTCCATGGAAATGGCCCGTAAACGTTGGTCGCAGGTGGCGAAGCCGCTTAACAGTTTAGGCGTTCTGGAAGATGATATCATAAAGATTGCAGGAATAAGAGAAACGATAAAGGCAGATATGGAGAAACGGGCCCTGGTCATCCTTTGCGCAGACAATGGGATCGTGGAGGAAGGAGTCACCCAGACCGGCAGGGAAGTGACCGCCCTTGTGGCTGAGAACATGACAAATGGAAACAGCAGTGTCTGCATCATGGCAGACCGGGCAGGAGTGGATGTATTTCCTGTGGATATAGGAGTTGCTAGGGATTTGATTCCCGGCTCCCGTCACCCTCTCCTTTGCAGGAAAATCGCTTACGGGACAAAAAATTTCCGGAATGAGCCTGCCATGACACGGGAGGAGGCAATCCGGTCCATAGAAACCGGCATCAAACTGGTGGGGGAGCTGGCAGATAAAGGCTATCAGCTCATCGCAACCGGAGAAATGGGCATCGGGAATACCACTACCAGCAGTGCGGTCGCTTCTATGCTTCTTAAAAAACCGCCGGAAGTACTGACCGGAAGAGGGGCAGGATTAAATGACGAAGGCTTAAAAAGGAAGCTTGAAGTGATAAAAGAGGCTGTGGAACAATATAGCCCGGCATGTCAGGATGTGGTGGATGTTCTTGCCTGCGTGGGAGGATTTGATCTGGCAGGGCTTACCGGTGTGTTTTTAGGCGGTGCCATTTACCGGATCCCGATACTGGTGGATGGATTTATTTCCGCTGTCGCTGCTCTTTCGGCTGACCATATGTATCCTGGCTGCCGGAACTTTATGCTGGCTTCCCATGTTTCAGCGGAGCCTGCAGGCAGGCTGCTTCTTGATGAACTGGGGCTCAAACCCCTTATACAGGCAGGCATGTGCCTGGGAGAGGGGACCGGAGCAGTGGCTGCAATCCCCCTTCTTCTTATGGCGGCAGACGTTTATGGGTCAATGAGTTCCTTTGAAGACATTCAGATCGAGGCGTACAAGCCCATGGGAGGCGTATAATGGTCACTCTGGTAATAGGCGGAAGCGGAAGCGGAAAGTCAGAATATGCGGAAAGCCTGGTCATGAGCCTGGGACAAGGGAGGCGGATTTACATTGCCACCATGAAACCATGGGATGAGGAATGCAGGCGCAGGATTGAACGCCACAGGCAGATGAGGGCAAAAAAGCAGTTTGAAACCATAGAATGTTACCGCGGTTTAAAGGAAGTTAAACTGGATCTAGGCGGGCAGCCGACGGCGGTTTTACTAGAATGCATGTCAAATCTGGTATCCAATGAGCTTTTTGGTCTGGGAGAAGAAGGGGAAGCCCCATGCTTAGAGGGAGCCTTGGCTGCTGCGGAGACTTTGGAAGGAATCGGGAAGCTAAAGGAGGAAGCCGAACATATTGTCATCGTGACAAATGAGGTTTTCTCCGATGGAGATAACTACAGCAAGGAGACCATGGCTTACCGCAAGGTTCTTGGGGAGATCAATCAGAAAATAGCAGAAATTTCCGATGAGGTGATTGAGGTAGTTGCCGGAATTCCCATTATGATGAAAAAGAGAAGGGACTTCAAGAAGCCAGATAAGAAGTAAGGTAAAAAGAGGCGGAAATGAAAGGGCCTTGATTGTGCGGCAGAATAATTTTAAGTTGAATTTTAAATGGTTGGAGGATGCGTATGAACATAAGGCAGGCTGAAAGAAAAGATTTAGAGACTGTTAAAAGTATAACAAGCTGCACAATACAAACGATATATCCGCGTTATTATCCTTCAGGTGCGGTCGACTTTTTTCTATCTCATCATAACGAGGATCACATAATGGATGACATTGATTCCCAAAGAGTATATGTACTGGAGAACGGAGAAAATGCGTTCGGAACCGTAACAATAAAGGACTTTGAAATATGCCGGCTGTTCGTACTGCCTCTTTATCACGGAAAGGGATATGGCAGGCTGTTACTGGAATTTTCCGAACAATTAATTGCAGGTCAATTTAATAAAATCCAGCTGGATTCCTCACTTCCGGCAAAAGAGATATACTTAAAGCGCGGTTTCAAAGAGATAGCATCACACCATATCATTACTGAAAATGGAGATTATCTTTGCTATGATGTAATGGAAAAAGAGTTACTGTAATGATTTCCCAAAGAGGCATTGGCATAGGCTGAAAGAAGATACATCAGCTGGCTCTTCCACGGAATAAAATCGTTGTGCGATTGCTTACTGCAGCATTCGCATAACGATTTTTTTGACGATGGAAAACAGCTGGAAGGTTTATCCGGCAGTAAACGGAAAAGAAGCTTGAGAAAATTACAGAGTTTGTTATATAATATGGCAGGATGGAGGGATGAGATGTATAAACTACTGGTGGTGGAAGATGAAAAGGCGATTGCATATGGAATCGCAAACAGCATTGAATGGGAAAAGTGGGGATTTGTTATCAGCGGTGTCTGCGGCAATGGAATTGAAGCCCTGGAACAAATAGAAAAAGATAAGCCCCATGTGGTACTTTCCGATATCCGGATGCCGGAAATGGATGGGATGGAGCTGATGCAGCATTTAAATCAGCATTACCCGGAAATCAAGATCATAATCTTAAGCGGATACAATGATTTTGAATATTTGCAGATGTCCATTAAAAACCGGGTCATGGAATACTTACTAAAGCCCACGGACCTTGATGAATTTGAAGTGACTTTCCGGAGAATAAAAGAACGTCTTGACGACGAACGAAAAAAGGAATTAGAAGAAAAAGAATTAAAGTCAGCCTATGAAGAGAGCAGGAATTTAAAGTTAAGAAGGAAATACAATGCTTTGATCAAGGGGTACGGCTATCATGAAGAAGAGATGGAAGAAGAATTCTTCCGCCAGGGAGAAAACTGGTATGGCGTGATACTGATCCATCTGGATGTGCCGAATACGGAAGATAAAAACGCCTATTATCAGGATCAGATGAAGGTGGAGAAGTTATTAAACGAATGGGTTTCCAAAGAAGGAATCGCCGGAACCTATATCTGGAACTTTGAGGAGAAGATAACCGGGATCTTAAGCGCCGGAGAGGAGCCCCGGGAAGAAGAACTGCAATCTTATGTAAAGAACATGGCAGAAGTGGTCTTACAGGAGAGCGGCATACCCATATATGCCGGTATCAGCAATTTTTATACGGATTTTCAGATGCTTCCCCAGTGCTATGAACAGGCCAAATGCTGTGCCAGCCAAAAAATCTACATTGAGGGAAAGAATCTGGTCATATCCTATAAGGAAATACAGGAAGCTGATTTTGATTACTACGCGATTTCCTTTGATACGGGCCAGATCTTAAAGGAAATCATGGAGCAGGAGGAAAATAAGGCTGAGGATATTCTGAATGGGATTTTTTCAGTATTTAAGGGAAAGGTGATTCTGGATTATGATTACATTAACCGCCTGAGCCTGGAGCTGCTGTTTAATCTGTCCCGTGCGTTATTGCGTTATGGCGTCCGCCTGGAAAAAGTGATGAAAAAGCTGGATTGCACCTATACCGACATCTATCCATTAAAGAGTCTCCATGAGAAAAAGGAGTTTTTATCCAGGATCCTTCGGGAGGTTTCCAAAGAAATGGCCGGCATGAAAGGAGAATGGAAGAGTCAGAGCAGCCTTGCCCAGAAGATTCGGGAGATTGTGGATGAGGAGTATGATTCCAATCAGATATCCTTAGAATATGTAGGGGCAAAGGTGCATAAGAATTCTGCCTATATCTCCAAAATATTTAAAAATGAATTTGGATGTAATTTCAGTGATTACATCATTACAAAAAGACTGGAAAAAAGCAAGGAGCTTCTTGCGGATCCAGGGAGGAAGATCTATGAAATTTCCGAGGAAATGGGATGGGCAGACGTATCCAACTACATTAAACTGTTTAAGAAAAAGTATGGGATAAGTCCGAAAGAATACCGGAACATTCTCCAGCCGGAGGGAGGAAATACAGAGAAAAACAATGAAGATGAATAAGGGTAAGGGGCAGGCAAAGAAAAGGAATATCGGATTAAAGCGCAGGATGCTGTATGGCATTCTCCAGGTGCTGATTCCGGTTGTGGTAATCATCACCATACTGTTCTGGCATACGCGAAAGGTTATGAAACAGGAGTATATGCGGTCGACTCAGAGCCGGATCACGGATATTGCCAATAAAATTGATGCTAAGATTCAGGACATTTACAGTGTTTCCGACAATTTTGCGGCCAATGACCAGTTGAATAAATACATTGAAAAAGAATATTCTCCAACGGAGCCGATGTATAAGAAGCTTGATATTGTAAGGATTTACAGCAATATTTTCGGCGCTTATGATATGTTAAACCAGCGGGCGAGGATCAGCGCCATGTATACTTACAAGGGGGAGCTATTTAACTTTCTGGACCCCAATAACGATACAGAAGAAGTGGTCAGGAAGCTGCAGGCTATGAACATCGAGGACCCTGACCTCTTAATGAAATTCCGCTGGTATCCCCTTCAGGATAATTTCCTTCTCAGTGACCGGCCGGAGGAGGCCAGGGACAGAAAGGCCGTTATGGGCATCCGGAGGATCTATTCCTGGGAAAAGGGAAGATACGAATGTGTGCAGGTGTTTGCCTTAAAAGAGCGGGCTGTCTATGAACAATATAAGGAACTGGCAGAATCCATACCAGGCGATATCTATGTGATCACAGGAGACGGCAGTCTGATTTCCTCCAGTGATGAAAAGGTGGTGGAGGCAGGAACCATATCCGGGAAGCTGAAAGATGAGTTTCTGAAACAGACAGGCGATTTAAAAGATGGGTGGGAGGCTTTGGGAAATCAAATGATCCAGGTAAAGGCCTCCGACGTAAATGACTGGAAGATCGTTATGGTAGTACCTGTAAAAGCTGTTACAAAGGAAGTGGATGTGCTGTATTACAGGATTTTCCTGGTTATGGTGGCATGCGTTGGTTTTTGCGCCATGATGATATTGTACTTATACAAAAGCTTCATGGATCCCATTGGAAAGCTTAACATCTCAATGAAAGAGGTGTATGGCGGAAATTTAAACGCTTATGTTGATGTGAAACAGAAAAATGAAGTGGGAGATATGATCCGCTATTACAATTCCATGCTGGAACGGATCAATACCAATATCATTGAAAAACTTCAGTCTGACCGGAAGAAAAAAGAGCTGGAGCTGGAAGTGCTCATGAGCCAGATCAATCCCCATTTTCTCTATAATACCCTGGAGAACATCGTATGGATGTCCAATGATGCGGGAAGGCCGGACATTGGGCGTACGGCCGCTTCTCTTGGACGGATGTACCGCTTATCCATAAGCGGAGGGCAGGTGATCGTCCCAATGGAACATGAGATCGAGCACCTTATGGCATATGTAAAGATTCAGAAAAACCGTTATAAGGATGAGTTTGAATTCGACCTTCGGACGGACATGCGGCAGATCCATGAACTGTTTTCCTTAAAGATAATTTTGCAGCCGGTGGTGGAAAATTCCTTCCTGTACGGCATGACAGGCCTAAAGCATCCCATGACGATCCACCTTACGGTCAAGGAAAAAGGCCAATGGGTCATGATTAAAGTTATGGATAATGGCCGTGGAATGGACCGGGACAAGTTAAAGGAAATACGGGATCAGATCCGTTTTGGAAAAGCAGGAAAGGAAGAGGAAGATCAGAACCGGCGCAGCAGCGGAATCGGGCTTCACAGCGTAGAATCCAGGATCAAGCTGTATTTTGGAGTGGACCGGGCTGTTTCCATCTACAGCAAAAAGGATGCAGGAACCCTGACCGTCATACGGATCCCCAGAATTACCGTTGAGGATATTGATGAGGAGGGCAATTTAAAGGAAAAATAAATAAAACAGGATAAAAAGCGAAAATAACCAACAAATACAAAAATCGGCCTATGTTTATCAGGAAAAAATCCGTTAGAATATAAGTAGGAGAAAGGTTATTTTCCCATAAGTCTTTCTCCCTAAAATAAAAAGCGAGAGGCAGGCCTATGAACAAGGAAATAAAACCAATATCCAAAACAAAAGAAAAGACATCACTAGCCCAGAAAAAAGAAGACAGGTATGGGTGGCTGTTTATTTCCCCCTACCTGATTTTTTTCACTGTATTCACCGGCATTCCTTTTGTCATTGCAGTTGTAATGTCATTTTTAAACGTGAAATATATTACAAGGTTGGATAATCTTAAATTTGTAGGGTTACAGAACTTTATAAAAATATTCACTAACAAGGAGATCTTAAATTCCCTGTTAAGAACCTTTCAATACTCCCTGGTTTATGTGCCGGTTATCATGATCCTTGGGTTTGTGCTGGCATTTATGCTGAACAATGGGATCTATATGAAAAAAGCAATGCGCTCCATGGTGTTTATGCCTTATGTGTCCAACATGGTGGCAGTAGCCGTAATTTTTAAGGTTTTGCTTGGGAATAACAGCCCCATGATCATTGCTTTAAGAAATTTGGGATTTAACCCGCCGCTGCTTTTACAGAGCTTAAAGCTGGCTCTTCCCACAGTAGCCATGATATCCGTATGGAAGAGCGTGGGTCTTAACATGGTGGTATATCTTGGGGCTTTGCAGGAGGTGCCCTCCGAGCTCTTGGAGGCGGCGCAGATCGACGGAGCAACAAAATGGCAGAGAATTCGCAACATTATTATACCGATGATTTCTCCTACCACCTTTTTCCTCTTAATAAGTTCCATTATTGGTTCCTTCCAGAACTTTACCTGCATACAGGCCCTTACCGAGGGTGGTCCGGGACAGGCGACCACGGTTATGGCCGTAAACATTGTCCGTACTGCATTTACGAAATATGAGACAAGTCTGGCAAGTGCAATGGCTTTTGTCATGTTTGTGATTGTTATGATCGTAACACTGATCCAGTGGCGCGGGCAGAAAAAATGGGTTAATTATTAAGGGAGGATATTCAATTGAAAAGCAAAAAGAAAAGTATAAAGATAGCACTTACAGTATTTATCCTGTTGATCGGGCTGGCGTCAAATTTTCCGTTTCTGTTCATGATCTCCTCTTCCTTTAAGGTCAGCGGAGAAGTCATGAAGTTTCCATGGCATTTGATTCCGGATAACCCCACCATGATGAACTTTAAAGCATTGTTTACAAACGGCATTTATAACTTTCAGAAATGGTATGTTAATACGGTGGTCATGACGGCTCTTACCATTGCGATCAAGATATTCTTTGTCAGCTTTACGGCATATGGATTTGCAAGAATTAAATTCAGGGGAAAAGACGTAATCTTTCTCATACTCCTGTCAGCCATGATGATCCCCAGCGACATTATGATCATACCAAGATATATGATCTTTAAAAATCTACATATTCTGGATAGCATGTGGGCGCTGATCCTGCCAAGCTGTGTGGATGTGTATTTTGTATTCCTTCTGCGCCAGTCCTTTATTTCGATTCCGGACTCCATCAGTGAAGCGGCAAAAATTGACGGCTGCAGCCATTTGCGGATTTATTGGAAAATCATTTTCCCATTGGCAAAACCGGCCATTGCTACCATGGCTCTGTTTTCCTTTACCTGGTCCTGGAATGACTATATGGGGCCGTATCTGTACATATCAACCATGGATAAGCAGATGCTGTCCGTTGGAGTGAAGCTGTTCTCCTCCGGACTGATCCAGGATTACGGAGCTCAGATGGCAGCAGCAACGGTAGTTCTTTTGCCGATTTTGGTTGCTTTCCTGTTCTGCCAGAAATTTTTCATCGAAGGTGTTGCTTCCTCCGGTGTAAAGGGATAATATGGATATTTAAGACGTATAAAAATAACCTGAAAATGAAAAAGGGATAAAAAGAAAGGGGATATAAGATGGAAAAAAAACTTACCGGAAGAGTCACTGTTCCCACGGATGTGGATATGATTCAGGAGACAAAAGAGATTGCCAAGAGATGGGGAGCTGACGCTCTGCGGGATTGTGACGGGACGAATATGCCGGATGAGCTTAAGAAGATGCCCGCTAAGATCTACTCTACCTATTATACCACCAGAAAGGACAACGAATGGGCAAATAAAAACCCGGATGAGGTCCAGCAGGTATATTTGATGACGGAGTTTTACACGGCAATGGAAGAGGGAGAGCTTCGCATCCCATTGATGAAGCATCTGTATAAAGATCAGTTGAAGCCCAACACCCTTCATGATATCAAACGCTGGTGGGAGGTAGTGGACCGTACAACAGGAGAGCCTTTGGCTGCAAGTGCATGGGGATATGATGAAAATACCCAGGAAGTCATAATCTCCAATCCGGAGAGATATCACGATTATACGGTAAGTTTTCTGGCGTTTATCATCTGGGATCCTGTTCATATGTATAATTTTATTACCAACGACTGGCAGGATGTGGAGCATCAGATCACGTTTGACGTGCGACAGCCAAAGACCCAGGGCCATGTAATTGAAAAATTAAAACTCTGGATGGAGGAAAATCCAGACAGCAATGTAGTGCGTTTTACAACGTTTTTCCATCAGTTCACTCTTGTATTTAATGAATATGCAAAAGAAAAATTCGTTGACTGGTTTGGATACAGCGCCAGTATCAGCCCTTATATTTTAGAGCAGTTTGAAAAAGAGGCAGGCTATCCCTTCCGTCCGGAATATATCATTGACCAAGGCTATCATAACAATACCAACCGGGTGCCCTCTAAGGAGTTCCGTGATTTCCAGGAGTTCCAGCAGAGAGAGGTATCAAAGCTCATGAAGGTTCTTGTGGATATCTGCCACGATAGCGGCAAGGAAGCCATGATGTTCTTAGGAGATCATTGGATCGGTACGGAACCATTTGGAGAGTACTTTAAAAACGTAGGACTGGATGCGGTTGTGGGAAGCGTGGGCAACGGCACCACCCTTCGCCTGATTTCCGATATTCCGGGAGTAAAATATACAGAAGGCCGCTTTTTACCTTATTTCTTCCCTGATGTATTCTGTGAAGGCGGCGATCCGATCAAGGAGGCAAAGGTAAACTGGGTAACAGCTAGGCGGGCCATCTTAAGGAAACCGGTAGACCGGATCGGATATGGCGGATATTTAAAGCTGGCTTTGGAATTCCCTGATTTTATCCAGTATATAGAAGAGGTATGCGATGAATTCCGCCTTCTTTATGAAAATGTAGGGGGACAAAGCCCGTACAGCCACTTTAAGGTGGGAGTGCTGAATTCCTGGGGAAAGATCCGTTCCTGGGGAACTCATATGGTAGCCCATGCCATTGATTATAAACAGACCTATTCCTATGCCGGAGTGCTGGAAGCCTTAAGCGGAATGCCGTTTGATGTGGAATTCTTAAGCTTTGAGGATGTGATCGCTGATCCGGATGTATTAAAGAAATGCAAGGTAGTCATCAATGTTGGCGATGCCTATACGGCTCCAAGCGGCGGAACCTATTGGACCAATCCTAAAGTCACCAGCGCTGTAAAGGCCTTTGTTGCACAGGGCGGCGGATTGATCGGAGTGGGAGAGCCGTCTGCCTGTGAATATCAAGGCAGGTATTTTACCCTGGCAAATGTGCTGGGCGTAAATAAAGAAGTGGGCTTTTCTATGTCAACTGATAAATACAACTGGGAAGAACACAGCCATTTTATTACAGAGGATTCCTCCGAAGCCATTGATTTCGGAGAGGGGATGAAAAACATCTATGCTCTTTCCGATGCAGAGATCTTAAAAAAGGACGGGGAAGATGTCCAGATGGCTGTCAACCAGTTTGGAGACGGAAGAAGCGTATATATCAGCGGAATCCCCTATTCCTTTGAGAATTCCAGAATGCTTTACCGGGCAATTTTCTGGGCTGCAGGCATGGAGCAGGAAATGAAGAAATGGTATAGCAGCAACTATCATGTAGAAGTTAATTATTATCCGGCTACCGGCAAGTATTGTATCGTAAACAATACGTATGAGCCTCAGGAAACCGTGATTTATGACGGAAATGGCCAGGCTTGCTCCATGCAGTTAAAGGCAAATGATATTTTGTGGTTTTCATTTTAACCTCATCAAGCAGCAATGCGGATTGCGAATATCCGATTGACATCCGAGTGAATCAATCGGATATACAAGACTAGAAAGGGCCCGTTATCATTATGCAGACAAAGGAAACACTTGAAACATATGAGGCGATCACCGTAGAGGAAGCGCATCATGCGCTGGATCATGTGGTTGCCCGCATTAGAAATAATAGTTCAAAATTTTATGACAGTTTCCCGGGGGCAAGCAGTGTAAACCAGATATATCCTGCCACAGAAAACAATGACTGGACTAATGGATTTTGGACCGGACAGCTGTGGCTTGCATATGAACAGACAAAGGAGGCGGCTTTCAAGGAAGCCGCCCTTTATCAAGTCCCAGGCTTTAGGGAACGGCTGATCAAAAGAATTGTAGTAGACCATCATGATATGGGCTTTTTATATACTCCCTCCTGTGTGGCCGCCTATAAACTTACTGGTGACAAGCTGGCAAGGGAAACTGCTCTGATGGCAGCAGATAACCTGATGGGGCGGTTTCAGGATAAAGGAGATTTCTTTCAGGCCTGGGGAACGCTGGGAGATCCTAAGGAATACCGGTTAATTATTGATTGTCTTTTAAATATGCCGCTGTTATTTTGGGCGTCTCTAGAAACCAAGGATTCAAAATACCGTGAAACTGCACTTCGTCATATTCGAACCAGCATGAACTACGTAGTCCGTGAAGACTCTTCTACATACCATACCTATTATTTTGACCCGGAGGCAGGAAATCCGGTTCGCGGAGTAACGGCTCAAGGGTATAGAGACGGTTCCATATGGGCCAGAGGCCAGGCGTGGGGTATCTATGGTTCTGCAATCGCTTATAAATATTGTCCAGATCCAATGTATCTGGAAAGCTTTCGAAAGATTACAGCGTGTTTTCTGGAGCATTTACCAAAGGATCTGGTTCCTTATTGGGATTTTGATTTTACCGATGGCAGTGGGGAACCGAGAGATTCTTCTTCCGCAGCAATAGCAGCCTGCGGTATGCTCGAGATGGCAAAATATCTGGAACCGGAGGAAGCAAAGGATCTACAGCAGCAGGCAAAACGTTTAATAAAAGCACTGACAAAGCACTGTTTATACCATACCGGGGAAAATACCAACGGTATATTGCTTCATTCCACCTATGCCAAAAGTTCTCCTTATAACACGGTAAAGGATAGCGGAGTTGATGAGTGCACACTGTGGGGGGATTACTTTTATACAGAAGCACTTGTACGGATCATAGGACAGTGGAAGGTCTACTGGTAGAAAAGAGAGTAAAAATGAGATTAGATGAAAGACTTATAAGCATTGTACCGTCTGACAGGCAGGTCATGCTGCAGAAAACAGAATTTTATGCATTCTTTCATTTTACGGTAAATACGTTTACCGGAACAGAATGGGGATATGGAACCGAATCACCTGAAATTTTTAATCCTGATCAAATGGATGCAGACCAATGGATCCAAGCGATTAAGGCGGCAGGAATGAAAGGCGCAATCCTTACCTGTAAGCACCATGACGGATTTTGCTTATGGCCCAGTAAATACACCAATCATTCTGTGAAGTACAGTCCTTATGGGAATGGAAAAGGAGATATTGTTAAAGAAGTATCAGAGGCTTGTAAAAAAGCTGGTCTGAAATTTGGCATCTACCTTTCTCCATGGGATCGGAATCAGGAAACCTATGGACAGGGAAAGGCATATGATGATTATTTCGCAGCACAGCTTACAGAACTGCTTACCGGATATGGAGATATTTTTAGCGTATGGTTTGACGGTGCCTGCGGGGAAGGTCCGAATGGTAAAAAACAGGTTTATGACTGGCAGCGTTATTACGATACCGTAAGAAACTATATGCCGGAAGCCTGTATTTCCGTAAGCGGTCCTGATGTCCGCTGGTGCGGCAATGAGGCAGGTGATACCCGCCCCAGTGAATGGAGTGTTGTACCGGCAGATTTATCCGTGGCAGAGCGGATAGCAGCTTTAAGCCAGCATACGGATGATCCCTCTTTCCGGCAAAGAGTCATAAGCAGTATGGAAGAGGATTTAGGAAGCAGGGAACGTTTAGCAGAAGAACAACACTTGATCTGGTATCCGGCAGAAGTGGATGTATCCATAAGGCCGGGCTGGTTTTATCATCCGGAAGAGGATGATAAAGTACGGTCCCTGGAAAACTTAATTGATATTTATGAAAAATCCGTAGGGGGAAACACAACACTTCTTTTGAATATTCCACCGATGCCAAACGGACAGCTTCATGAGGAAGATGTAAAAAGGCTTCAGGAGCTGGGCAGGGAAATACATAATAGATATAGGAATAACCTGATAGAAGGAGCTGAAATTCTGGTCAAAGAAGAAAATGAATGGAATGCAGCAAAAAGCGTATATAAAGATGATTATGAGACCTGTTACCATGGAAACGGTCCAAAGGCAGAATTTAAGATTTCCTGGGATACGCCCCAAAAGATTTCAGCCGTTATTTTAAAAGAGAACATATTAAAAAGCCAGAGAATTGAGGCTTTTGAAATTTTGTCTTTGAGGAATGGAAGCCCTGTCAGCGTATATAAGGGGACTACCGTCGGTTATAAAAAAATCGCCCGCTTTCCTCAGATAGAATCGGATATACTGATTATACAAATTTTAGATTCAAGGATTGAACCCGTCCTTTCGTTTATTGGTATATATGAATAAAAAAATCGGTTTTCTTTTGAAAATACCGATAGAATGATAAAAATAACATATAAAGTTAAAATACAACCTATATAAACCAGATAAAATGTTAGCTATAATAGGGTTATAAACAAAAGGAGGGTAACAGATATGAAATTAAGAAGTGCATTAAGACGAAGCGTTGCTTTCAGCCTGGCTGCAACGATGGTTTTAGGTACTGCCGGATGTGGAGCATCCGGTAATACTAAGGCCGGTGCGGACAGCAGTAAAGCAGCGGATACCACTCAAAAAGCAGACAGCGGCAAACCATACGATGGTGTTACTGTAAAATGGGCACTGACAGATAACGCTGCAACTGGCGCTGAAACAAAAGAGATGGTAGACTTAATCAAAGAAAAGACAGGCATTAATGTAGAGTTTTTCATCACACCTACTTCTAAAGCAGGTGAAATGGACAAGGTGCTTGTAAGCTTAATGGCTGGCGAAGAAATGGACATTGTAAACAGAACTCCGCTTCAATTAGAAGAATTCTACAAAGCTGCCGTTTTAGAGCCAATGGATGAGTTTGCAAAAGCAGATAATTATGATATGGAAACCGTGTATGGTGGTCAAACAGTAAAATTTGAAGATCAGACATATGCAATTCCAGCAGAAAAAGATATCTGGCTGACCTATTATAACAAGAAGATTTTTGATGATGCAAACGTTCCATATCCTACCGCAGAAGGCTGGACATGGGAAAAATATGTGGAGACCGCTCAAAAGCTTAACAATCCTGATAACAATGTCTGGGGCTCCTTTATGAGCGATGATGTTGCATGCAACTATCTGCAGGCAAACCAGAAGGGCGTATCCCCTTATAAGGCAGATGGAACAGCTAATTTTGATGATCCGGCATATGCGGATGCTATGAAGTGGTTCTATAGCCTGGGCAATGAATTAAAGATCCAGCCTAACTGCCTGGATCTGGCTTCCGGTACATATCCATATAACTCCTTTATGGTAAATGGAAACATCGGTATGTACGTATACGGCGGCTGGGTAGCAAGCGCCTTATCTGATAAGGAAAAATACCCAAGAGACTGGGAACTGGGAATTCTTCCGATGCCTTATCCGGAAGGCTCCGAACCATCTTCCCTGACAATTACTAACTGCTATGCGATTCCTAAGACCTCTAAGAACAAAGAAGCAGCATTTGAAGCAATCAAAACAATCTGCGAAAACAAATATACTTTAGGTTATGGACGCGTTCCTGCAAAGATCTTAACAGAGGACGAAGCAAAATCCTATATTGAAAGCAGCCTGCTTCCTAAATTTAAAGATGACAACTTAACCGTAGAAGACTTTATGGCAGGCTGGTTTGACAACAGCAGACTGTATTTAAATGAAAAGATCATGGGTACCGCTGATACAACCATCGGACAGATCTACACCGAGGAAGGTCAGTTATACGGACAGGGACAAAAGTCACTGGAAGACACTATGAAGTCCATTCAGGAAAGAGCGAATGAGGCAATAAAAGAAGCAGAGTAATAATAGGAAAGTGCTGCCATATATATGGCAGTACTTTCTTTCCAATGTAGAAAGAACCGGCAGGAAAGGGAAGAGCAATGGAAGAACGGATTTATCTTCTCCCCAGGGAGGGGGATTTTTATAAAGCGAATATGCACTGCCATACAACAGCTTCCGATGGAAAGCTGACACCTGAAGAAGTGAAAGAGGAGTATCAGAAAAGGGGATACCAGATCGTAGCCTATACGGATCACGGGAAATATTGCCCTCACCCGGAATTGAACTCAAAGGATTTTCTGGCCCTGGCAGGCTTTGGGACTGACATAAAGAACGATCCTATGGATGGAGTTCAGGCAGAAGAACGAACGTTTCATATGAATTTCTATGACTGCAGCCCGGATGAGATGCAGGAAGAGAAGGCAGGAGCCTGTGGACCGGAAAATCGGAAGGATGGCGGTTTGGGCGCCAATGCTTACATAAAGAAAATGAAGCAGCTGGGCTTCCTGGCATGTGACTGCCACCCATACCGTTCCATGCAGAATTATGATGATTATACAGGACTTGAAGGACTTTTTGCCATGGAAATTTACCATTACCGCAGCGACCTTGAGGGATTGGATGGCTATAATCCCCAGGTTTATGATGAGATGCTGCGCTGTCATAAGGAAATTTATTGCCTGGCATCAGACGGCAACCAGAATGAACATTCCATGGGGCATCCGCTCAGTGATTCTTTCGGAGGTTTTATAAAGATCAGGGCAAGGGAGCTTACTTATCCGGCGGTGATGCAGGCCTTAAAAAGAGGAGATTTCTACAGCTCCATGGGTCCTGAGATTCATTCCCTCTACATCGAAGGCAAGGACCTGGTTGTAAAGACCAGCCCTGTAGAGAAGATTTATATGAAAATGGAAGGCAAGAACTGCCGCATGAAAATTGCGCTTAAAGGAGATTCATTGGAGGAAGCAAGGTTTCCTCTAACGGGAAGGGAAGGCTACATCCGTGTAGTCTGCCGCAGTGAAGAGGGACTGTATGCAAATTCCAATGCATATTTTCTGAAAGATCTGCCTTTAAAATCTATCACAGAGCAGGAGACATAAGGTTGGACACAATGATACAACAGAAAAAGATCGGGTCAGAAAAAATGCAGTCCATGCTGTTCTGGTTATGCTGGGCAGCCTATTTTTCTACCTATCTGGGAAGGCTGAATTATTCGGCCTGCTTAACGGAAATTATCAGGGCAGAAGGTTTTGAAAAGGGAGCGGCAGGGTTTATAGGAACCGCATTCTTTTTTTCCTATGGAGTTGGACAGCTTTTCAGCGGTATACTGGGAGATAAGAAAAAACCTTATCAGATGATCTTTGCAGGGGTTCTGGGTTCAGGAATCTGCAATGGAATCATGGGACTATCGGGAACCGTCTGGCAGATGGCGGTGGTATGGTGTGTCAATGGACTGTTTCAGTCGCTGATCTGGTCACCGATCATCAAACTGTTTTCCGACTGGATTCCCACAGGCAGCCAGAAAAAGTTCTGCGTCAACATTAACAGCAGCGTTCCCATCGGTACGTTTGCAGCCTATGGGCTGACGGCACTCATTGTATGGAAATTCCATTGGAGAACGGTTTTTTTCTTCTCTTCCCTGTGTCTGGCGGCCATCAGCCTGATCTGGTTTATAGGCAGCCGAAAGATAAGAAAGGATTTGGAAGAAAACGGGATTTTAGAAGACCAGGTCCTTGTTTTACAGAATAAAAAACAGGCAGACGTTTCCATGTGGGAATTAGTTCTGGTTTCCGGAATGATTTTCTTTTGCTTTGGACTGATGTTTCAGGGAGTTTTAAAGGATGGAGTGACCACCTGGATCCCTACCTATATCCGCGAAGAGTATCATATGGAATCCGTAATTTCCATTATCAGCACCACGGTCATACCGATTTTTAACTTAAGCGGTGTATATCTGGCTTCCATTGCAAACAGGAAGATTTTCAAAAGTGAGACCGCCACATCCGCTTCATTTTTTGTCCTTTGCGCGGGTGCGCTGATTCTGTTACGGTTCTATCATGGAGGATCTGTGGTAACAGTGCTGATCTTATTTGGTCTTGCAACCACGGCGATGATGGCGGTGAATACCATGCTGGTCAGCATGGTGCCTATTTATTTCGCTCCATACGGAAAATCCTCCACTGCTTCGGGGATTTTGAATTCCTCCGCATATGCGGGAGGAGCAGTCTCCGCCTATGGAATCGGAGTATTGTCTGAAAGCGTGGGCTGGGATGCCACCATTTTTATCTGGTTCATCATCGCCCTTTTGGGAGCAGTGGCCTGCACGGCCGGAAAAGCCCGGTGGAAGCGTTTTTTGCAAAACGGTATATAAGGGATGGGAGGAAAACAGGTTGAATAACAGAACTTATTTATTACCAGAGGCCGGAAGGTTTTATAAAGCAAACCTTCACAGCCATACAGTCATATCAGATGGAAAATTGACGCCGGAAGAGGCTAAGGAACACTATAAGAAGCATGGGTATCAGATTATGGCGTTTACGGATCACAGGATCTATCGGAACCATGAAGAATTAAACGATGAGGAATTCCTGGCACTTGCTGCCGTAGAAGTGGATATCAATGAAGTAAGCTCAGACAGACTGCGTCCCGAGGACAAGACGTATCACATTAATTTGTACGATACTGCCCCCGGATATGAGCGGGCCAGGAAGGAGCGGGGGATATGTCCGGAACGCAGGTACGGTGACTTTGATTACATGAACAGATATTTAGAGGAAATGAAGGAACTGGGATTTCTTGCCTGCTATAACCATCCTTACTGGTCCCTGCAGAACTATGACGATTACAAAGGCTTAAATGGGCTCTTTTCCATGGAAATCTACAATTACGGATGCGAGCTTGACGGACTGTATGGTTATAATCCCCAGTCTTATGATGAGATGCTTCGTTTGGGAAAACGGCTGTGGTGCCTGGCAACAGACGATAATCACAACAGTCATCCGTTTGATGACCCCATGTGCGATTCGTTCGGAGGCTTTACCATGATAAAGGCAGAAGATTTAAGCTATGCTGCTGTTATCAATGCGCTGGTGAAAGGCCATTTCTACAGCTCCATGGGACCGGAGATAAAAGAGATTTATGTGGAGGGCAGGGAGCTTGTGGTGAAGACTGGACCGGTTCAGGCCATCTGCGGGATCACGGACAGTGCCAGATTCTGCCAAAGAGCGGCTGTGCAGGGAGAACCCCTCACAGAAGCACGGTTTCTTCTTGAAGGAAACGAAACCTATATCCGGGTGGAATGCAAGGATGAAAAAGGGCTTTTTGCTAACAGCAATGCTTATTTTCTTTCCGAGCTGGAGTGAATCCGGGTACGGCAGAGACGGCCCGGCTGAACATGCACCCGTTGCCATAGTCAATCGGATATTCGCAATCCGCTTCGCTGCTTAATGATGTTAAAAAGTTCTTTTCTGATATTCATCGGAAAGGAACTTTTTTAATTTGAGTTATAGGTTATATTAGAAAGAATTGATCAGTCTTGATCTGACTTGCTGCAGCAAAATATGCATCGTAGTAAAAAAGATTAAAAATAAATGCTTAGCTAACTATTGATTTTCTTGTTTATCTATGTTATATTATTAACAAATAAAGTTACTATTCAATACATATAAAAAAAGGAGATGGTATTATGTTGACTACATTTAAAGCAACAGCAAAAGCATTGCCAGAGGGGTTACAGGTTGAAACAAATTCAAGAGGTTTTAAAATTCATTTTGACGAACCCGAAGATCTGGGTGGTACCGATACTGCGATGAACCCTGTGGAGGCCCTGTTATGCGCACTGGGCGCATGCCAGACCATCGTGGCGAAAGCATTTGCAGCAGCTCACAATATTACTTTTGAGGAATTCCATGTTGAGCTGGAAGGGGATCTTGATCCAGACGGATTTATGGGACTGGCTGATGTAAGAAATGGTTTTCAGGAGATTCGTTTTGTAATGCATTTTAAAACAAATGAACCAAAAGAAAAAATTGAAGAGTTTGCAAAGTTCATCGAGAATACCTGCCCTGTAGGTGATTGTTTATCTAACGGTGTTAAATTAGTGTTATCCGGTGTTGCAATTGACTAAATAGTATGAAAAGCAAAAAGAGCCTATAATATAAAATTGGCTCTTTTTCTATAGAAAAGGAGAAAATTTATGCTTATTAAAATGTCAATAATTCCTGGCGGAAAAACGGGCAAGGTAGGTAAAATAAATGTAAAAACAGGCGATAAGGTCGCTGCCGGCGATATCCTTGTACAAATAGAAACGGCGAAAGGAAACCGACAGATTAAAGCCGCATCAGATGGAACAGTTAGTAAGATATTATGTGAAGAGGGCATGGACATAGCATCGAATGCTGAGATGTTTGAAATCACCGAGGATCCTGAAGTCAAAGAGGCTGCGTTAACTGATTGTGATTGTGCTTCACAGAAAACCGGGAAAGAAGCCACTGCCGATTTACTTATCATAGGAGCTGGTCCCGGCGGATATGTAGCTGCTATTTATGCCGCTAAAAGCGGCCTGAAGGTAACTCTGGTTGAGCAATCGGCATTAGGCGGTACCTGTCTTAATGTCGGCTGTATTCCTACAAAAGCACTTGTTAAATCTGCGGAAGTCTGCCACACGGTAAGGAATGCGTCAGCCTTTGGGATTGAATCAGGCAGCCCGGTTGCAGTAAATATGAAACAGGTCATTGACCGTAAGGATAAGATTAAGGACAAACTGGTTTCAGGAATTGACTTTCTCATGAAAAAGAATGAAATCAATGTAATCTCCGGCCAGGCATCCTTTATGGATAACAATACAGTAACAATAAATGGCGAAGAAAATTATATCATTAAGGCACAAAATATTATCGTTGCAACAGGCTCGAAAATCTCTAATATTGCAATTCCTGGTATAGAACTTCCGTTTGTGCTGAACAGCACAAAAGCGTTGTCTGATCATAAACTCCCCCAATCCATAACCATTATTGGCGGCGGTGTGATCGGAATGGAATTTGCATTTATCTATAAAAATTTCGGCGTTGATGTCCATGTGATTGAATTTATGGATCGATTACTGACCATGGTAGACAGTGATATCTCAAAAGAGATACAGGATATGGCAGAAGAAAATAACATTCACATTCACACAGGTTCAAAGGTCAAGAAAATTCAAAGTTCCGTTGACGGCATGGCAGTTATTACTTATGAAAACAACGCCGGGGAGCATTTAGTGGTAAGTGAAAAGGTATTGGTGGCTATTGGCAGGGAGCCGAATCTGGACGGATTATCCATAGAAAAGAGCGGTGTCCTGTTAAATGGCAATGGGAAAGGGATTCAAGTGGATCATTCCATGCGTACAAATGTTGACAATATTTATGCAATTGGAGATGTAACAAATATCATGCAACTGGCCCACGTAGCTTCCCATCAGGGGATTGTTGCCGTAGAAAATATATTAGGAAAGCATAAAGAAATGAATGATTCAGCAGTCCCTAATGTAATATTTACTTCACCGGAAATCGCAAGTGTCGGCATCGGAGAAGACGAAGCAAAAAGCAAAGGCATTGATATTGATGTAAGCAAATTTTCCTTTGCCGGAAACGGAAAAGCTTTGACGATGAATGAGGCGAGAGGCTTTTTAAAACTGATTAAGAACAAAGAAACAGGAAAAATAATAGGCGGGTCAGTCATAGGTGCCGATGCATCTTCTTTAATCAGCTCATTAACCTTAGCGATTGCCAATGGATTTACTGATAAAGAAATCTCTGAAACCATATTCCCACACCCTACTACCAGTGAAACGATTCATGAAGCCGCACTGGATTTTGGAATTGGAGCCTTACACCAATAATGAAAAAAATAGTGATATCCGAAGAATTTGATCCCTGTTTTAATATAGCCGCAGAGCATCAGCTGTTTTTAACCTCCGAGGAAGATCTGCATCTGTTTCTATGGCAGAACGATTCTTCTGTAATTATAGGAAGGAACCAGAACCTGTACGCAGAATGCGATTTAAATTACTTAAGGGAACATGACATAAAAGCAGTCCGCAGATTTTCCGGGGGCGGGGCGGTATATCATGACAAGGGCAATGTTAATTTTACTTTTATTACAAAAGAGGCATCAGCCAGTCAAGACCATTTTATCAAGCTCATACAATCTGCAATGCAGCGGCTTGGGATCGACTGTGAATTTAGCGGCAGAAATGACTTATTATTCAAAAACCGAAAATTTTCCGGTCACGCTTATTATACGGACGGTGATAATTACATGTATCATGGTACGGTACTGGTCAACGTAAATTTTGAACAGCTGGAAAATGCCCTTACACCGTCTAAAATAAAGCTGGAGTCCAAAGGCGTCGAATCAGTAAGGAGCAGAGTTATCAATCTATCTGAAATAAACAGTGAAATCACTGCCCAGTCAGTGATCCTGGCTTTTATTGAAGCCTTTGAATGCAATCATATAGAATCCATTAATAAAATGAATTTTCAACCGCCATTAGAGAAAATCCTCTCGTCTGACAATTGGATGTATGCCCAATCGCCTAAATTTGATGTTGAATTGGAACGCAGATATTCATTTGGAACGATGTCTGTTTCTATCTCTATCGCTGATAACCTGATTCAAAATGTAAAAATAAACACGGATAGTTTGGAGCTTTATGATTTTAATGCCTGTGAAAAGGAACTCTATCATACCCGTTTTAACGAACAGGAGATCTGGGACCATATCGAGGGATATCTCTAGAATCATCTTGATTTTTCATAATATCAGGAAAAGACCTTGAAAAATATTGTACACCAGGTCGTTTTATGTTAATATATGAAATAAAAAAATCAAATGGTGAGTACTATGTTTAATTTAGATGATTGCATTGCTTTTGTCACTTGTAAAGGGGCAAAGGATTTAGCGGATACCTTAGAAAAAAGGCTGAATAATTTTAATATAACAAGAAGCCAATGGATTGCACTTTATTATATTGAAAATAATAATATGATTACTCAAAAGCAGTTGGCCGATAAAATGTCTTTAAAAGAGCCTAGTGTTGTCAGGTTATTAGATAAGATGGAGCTATACGGCTGGGTTAATCGTATCAGCAGCAACGATGACAAAAGAATGAAGTTTTTAATGTTAACCGATAGCGGTAAAGAAATTGAGACGGCTATGCTAGATGTTGCGGAAAAATTTAAATCCGATGTGCTTAATGGCATATCTCATGAAGACCTCGATGTTTTTAAATCAACGCTTAACAAAATGCTGATAAATATTGAGGACGGCAGCAAATAGGAAAAGTCAGTCGGATATTCCCAATCCGCGATCCTGCTTAATGAGGTTAAAATATACAATAAAACCAAATTGAAAAAATTTCTCATATATGTTATGATACAAACATAGCAGCATCCTGACACGAAAAACGCAGTTTGAAGTAGAAGGTTCGGCATATGAGGAGTCTTTGATTTGCCGCGCCTAAATGGCGCGGTTTTTTGCTTTTATAAAGCATTTATCGCCAGGATAAAGGAACGGAGGAAGAAGCATGGAAACGAGAATCGCCGTTATCGGCATCGTTGTGGAAGAGGAAGAATCTGTGGAGCTGCTGAACGACATCCTTCATGAATACCGGAAGTGTATCATTGGCCGCATGGGGATCCCCTATCCGAAAAAGCAGGTAAGCATCATAAGCATTGCTGTGGATGCGCCTCAGAGCACCATTTCCGCACTGACCGGTAAGATCGGGAAATTAAAGGGAGTCAGCTCCAAGACGGCCTATCAGGGCGTGAAAGGTTAAGTAAGATTAGAAATGAAACGGTTTTTTCCAGGGTAATACCTGTGAAATTAATAAACCACTGACGGAAAAGCAAATGCTGACCCTAAAGAAAGGAAGTATTAAAATGTATGATCCAAAATCGCTGAAAGCGGAAGAATTCATTTCCCATGAAGAAATTCTTGAAACTCTTGATTATGCGGAGAAAAACAAAGCCAATGTAGATCTGATCGACCAGATCATTGCAAAGGCAAGGCTGGCAAAAGGCCTGACCCACCGGGAGGCATCTGTCCTCCTTGCCTGTGACATTCCGGAGAAAATACAGGAAGTTTATGATCTGGCGGAACAGATCAAAAAGGATTTCTACGGAAGCCGCATCGTTATGTTTGCCCCTCTTTATCTTTCTAATTACTGCGTAAATGGCTGTACCTACTGTCCATACCACTTAAAAAACAAGCACATTGCCAGGAAAAAACTGACCCTGGAAGAAGTGGAGAAGGAAGTCATTGCCCTTCAGGATATGGGACATAAACGCCTTGCCATTGAAGCAGGTGAGGATCCTGTGAATAATCCCATCGAGTACATCCTGGATTGCGTCAAAACCATATATTCCATCAAGCACAAAAACGGCGCCATCCGCCGGGTCAACATAAATATTGCGGCAACTACGGTAGAGAATTACCGCAAGTTAAAAGAGGCAGAGATCGGGACCTATATTCTCTTTCAGGAAACCTACCATAAAGAAAGCTATGAGAAGCTTCATCCAACAGGCCCCAAGCATAATTATTCCTACCATACAGAGGCCATGGACCGGGCCATGGAGGGCGGGATTGATGATGTAGGCCTGGGCGTTCTTTTTGGCCTTGAGCTGTACCAGTATGAATTTGCAGGACTTCTGATGCACGCGGAGCATCTGGAGGCAGTTCATGGAGTAGGACCTCATACCATTAGCGTTCCCCGCATCAAGAAAGCCGATGATATTGATCCTGGTGCTTTTGATAATGGGATCGATGATGAGATATTTGCAAAGATCTGTGCTTTGATCCGGATTTCGGTTCCTTATACCGGAATGATCATTTCGACCAGGGAAAGTCAGAAGGTAAGAGAAAAGGTGATCCGTTTGGGGGTATCCCAGATCAGCGGCGGTTCCAGAACCAGCGTTGGCGGTTACCAGGAGGACATCCGTCCCACAGATACGGAGCAATTTGACGTATCCGACCAGCGATCCCTTGATGAGGTGGTCCATTGGCTTATGGATATGGGCTATATTCCTTCCTTCTGTACCGCCTGTTACAGGGAGGGGCGTACGGGAGACCGTTTTATGAGTCTTTGCAAAAGCGGCCAGATCCAGAACTGCTGCCAGCCCAATGCCCTGATGACACTAAAAGAATATTTGATGGATTATGCTTCCGAAGATACGAAAAAAGTTGGTGAGGCCCTGATCGCAGCGGAGCTGAACCATATTCCAAAGGAAAAGGTTCGTTTGATCTGTGAAGATCATTTGCAGAAAATAGAAAAAGGTATCAGGGATTTCCGTTTTTGATCAAACAGGCAGTTGCCAGGGCAAAGTTAACTTGGCCTTGGCTCGCTGCAATTGCAAAAATTGACAGTAGGGAGAGGTGACAGGCATGGGACTTAATGAAACACCATCCTCTGAGCGGGTGCATATCGGCTTTTTTGGCCGCCGCAATGCAGGAAAATCAAGCGTTGTCAATGCAGTGACAGGGCAGGAGCTGTCCGTTGTATCGGAAGTGAAAGGGACTACCACGGACCCTGTTTACAAATCCATGGAGCTTCTTCCCATGGGACCGGTGGTCATCATTGATACGCCGGGGTTTGACGATGAAGGCGCTCTGGGCAAGATGCGGGTAAGGAAAACAAAGCAGATTTTAAACCGGGCTGATTGCGCAGTCTTAGTTGTAGATGGGGCTGTTGGAAAGACAAAAACCGATGAAGAATTGATCCTTTTGTTTAAGGAAAAGAAGATTCCATATGTGGTTGCTTATAATAAGTGTGATCTGACCGGACCACAGGCCTATGATGACGGACTTTCTGTCAGTGCTTTTAAGGGCCTGTTCATCCACGAATTAAAGGAAAGGATCGGAAGCCTTGTAAACACCGGGGATACAAAAATGAGGATCGTAGGAGATTTGCTGAATCCATTCGACCTGGTGGTACTGGTGATCCCCATTGACAAGGCGGCACCAAAAGGCCGCCTCATCCTGCCCCAGCAGCAGGTGATCCGGGATATCCTGGAGGCCGGTGCCATATCGGTGGCAGTGCGTGAAACGGAATTAAAGGAAACTCTTAAAAGGCTGGGAACCAGACCGGCCCTTGTCATTACGGACAGCCAGGTCTTTGAGCAGGTAAGTAAGGATACACCGGAAGAGATTCTTCTCACCTCGTTTTCTATCCTTCTGGCTAGGTATAAAGGCTTTTTAGAGGATGCGGTAAAGGGTGTGGCGGCCATTGGTGATTTAATGGATGGGGACAGGATCCTGATCTCAGAAGGCTGTACCCATCACAGACAGTGTGATGACATTGGTACCGTAAAGCTTCCCCGCTGGCTTCGGCAGTATACGGGGAAAGAGCTTCTCATAGAAACTTCCTCCGGACGGGAATTTCCGGAAGACTTGTCAGCCTATAAGCTGATCATCCACTGCGGCGGCTGCATGTTAAATGAAAGGGAGATAGAATACCGAAGAAAGTGTGCGTCAGATGCCGGTGTACCATTTACCAATTATGGAATTGCAATCGCTTATATGAAGGGAATTTTAAAAAGGAGCTTAAAAGCGCTTCCTGATTTGGAAGAGCTGCTGCCTTAATTGGAGATAGCATTTCTTTTTACGTAATTTATATGTGTTAAGAGGTTATAAAAGTTCCTGACAACATTGACTTATGGCTATATTTATGATATTGTAAAGTCAATCAGATATGGGGGAGTAGTCAGCATGCGCCGGCTAAAAAAGGCCTTCTAATTTATCAGCATGCAGTTAAATCAACATCCTGAACAGCAATGTTCTGGTTTAATTTGAAAAGACAAGACCTGTGTCCTAATTTTAGGGCCGAGTCTTGTCTTTTTGGTTGTATATGATGACCTCACCGATACAAAAGAGCACTAGCATGAAGGGAGATTTAATATGAATTTTTTGCTGTCAGGTCTTACCTCTGTAACCGTTCCTCAGTTAATCATGTATCTCGTCGGATTTTTGCTGATCTATCTTGCTATTAAAAAAGGGTACGAGCCTTCGCTTCTTCTTCCCATGGGATTTGGGGCGATACTGGTCAATCTGCCCCTGTCCGGCGTGATCGATCAGACGCTGCCCGGCATAGGAAATACTCATGGTATTATCCAGTGGCTGTTTGAATCCGGGATCGAAGCCTCAGAAGCGCTGCCTCTTCTTTTGTTTATCGGGATCGGGGCCATGATCGATTTTGGGCCTTTGTTATCCAATCCCATCATGATGCTGTTTGGTGCAGCGGCCCAATTTGGTATATTTTTAACGATTTCTGTAGCTGTTTTACTTGGATTTGACCTTAGAGACGCGGCTTCCATAGGTATTATCGGCGCTGCTGACGGGCCGACTTCTATACTGGTATCCCAGATACTCAAATCAAATTACATCGGGCCAATTGCAGTGGCGGCTTATTCCTATATGGCTCTGGTTCCTTTGGTCCAGCCCTTTGCTATCCGGCTGGTTACCACCAAAAAGGAGCGCTTGATCCGGATGCCTTATAATCCAGTATCCGTATCCAAAAGGATCCGAATTATTTTCCCAATTGCAGTCACCATGATTGCTGGATTTGTAGCACCCCAGTCCGTTTCCCTGGTGGGCTTTCTGATGTTCGGAAATCTGTTAAGAGAATGCGGCGTTCTGCACAGCTTATCAGATGCGGCACAGAATATTCTTGCCAATCTGGTCACCCTTCTGCTGGGCATTACTGTTTCCTTCAGCATGAGAGCGGAAGCCTTTGTAACCTGGCAGACCCTTGTTATTCTCGGCCTTGGCCTTGTGGCATTTGTATTCGACACCATAGGAGGAGTGCTGTTTGCCAAGTTCATTAATTTATTCCGTAAAAACAAGATCAATCCCATGATAGGCGCTGCCGGCATTTCCGCTTTCCCCATGTCAGCCCGTGTCGTTCAGAAGATGTCCATAAAAGAAGACCCCACCAATCATTTGCTGATGCATGCCATCGGGGCCAATGTTTCCGGGCAGATTGCATCTGTTTTGGCAGGCGGTATTGTCTTAAACCTTTTGACCACCTTATTATGACCAGTATCCGCGGGCGGAAATTCGGCTATCGGATAGAAAGGAGCCAGTTATGCTTGATAAATTTCTTTTGTCCCTGGACATCATGTGGAAGGGAATGTTCAGTATATTTATCGTTATCATCATTATCACACTGCTTATTATGGCATTTCAGTGGTTTGAAAAAAACATTTTGGATAAAAAAGATGAGCAAAGTAATGTATGAAATATCATAAAGATAGGGTTAAAATTACAAAGGATTGACAAATAGTCAAAACTATATTATGATAACTCTGGTTTTTAATAAATAACCTGTTCTTTGCCACCGGGTAAAGAATTTTAAGGTGTTCTGAAATATTCCGTTAGGTCGTAGAAGGAATATTTTAAGAACACCTTTTTTATGTTCAAAGGAGGATATGAGATGGAACAATCTGTCTTAAAAGACTACACCAAGTATGTGAGCCTTAATATTTTGGGGATGATCGGGCTATCCTGCTATATCCTGGCTGACACCTTTTTTGTATCAAAGGCACTGGGCGCTGCAGGCCTGGCAGCACTGAATTTTTCAATTGGGATTTACAGCCTGATTAATGGTACTGGATTGATGATCGGTATAGGAGGTGCCACCCGCTACAGCATTCTGAAATCCCAGAATGGGGGGAAACGGATAAATACCGTTTTTACCACCAGTTTAAAGATGGGAATTCTGGCGGGAGTGCTGTTTGCAATCACAGGAGTCCTGGGCACCGGGACTCTGGCTGTATTATTGGGAGCCGACGCAGCTACATTGCCACTGACTAAGGCATATTTAAGCACCATACTCTACTTTGCTCCGTTTTTTATCCTGAACAATGTCATGCTGGCATTTGTGAGAAATGACAATAATCCTAAGTTGTCGATGATTGCAATGCTGACAGGAAGCCTATCCAATATAATTTTGGACTATGTATTTATGTTTCCGCTGGGTATGGGGATGTTTGGTGCGGCCTTTGCCACCGGTCTGGCACCTGTCATCAGTCTTGTGGTTTTATCTGCCCACTTTATACAGGGGAAGAGCAGTCTCCGGTGGCTGCAAAGCAAAATTCAGTGGAAGGCAATCCGCGATATTTTTGGTCTGGGTATGGCCGCATTTATTACGGAGGTGTCTTCGGCGATTGTTTTGATCACCTTTAATCTGGTCATCCTGGGGCTGGAGGGAAACTTAGGGGTTGCATCCTATGGGATTGTGGCCAATATAGCTCTGGTAGGGATCTCTGTATTTACGGGAATCGCACAGGGAATACAGCCGCTAATCAGCAAGGCTTACGGCTCAGGGAATGGTATTATTATAAAAAAACTGCTTCAATATGCGGTTATCACCTCCCTGGCAATAGCGTCAGCAATTTATTCACTGGTATTTTTCTGTTCGGATCAAATGATCAATGTGTTTAACAGTGAGCAGAATGCAGCAATTGTTCTTCTTGCCAGGGAGGGACTCAGGATCTACTTCGCCGGTTTTTTCTTTGCAGGAATCAATATTATTGTATGCATGTATTTAAGTGCTGCCGAACGTGGGCTGAATGCTTTTATTATTTCTGTGGCGCGGGGGTGTGTGGTTCTTGTTCCCATGGTACTTATGCTGAGCCGGATTTGGGGAATGACAGGGGTATGGCTGGCATTTGTTATGACAGAAGGATTGGTGAGTGTTCTTGGTATGGTATTAGTATTTTGGAAAAAGAGGACGGATGTTCTCTGTTCGTAATGCAGAAATATGATGGGTCCTTATTAAATAAGTATAAATATTAATATAAAGAGAAACGGTGTATTATTGTACACCGTTTCTCTTTATGTTTTGAGTACATGGTAAGGAGAATTACACCACGGCATTGATCCAATAACTGGAGCCACCGGGGATTTAAAAGTCAGAATCAGTTCTTTGCAGTAAGTTCACAAATGACATTTTTATTATTCTGTGATATGATATTTTATGACTGGGTATACCGCCTGGTTTAGGTATCATGAGGAGGAGGAATATGAATCTTTTTGGCAGCTTAGTGATAGCGTTTTCCATGTATTCCCGTATCCCAATGCCCCAATTGGAATGGACAAGGGAGCGGATGAAATATGTTATGTGCTTTTTTCCTCTCATAGGAGCAGTCATCGGTCTGCTGGAATTTACAGCCTTTCTTGGCTCTAATGCTCTTGGTTTCCATCATCTAGGGCAAATACTCCCGGTAGTAATTCCCATCCTGGTTACAGGAGGCATTCATATGGATGGATTTCTGGATGTGGTCGATGCAAGATCGTCAAACGGAGACAGGAAGAAAAAGCTTGAGATCCTAAAGGACCCTCATACTGGTGCTTTTGCTATCATCGGATGCGGTGTTTACCTGGTTCTATATCTGGCCGTCTTTTTGGAAATGCGTCCGGCCATGATACCTGTCTATTGCCTGACATTTGTGGTTACCAGGGCCTTAAGCGGCCTGTCTGTGGTTACATTTCCCATGGCAAAGGAAAGCGGTCTGGCGGCCTCTTTTTCCGGGGCAGCCCAAAAAAGGGCAGTAGCAGTTGTTATGGTTTTGTATCTGGCAGCGGCGGTAGGGGGAATCTGGTATCTGGGAGGAGCAGTATCTGCTTCTGCTACCCTTATCGTATCCATTCTTATTTATTGGTATTATTATACCATGGCAAAGCGGGAATTCGGAGGCATTACCGGCGATCTTGCAGGATATTTTCTGCAGATATGCGAGTTGGCCCTTGTAGCAGGACTGGCTGTTGTTTCCCATTTAGCGCCATTTTAAAAGAATGGAGAGATACAAGAGGAAACACCCTACGGGTATACCTTTATGCCCAAAAAGCGTGGGCAGGAAAGAGGAAACACCCTGCGAGTATACCTTTATGCCCAGAAAGCGTGGGCAGGAAAGAGGAAATATGATATTGATTATAGGCGGAGCATGGCAGGGAAAGCTTACCTTTGCCATGGAGCTGGCAAAGAGCGCCGGCAAAAAGACGGAACTCGAAGGAAATAAGCTTTTCGATCCCCTGAATTTGAACAGCGTGCCCCGCAGCACCGGGCATCAATTGGATACGCAGGGATATCCGCTTGATTCGTCAATAAGAAAAAGTGAGAAAGAGGAAGAACATGAGATCGCAGAAGGCAGCAGGGATAGCTTTGAAGCCGCCTTGACATGCCCAATCATCCACGGTCTTCATGAGTACATAAGAAGGCTTTTAAAAGAAGGGAAAAGCGTTGATGCTTTTCTCGAGGCGGTTCAGCGGCAAAATCCCGATGTCATTATTACCTCTGATGAACTGGGCTGCGGCATTGTGCCCTTTGATCCGGCAGACAGGGAATGGAGAGAAGTGTCAGGAAGGGCATCCGTAAGATTAGCCCGGATTTCCAGGGAAGTCTACCTCATGGTATGCGGAATTGCGGCCAAGATTAAATAAACAGAAGGTCAGGGAACAAAAATGATGATGAGACTACATTTAGCAGCAGTGCTGACAGGATGCTTTCTCGACCTGTGCTTTGGAGATCCCCGCTGGCTTTGGCATCCGGTCTGCGGCATAGGCTCTCTCATAAGCTGGCTGGAGAAAAAGCTAAGGGAAATGTTTCCTAAAGGAGAAGTGGGGGAAAGAAGAGCCGGTTTATGGCTGGTGATCCTTGTGCTATTAATCACTGGTACCGTATCCGGGGCAATTCTCTGGACTTCCTATTTCTTTTCTCCCTATGCAGGGTTTCTTATAGAAAGTATCATGTGCGGCCAGATGATGGCTTGGCGTTCCCTGCGGGAAGAAAGCATGAAGGTCTATAAGGCTTTTTCCAATGGAGATGTGGAAGGAGCCAGGCAGGCCGTATCCATGATTGTAGGCCGCGATACGAAAATATTGTCGGAAGAAGGGATCACAAAAGCAGCGGTGGAAACCGTAGCGGAAAACACTTCGGATGGAATCATTGCCCCTTTGCTCTTCATGGCTTTTTTTGGAGGAGTGGGAGTGTATTTATACAAAGCAGTAAACACCATGGATTCCATGGTGGGCTATAAAAACGAACGGTATCTCTGGTTCGGGCGCGCAGCAGCAAAGCTTGATGATGCCTGTAATTTCATACCGGCCCGGCTATCCGCAGCCCTAATGATAGGGGCAGGATATATGTGCCAGCTTTTTTATGGAATCAGGAATAAGAGGAACCCATACAGAGGCAGGAATGGCCTGGTAATATTTAAGAGGGACCGCTTCAATCACAAAAGTCCTAATTCAGCCCAGACAGAGGCGGTCTGTGCAGGAGCGCTGCAGATCCAGCTGGCGGGAAATGCCTGTTATTTTGGAAAGCTTTATGAAAAGCCTACCATTGGAGATGCGGTAAGACCGGTGGAATACGAGGATATCCCCAGAGCCAATTGCCTCATGACAGTTACCTATGTGTTAGCGCTGATCCCTGTATTCCTGCTGTTCCTTATAGTTTTTTAGAACAATCAATCGTTTGACCAGGAGAATAATAATATGGAATACCAGCATGGCGGTGATATATACACCAACAACGTAACAATGGACTATTCAGCCAACATAAATCCCCTGGGTCTTCCCCGTGGGGTAAAAGAGGCTCTTTATAAAGCGGCAGACAGTTGTTCCTTCTATCCTGACAGCCAATCCATGAGGCTTCGGAAGGAACTGGCAGGGTTCCACAGCGTTTCGGCAGAGAACATTATCTGCGGAAACGGAGCAGCAGATTTAATCTTTCAGATCGTACAGGCATTAAAACCGAAAAATGCCCTGCTGATCGCCCCTTCTTTTCTGGAATATGAACAGGCCCTTAAGGCATCTTCCTGCAGCATCGTGCTCTATTGCTTAAAAGAAGAAAACGGGTTCCGGCTAACTGAAAAAGAATTGATCGACTGGCTGGAAAAAAACAGGATTGATGTTCAAATGCTGTTTTTATGCAATCCCAATAATCCCACCGGATATGCCGTAGAGAAGGAAGCGATGGAAGGGATTCTTAAATACTCCAGAGACCACGGGATCTTTTGCGTGATAGATGAATGTTTTAATGAATTTTTACAGGAGCCTGAGAGATATTCGGTCCTTGATCTCATAGGAGACGGTGGTTATGAGAACGTCTTCCTTTTAAAGGCATTTACAAAGCTGTATGCTATGGCCGGTCTGCGTCTGGGCTATGGGATATGCACTGGAAAAGAGGTCCTGGACCAGATGAATCTCATACGTCAGCCCTGGAGCGTTTCCAGTCTCGCCCAGGCGGCAGGAGAGGCGGCCCTATTGGAGACAGAATACGTGAAAAGGACAAGACAGGAGATCACCTGTGAAAGGGAATACTTAAAATCAGCCCTTTCTTCCCTTGGTTTTCTGGTTTTTGATTCCATGGCCAATTATATTTTTTTCCGGGATTTAAGACCAGAGGCTCTTGCAAAAGAGAAGCTTCTTTATAAACAGCTTCTGGACAGGAAAGTTCTGATACGTTCCTGTTCCAATTACAGAGGACTTGATGATACCTATTACCGCATCTGTGTAAAGCAGAGGAAAGAAAATGAAGAGTTTCTTTCCATATTAAAATCCATAGTGACAGAAGGGAAATAACCGTATGGCAAAGACGATCATGATACAGGGAACCATGTCCAATGCAGGGAAAAGTCTGATTGCGGCCGGTTTATGCCGGATCTTTAAACAGGATGGCTACCGGGTGGCCCCTTTTAAATCCCAGAACATGGCCCTAAATTCCTATATTACGGAGGAAGGGCTTGAGATGGGCAGGGCCCAGGCGGTTCAGGCGGAAGCGGCAGGAGTAAAGCCAGAGGCAGCCATGAATCCCATCCTGTTAAAGCCGACCAATGATATTGGGTCCCAGGTAATTGTAAATGGCATATCTATTGGCAATATGCCAGCCAGAGAGTATTTTGCATACAAAAAAGAGCTGGTGCCAGAGATAGAACGGGCATTCCAAAAGCTTTCAGAGGAGTACGATATCATTGTCATAGAAGGAGCCGGAAGTCCGGCGGAGATTAATTTAAGGCAGGATGACATCGTAAATATGGGTATGGCAAAAATGGCGGATGCGCCGGTGCTTTTAGTAGGAGATATCGACCGGGGAGGAGTATTTGCACAGCTTTACGGAACCGTAATGCTTTTGGAGCCAGATGAAAGAGCCAGGATCAAAGGCCTGATTGTCAATAAATTCAGGGGAGACAAGACAATACTGGACCCAGGGTTAGAAATGATTGAAAAACAGCTTTCCATCCCGGTTGCCGGTGTGGTTCCATATATGGATGTGGACCTGGAAGAGGAGGACAGCCTTGGAGACCATCTGGCAGGAACCGTTAGAACGGACCGGACCGCAGTGGAAATCGCCGTGATCCGTTTGCCAAGAATCTCCAATTTCACGGATTTTCAGGTTTTTTCTACGATACCATGGGTAAGCCTGCGATATGTAGACCGAGTTTCTGATCTTGGAAATCCAGATCTGGTCATTCTGCCTGGCAGTAAAAATACCGTCCAGGATCTGCTCTGGATGCGGGAGAGCGGCTTAGAGGCTGCAATCCTTAAGCTTCAGGCCAGAGAGGTTCCGGTATTTGGCATCTGCGGTGGATTTCAGATGCTGGGAGAAAGCATATCCGATCCCTTCCAAATGGAAACAGATGGGGCTGTCCTGCCGGTCCGGGGAATGGGGCTTCTGCCGGTCCGTACTGTGTTTGGAAAGGAAAAGACAAGAACAAGAGTGGCAGGCTCCTGTACCAGCGTAGGAGGGATATTTGAGGAACTGTCAGGTATCGAGGTGGAAGGGTATGAAATCCACATGGGAGAAACCACCAGATCCGTACCGCCTCTTGCCTATGTCATGGAATGCCAGTCCGGTTCCCACCAGGCGAAAATGGACGGCTGCCAGAGGGGAAATGTATACGGTACTTATATCCATGGCTTCTTTGATAAAGAAGGGATTGCAATGACCATTGTAGAAGCTCTTGCAAAGAAGAAGGGTATTACCCTGGATCTGGATGGCAGTTTTAACTACCAGGAATACAAGGAAGAGCAATATGAACGGCTGGCCGCCCTGTTAAGGGACAGCCTTGACATGGAACAGATCTATGGGATAATGTTCACGAAAGCAATGAGCAGTGTGAAATAGGACAGGAGAAGATTTTCGTTGTGCTTGCACATAAGAAAATCTTCTCATGGCCTATTTCAAAGGGCGAATGCCCGTGAGCTCGCAAAACCGCAGGTTTTGCGAGCGGCACTGCGGACTTATAAGGAGAAACAAGGAGAAACAGATGGAGCTTAAAGAGCTTGAGCGGGTACTTCCCGAGGAAATAGAAAAGAGAAGTTTTGAACTGATCACCATGGAGCTTGGAGAAAAAGTCCTTGATCCGGAATGTGAATTGGTGATCAAACGGGTGATTCATACCACCGCCGATTTTGAATATGCGGATAATCTGGTATTTTCGCCCCACGCCGTACAGGAAGGGATCCGGGCATTAAAGGAAGGCGTGCGGATCATTACGGATACGAATATGGGAATGGCCGGCATTAATAAGGGTGCCTTAAAACGCAATGGATGCAGCGTCAGCTGCTTTATGGCCGATGAGGATGTTGCAGAATACGCAAAGCTTCACCATACCACCCGCGCCTGTGCCAACATGGATAAGGCGTCAGAGCTTTCGGAGAATTGTATTTTTGCAGTAGGAAACGCCCCCACAGCCTTAGTGCGCCTTTATGAATTAATAAAGGAAGGGAAAATCCATCCCAGGCTGATCATCGGCGTTCCGGTGGGCTTTGTCAATGTGGTCCAGTCAAAGGAAATGATCATGTCCCTTTCTGATATCCCCTTTATTGTGGCCAGGGGAAGAAAGGGAGGAAGCAATGTGGCAGCGGCAATCGTTAATGCCCTGCTTTATCAGATACAGCAGCAGTAACCTGGTTTATTGCCCATGGTTTTGGGTTTTAAGTATACCCGACAGGATTATTAGAGGGGAAGAACAGCATGGACTTATACAGCATAATTTTAGTAGATGACGAAGAAGAAGTACGTAAAAGCATTATAAAAAAGATCGAATGGCAGGCAGCTGGATTCCGGGTGGTGGGAGATGCGGAAAATGGGGAAGATGCCATGGAAAAGATCGAGATTTTGGAACCTGACGTAGTTTTGACGGATATCCGGATGCCATACATGGATGGCCTGGCACTTGCAGAAAAGGTACGGCAGCGGTACCCTTCCATGAAGGTGGTGATCTTTTCCGGCTATGATGATTTTGAATATGCCCAGAGGGCAATCAAGCTGAATGTGACGGAGTACATCTTAAAGCCGGTCAATGTGGAAGAACTGACCTCCATATTAAAAAGGATCAAAGGGAATCTGGATCAGGAAATAGAAGAAAAAAGGAATCTAAGCCGTCTTCGGGAGAATTACCGGAAAAGCCTTCCCATCATCAGGGAGCAGTTTTTTAATGATCTGGTACACAAAAATCTTCCGGAAGAGCTGGTGGAGCAAAAGCTTAGGGAGTATGGCGTGCCTGTCATGGGTGCAAGGAAATGGATCATCGTTGCCATTGATGTGGAAAAGGGGGAGGTCAGGGAAACTCTGTCCCTTCACAATGAGGAGGAACTCATCCCCATATCCGTCATGCAGATCGTAAGAGAAAAATTAGAGGGTTATTGCCGGTTCGCACTTTTCCAGTCCGTTTCAGAGGCGGAAATGGTGGTGAT
Organism: Lacrimispora sphenoides JCM 1415; assembly: GCF_900105615.1. Classification (NCBI taxonomy): domain Bacteria; kingdom Bacillati; phylum Bacillota; class Clostridia; order Lachnospirales; family Lachnospiraceae; genus Lacrimispora; species Lacrimispora sphenoides. The sequence continues at coordinate 2,183,501 of NZ_LT630003.1, read as the reverse complement.
CGTTGCTCTTGATGATGACAACTCTACCACAGGGCTGATCGATGTACTGGGGGATATCTGCAAGGAAACAAAGCGGATTCTGGAGGTGCCGGTCTCCATGGGCATTGGCAAAAGCTTCCGGGAACTGACCGGATTTAGAGAAGCATATCAGTCTTCCATTGACGCTCTGGGCTATAAAGCCATAGCAGGAAGAGGGACCACCATTTACATCAATGATATGGAGCCGGTGGGAGTAGGAAAGCTGGAATTTGACAGTGTAACAGAAGCGGATTTAATCTCAGCCATAAAATTCGGCCCCGACGAAAAGATCGAAGCAGCGGTTTCCAGGATCATTGAAAAGATGGAATCCGCAAAAGTCCATTACCGCCAGCAGCAGGTTTACATGTTCGGCGTATTAAACAGTGTCCTTCAGATGATGCAGCAGTATGACCTGGCCCTTGAGGATATTATGGGCGGAGAGCTAAAGGGCATGGAAATCTTTGATAGGATAAAAAAGAAAGAGGAATTTGGCCAGTGGCTTTTTAAGATTGCAGGAAAAATGAACCAGTTCATTAACCAGGAGCGTGATTTCACCACACGCCAGGTAATTCAGGAAGCAAAGCAGTATATTATGGACCACTACCAGAATCCTGATTTGTCTGTGGAAATGATATGCCGCCACCTTCATATGAGCCCGGCATATTTTTCTACCATGTTTAAAAAAGAAACCGGACAGGCTTACATCGCCTATCTGACAGATATCCGTCTGAATAAGGCGGTAGAACTGCTTAACAAAACCGACGATAAGACCTATGTGGTGGCAGCGAAGGTGGGATATCAGGAACAAAATTATTTCAGCTATGTATTTAAGAAAAAATTCGGAGTATCACCGACTAAATTCCGCGGAGCCAGGTAATGGAAGCACCCTCCGGGTATAACACCCGGTGCCCGATAAAGCGGGGCAGGCTTTAAAGCGGTGTGGGCCTTGTCCAAAAGGATAGACGATAATATGGAAAGAAAGAATATAAGCATTCGTTATACTATTTTTGTATATTTTACCGTGACTGCTTTGGCAGCCAGTCTTTTAATAACCTTTTCCTTATACCAGCGCCTTTCCACCCAGGTGGGAGAAATGGTGCAGGAGGAAAACCAGAGCCTGATACATCAGGTAGCCAGGTCTGTGGAGTCTTATCTGCTTACGGTCATGAAGCTGTCGGACTCCCTGTATTATGGCGCCGTAAAAAATGCCGATCTTTCTTCGGAATCCATTAATAACGAGATCACCCTCCTGTATGATAACAACAAGGATAATGTGGACAATATCGCTCTCTTTTCCCAATCAGGCACCATGGTGGAAGCGGTTCCTGCCGCAAGGCTTAAAAGCGGTCTTGATGTGACCGGGGAAAATTGGTTTTTGAATGCTTTGGAGAAGACGGAAAACCAACACTTCTCTTATCCCCATGTCCAGTATGTATTTGACAGCAATGAAAACCAGTACCGGTGGGTGATATCTTTATCAAGGGCCGTGGAGCTGACGGAAGGTACCTCTACCACCCAGGGCGTGCTTTTGGTAGATTTAAGTTATTCCAGCCTGGAACATCTTTTTGACGGAGTGACCACAGGAAAGGGCGGCTATGTGTATCTGATCAGCAATGACGGGCAGATCCTGTACCATCCCAAGATCCAGCTCATCGATTCCGGCCGGATGCAGGAGAACAATCTGGTGGCTGCCGGCTATAAAGATGGAAACCACCGGGAGGATTTTCAGGGGGAGACCCGGAACATTACGGTAAAATCCATTGGCTATACGGGCTGGAAGATCATTGGAGTGACGCCTAAAAATGTGGTTTCTTTAAATTCCATTAAAACCAGGCTTTTTATCGTGTTCCTCATAACCCTGATCCTGTTTATACTCGCCCTGATTAACTCCTATATTTCATCCCGTATCACCAATCCCATCAAGGATCTGGAAAAATCCGTGGGAATTCTGGAAGAGGGGAATTTGCAGGCGGCAATTTCCATCGGAGGGTCCTATGAAATCCAGCATCTGGGAAATTCCATTAAAAATATGGCAAAACAGATCCGGGTCCTGATGGACGACATCGTAGCAGAGCATGAGGCCAAAAGAAAACAGGAATTTGATACCTTACAGTCGCAGATCAATCCCCATTTCCTTTATAATACCCTTGACATCATCGTGTGGATGATTGAAAACGAGCAAAAGGCGGAGGCGGTCAAAGCAGTGACGGCCCTGGCCCGGTTCTTCCGGATCAGTTTAAGCAAGGGAAAGAGCATTATTACGGTCAGGGATGAATTGGAGCACGTGCGGAATTATTTGATGATCCAGCACATGCGTTTTAAGAATAAATTCTCCTACGAGATTGATGCATCCGAGGAATGTATGGAGCTTTCCTGTTTAAAGCTGGTTTTGCAGCCGCTTGTGGAAAATGCCATCTATCACGGAATGGAGTTCATGGATGGAGACGGAGAAATTATTTTAAAGGTCTGGAAAGAAGGAAATGACTTATTCTTTATGGTGAAGGACAATGGCCTTGGAATGACAGAAGACCAGGTGGCGGGCTTATTTTCCGATCAGGTCCATGTCACTTCAAAAAAGGGTTCAGGGATTGGCGTGAAAAACGTCAATGAGAGGATCAAGCTGTATTTTGGGGAAAAGTACGGCCTGATCATTGAGTCAGAGCCTGATGAAGGAACGGTGATCACCATCTGCCTTCCCGCGGTTCCCTATAGTTCTGCCTCTATGCCCGAAGAGAATGGGCGATGAAAAGGAATCACCCTTCGGGTATACCTCTATGCCCAAAAAGCATGGGCGATGAAAAGGAAAGTAGATTATGACAAAACAGGAAAAAATATTGTGGACTCTGCTGGCGGGAGTGCTTGTATTCCTGTTTCTTTTATCCTCCACGGATTTGATCATCAAGGAGAAGAAAACAGAAATATATCCGGTTTCCGTCATCATCGGCGATACTTCCGATGACTATTACGTAAATTTCAGAAAGGGTGCTGATAAGGCGGCAGAGGAGTACAACGTAGATATCAGCTTTATTACACTCTATGAGAAAGGGGATGCCAATCAGCAGATAGAACTGGTTCAGAGGGAAATAAACGACGGCGCATCAGCTGTGGTCCTGATTCCCGTAAAGCCGGTGGAATGTGTAAAAAAGATGGATGATATGGTTTTAAACAGTCCTGCCGTTATGTTGGGAAACTTACCTCCCAATGATCAGGTTAAAAGCGGCATATCTCCGGATTATGAGGAGGAAGGAGGATTGCTGGGACAGGCTATTGCAGCGGAGAATTCTCCGGATGTCCCTGTATGGATTTTTACGGAAGGGCTTGAGTACGGGTATAACAGGGAGGTATATGACGGACTGGTATCCGCTCTATCAAAATCCGGATTTTCCATGAAGCTTTTTGAGAAAAAGGAGGAGGGAATCTTCAGGGAGGCCATAGAGGGCATGGTTTACCCCGGAAGCGGAAAAGCAGTCATTGCAGCGATTGATGTCAGGAGCCTTGATGAGTCTGCGGATATCATTTCAGGGAGCCCGGTATACGGCAATGTCATTGATGGACTTTACGGAATCGGCAGCACGACCAAACTTTTAAAGGAGCTGGACAATGGAATTATTAAGGGACTGGTGGTAAGTGACCAGTTTGATGCGGGCTATATGAGCATCGAAAAGGCTGTGGAAGCGGTTCATGGGGGGCTTCAAAGAACACAAATTGTTTTGGATTCTTACTATATTCAAAAGGCCAATCTACGGGAAAGCAAATTTGAAAGGATTTTGTATCCAATTGATTAAGATGGGGGATGGAATATGAAGAAACGATATGGTATCCTGGCGGTGGTGGTTATCCTGCTGCTGACACTTTGGGGAGTGTTTTATCAGAGCGGGAAGGAGGGTGGAAAGGAAGAAAAAAAGTCCATACGTATCGGGGTGACCCTATACCGTGGAGATGATTCATTTATCAATACGCTCAGGGGAAATATTGAGGAACAAGCCAAGGAATATGAAAAGGAAACAGGTATTAAGGTAGTCATGGATATTGTGGATGCCAAGGGGAATCAGAATACCCAGAACAGTCAGGTGGACCGTTTCATTTCCCTTGGATATGATGCCATCTGCGTAAATATTGTGGACCGCTCCGTGGCCTCCAATATCATCAGCAAAGCCATGGATGCCAGCCTTCCGGTCGTGTTCTTTAACCGGGAGCCGGTGGAGGAGGATATGCGGCGCTGGGAAAAGCTTTACTATGTGGGAGAAAATGCGAAAGAGTCTGCAACCCTACAAGGCAACATCCTGGTGGATGCTTATAAGAAAGATCCTTCTTCCCTTGACTTAAATGGGGATGGTAAAGTCAGTTATGTTCTTTTGGAAGGAGAAAACAGCCATCAGGACTCCTTAATCCGTACGGAATGGTCCATTCAGACCTTAAAGGATGGCGGAGTTCCGTTAGAAAAGATCACCGGAGGAATTGCCAATTGGGACAGAAGCCAGGCATCTGCCTGGATGGAGCAGTGGCTTTTGGAGTATCCGGATGAGGTGGAAGTGGTGATATGCAACAATGATGACATGGCTTTGGGAGCTGCCGACGCTCTGGATCGGAAAGGGGACATGAGGCCGGTTAAAATTGTAGGGATAGACGGCACGCCTCAGGGGCTTGAAGGGCTGCGCACGGGAAAACTGTTTGGAACAGTTCAATGTGACAGCCAGGAATATGCAAAAGTTATTTTCAAAATCGCTGCTGCGGAATCTCTTGGTCAAAATGTACAGGAAATTGTAAAATTGGACCGGGATAAGTATTATGAATGCAGGCAGAAGGCACTGACCGCCCAGTAATGGGCGGTCAGTTGTGCATAGTGAGTAAAAATATCGAATTTTTTTGATAGAAAAAGGAAGAATCTAAAAAAATCGATACATATCCAAAAAATATTATATGGTAAACTGCACAAAAGAAAGCTATAATGTGCATGTCGGTAAGGTAAAAACACCAATCGATAACAATATAATGATAAGGGAGGATTTATCATGAGATTACTCAAAAAAGCATTAGCAGTAGGCCTTGCGTCAGCAATGGTATTTTCCATGGCAGGCTGCGGAGCAGGTTCCAAGGGAACAACGGCTGCACCAGAGGCGACTACAGCAGCGGAGACCAAGAAAGAGGACACAAGCGCAGAAACCACCGCAGAAGCAGTTAAAGAAGCTGTTGGCGGAGATGTAGCGGACAAGAAAGTCGGTATCTCAATTTACAAATTTGATGATAACTTTATGACTCTTTACCGTACAGAGCTTCAGCGCTATCTGACAGAGGACTTAGGCTTTAAGAAAGAAAATGTTGTAATCCAGGATGGTAAGGGTGATCAGGCTGAACAGACCAACCAGATCCAGAACTTCATTACCCAGAAATATGATGTATTGATTTTAAACCTTGTGCAGGCTTCTTCTGCTCCGGAAATCACAGATATGTGTAAGGCAGCAGGAATCCCGGTTGTTTACATTAACCGTGAGCCAGATACTCAGGAAGAGCAGAGATGGAGCGATGACAAGATTAACGCTACTTATGTAGGTTGTGACGCTAGACAGTCCGGTACCTATCAGGGAGAAGAAATTTTTGAAACTTCCAACAAAGGCGATATTAACGGCGACGGCGTTGTTTCTTATATTATGATCCAGGGTGACCCGGAGAACGTAGATGCTCAGTACAGAACAGAATTCTCTGTTAAAGCTCTTACAGATTCAGGCATGCAGGTAAAAGAACTGTTAAAGATGCGTGGTGACTGGGATCAGGCAAAAGCTCAGCAGATCGCTCAGGATGCTTTAACACAGTATGGTGATCAGATTGAAGTTATCTTATGCAACAACGATGCTATGGCACTTGGTGCCCTTCAGGCAATCGAAGCAGCAGGACGTACCGTAAACAAAGACATCTATTTAGTAGGTGTTGATGCTCTGACAGAAGCTGTTCAGAACGTTATCGATGGCAAGCAGACAGGTACTGTATTCAATGACCACTTCTCACAGGCTCGTACAGCAGGCGATATGGCTGTTAAGTTTATCAAGGGTGAATCCGTTGATAATGTAAACATGGTAGACTATATCAAGGTTACCAAGGATAATGCTCAGGAAATTCTTAATAAATTAAAATAATTTCCAGCAGCCGGTAAAAGAAACGGGTGTGTCGGTAAGGCACACCCGATTTTTAAAGGTTTCCCGGAGTTACAGGTATACCTTAATGCCCAGAGAACATGGGCAATAAAGAGGAAAGGAGAAACGGGATGGCAGAGGAATACAGACTGGAAATGATAGGGGTCAGCAAATCCTTCCCTGGTGTTAAAGCGCTTGATAAAATCAACTTAAAAGTACGTCCCGGTACCGTTCATGCCCTAATGGGTGAGAACGGAGCAGGTAAGTCGACCCTTATGAAATGCCTTTTCGGCATTTATAATATGGATGAAGGAAAGGTTCTGATTGACGGGAAGGATGTGAGCATCGCAAATCCCGATGATGCCCTTCGCAAAGGGCTTGCCATGGTGCATCAGGAACTGCAGCCGGTTCCGGCGCGTTCTATTGCGGAAAATATGTACCTTGGAAGGTATCCCTTAATAAAAGTAGGTCCGCTAAAGATGATTGACCATAAGACCATGAACCAGGAAGCGGAAAAGTGGTTAAAAGATGTAAAAATGAGTTTTAATCCCAGGGCAAAACTTGGGACACTATCAATCGGACAAATGCAGTCAGTGGAAATTGCAAAGGCAGTGAGCCAGAATGCAAAGCTGGTAATTTTGGATGAACCGACCTCATCACTGACTGATAATGAAGTGGAAGCGCTGTTTCGGATCGTCAGGGATTTAAAATCCCGCGGTGTTTCTATGATATATATCAGCCATAAGATGGCAGAGATCCGGCAGATCGCCGATGACATTACAATCATGCGAGATGGAACGTACGTAGGCTCCTGGGAGGTCAAGGACATTTCGGATGATGAAATCGTAAAGCAGATGGTGGGCCGGGAATTAAGCAACGTCTATCCTCCTAAGGAAGATTACCGGACAGATGAAACTGTTTTAAAAGTAAGCCATGTAAGCAGCATCCACGCACGCTCCTTCCGGGATTGTTCCTTTGAATTAAAGAAAGGAGAGATTCTGGGATTTGGAGGCCTGGTAGGTGCTCAGAGAACAGAATTGATGGAAGCAATTTTTGGAATGCGCCATATTGCAAGCGGTGAGATCGAGATCCTTGGTAAAAAGGTAACGATCAAGCGTCCCCAGGATGCCATTAACGATTCTGTGGGAATGATCACAGAGGACAGACGTGGAACCGGCATTATTGGCTGCTTAAGCATTGCAGATAATACGGCTATTGCTTCTTACCGGAATTATACCAAAGCCGGAACCATTAACAGCAAAAAGGTGGGGCAGGTTGTAAAAGAGAGCATCGCAAAGCTGAGCATCAAGACGCCCAATGACAGGACCCTGATACAGTCTCTGTCAGGAGGGAACCAGCAAAAGGTGATCATCGCCAGATGGCTGGCGAATAACCCGGATATTCTGATCATGGATGAACCCACCAGAGGAATTGACGTCGGTGCAAAATATGAGATTTATCAGATCATGATAGATCTGGTAAAGCAGGGAAAATCGATTATCATGATTTCTTCCGAAATGCCGGAACTGATCGGCATGTCAAACCGGATTATCGTTATGTGCAATGGCCATATTACCGGAGAGCTGGAAGATGATGAGGCAACTCAGGAGAAAATAATGGCATTAGCCACTAAATTCGATTTAAACGATAAAGAAACAGAAAATTTCACACAGGAGGTTAAATCATGACATCGAAGAAGGTTAACTCGAAAGATTTACCTATGCAAACAAAAAAAGTTAATATAAAGGATTTTCTTATTAATAATGGAATCATCGTCGTTCTCATCATGCTGGCGATTTTTACTGCAATTAAGCAGCCATCCTTTGGTACCCCTGATAACTTAAAAAACATCGCTTTAAACGTAGCGCCCCGATTTATCATTGCCTGCGGCGTATCCGGATGTCTGATCACCAGAGGTACGGACCTTTCCGCCGGACGTATGGTAGGGCTCTCCGCCTGCCTTGCAGGTACCTTGCTTCAGAAACCAGGATACAGCGGAAAGTTTTTTCCCAATCTTCCTGATTTCGGAATCTGGTGGGTGTTCGTTGTGCTGTTAATCTGTATCGCTGTTTGTGCGATTTTCGGCCTGATCAATGGTATGGTTGTTTCTTTACTTCAGGTTCCGGCTTTTATCGGAACTTTGGGCATGCAGCTGATTGTTTACGGTGTCTGCCTTGTTTATACCAATGCGACTCCAATCGGCGGTTACCGCCCTGCTTATACAGAGGTAGCAAAGGGCAGGCTTTTTGGATTCATTCCTTATCTGTTCTTAATTGCCCTTGCAGTCGGGTTTGTGATCTGGTTTGTTTATAATAAAACACCTCACGGCAAATATATGTACGCCATCGGCGGAAATGAACAGGCAGCAGAAGTTTCCGGCGTTAATACAAAGAAAACGAAAATCATCATTTATGTAACAGCAGCAGCCCTTTATGCATTGGGAGGTTTCCTTGTAGGCGCAAAGTCCGGCGGTTCCTCTGTTAATATGGGAATGGGCTGGGAGCTGGAAGCCATTGCGGCATGTACCATCGGAGGTGTATCTGTAAACGGCGGTATTGGTAAGGTATCCGGTGTTCTGATCGG